>NZ_JAZQPU010000379.1:0-2342 GCF_045628745.1 Pedobacter sp.
AGCGTTAATGTTGACCTCTTTACAGGTTGGTGCACAAACCATCGGTTACGACAGTACTTCCAGGCCAGGGAATTACCAGGCTAAAGTTGCTGAGTTTAAGCAGAAACCCATCACTAAAAAAGACTTCGTGTTTTTAGGAAACAGCATTACCGCTGGTGGCAACTGGGCAAAATTATTGGGCCTTCCAAATGCCATCAACAGGGGTATTTCTGGTGATATCACATATGGTGTGCTGGATCGTTTGCAGGAAGTGATTGACGGCAAACCAGCAAAATTGTTTGTGCTGATCGGCATTAATGATATCTCCAAGAATATTCCTGATAGTGCCATCCTTTCTAATTACAAAAGAATTGTGAATAGGGTGAGGAAAGGCTCTCCTAAAACATCGATTTATTTCTATACACTGTTGCCGGTAAACAGCTCTTTCCAGAAATTCAAAAGCCATTATGGCAAGGATGAGCATATTTTATGGTTAAACAGGGAAATCAGAAATTTGAAGGCTAAAAAAGTAACCGTGATTGATCTTTATCCTGCATTTTTAGATGAAGAGAATCGTTTAACGGCAAGTTTAACTATGGACGGTTTGCATTTGCTTCCATCAGGTTACCAAATTTGGGTGGAGCTATTGAAAAATGGGGGCTATTTGAAATAAGGGTGTTTTTGTGAGCAGTCAGGATTCAATTTTACCTTGCCGTAATTTATAAAATATTTAACAATGAGCCGATTATATCAGATAATCGGCTCATTTTTTTATTAAATTTGAGTTGATTGTGATTGTTAATCGGCTCTTAAGTCAGTAATCTATTCACTTGTATGTGATTTTTTATCAATCATGGGTAATATAAGTTTGGCATAAATGAACTTATTATGCCAAACTTATACTCATTAATTCTTCTAGTTTTGATTCTCTGTTTCTTCTGATGGCATAGCGCTTCATTTTTAATTTATTTAAAGAATACTTCTTTGATACTGTTTTAACTATAAAATCTAGCTCATTTTGTTGAGATGAAAAAAGAGCAAAGTCAATGAGCATATCAACTAAAAGTTTTTCAAAAGTTGGGATGGTTATTTTACCCACTTCCATCAACGGAGCTTCAGATACCAGATTTTTAACTATAATAACTTTGTCTGCATTGTTTATATATCTGTCAAAAATTTCCGGATCGGGATTTAGGAAAACATTTTTAGAATATTCATTTATAAAGTTGAAAACGGAAGCTGAGGCATCTTTTTCAACTTCGATAACTATAAAGTATTTGAATGGCTGGTGTAGCATGAATTCGTTAAGCCAAGAAGTATCCCAAATACAGAACCTAATATATGGAAAGCCCTTGCTAATTCGGCCGTATATTTTTGTTATAGCGGATGACAGTTGTGGTTGAAATAGATGTTTACCTTGAAGTTCGTAAATACCTCTAGCAGGACTATTTAAACCACCCTCATTTTTTAGCCTGGATAAGTAACTGTTAATTGTATTTTGAAGATAGAATTAAGCAAAATGGTTAAGCCAAGGTTGATACAGTTCAATTTACACCGTTTAAATCATGTGCATTTCAGTACAAATAGTTGTTCTCCGGTTAGTATAAATTCTAAAACTAACGGTGAAGGAGGAATCGCATTATTATCACTAGGGTGTAGGTGTTTTAATGTTTATCATAACTAGGTTTTTTGCGGCTCGATATCCTATAATTATCACAGGTTTTCGCAAAAAATAGCATCACTGTTAGGGAATCAGAATTTTGGTGAAATAAATCTTAGCGTTGTGCATTAAAATTTTTTCTTTAATTATCTAGATATAAAAGTGTTAATACTGCCTTTGCACACTTTTATTCATCTTTTTCAACATTAAGTTTGCACAAGTGAAACTTTTAATTACTTTTGCCCCACTACGGGGGATTAGCTCAGCTGGCTAGAGCGCTTGCCTGGCAGGCAAGAGGTCAGCGGTTCGACTCCGCTATTCTCCACTCCGATTATGAAGCACTTACATATAGATAATGTAGGTGCTTTTCTTTTTTCTACCCATTATCTTCCTTTTAAGCTTTAGTCTATCGATTTATTTACCACTTTTAACCTAAAGGTAACACAAAGATAAACACCAACTTAGACTACAATACAATCATAATATATGATCTATTTTCGTTAGACAAAAGGCCGAACTAACAATGAAGAAACATTTTTTTACCACCCTAACTGTGCTGACAATCTTGGGAGCAATGAACGCCTGCACGAAAAATGAACAAGCCACATCTCCTGAGACCGTAGCTGAAATCAGAAAATACCAACTAAGTGTACTAGAAAGTCGGATCGTAGCCATGTCGTTCTGTGAGCCAAGGAGTTGATAA
>NZ_JAZQPU010000380.1:0-27212 GCF_045628745.1 Pedobacter sp.
ACGGTTAAAATGCTTGCCCTATCGTTTTTATTGTTGATTGGGGTTTCGCTGTTAGCAGAGGGCTTTGACCAGCACATACCAAAAGGATATATCTATTTTGCCATGGCTTTCTCTATTTTAGTAGAGATGCTCAACTTGAAAATGAAAAAGAAGAGCAAAGACCCATTGGTATTAAGAGATACACCCAGAGAAAATAAGGGCTAATTTTATTGGCGCTATTCAATTACTAAAAGTACTTTTGCCTTCCATTAACGGCAAAAGTACTTTATGATTTCATTTTTTGAAGCCTCTCTGGCTGAACTTTCCATACATAGAATAGGCAATAAAGCTGAAGATGAGTTTTATGTGCTCTCCGACCAATCCCTTGTGATCCAGGACGAACAGCTTAAAGAACTGCTTTTGCAATACTTTTTAAGCCCGTATTTAAAGGTAAATGAAATTTACCGTTTCTTTCATCCCAATGATGATTTAAACCTGAACGAGGTCTACCACTTTGCCGAAGCTATTTTTGAAAAAGGAGGCAGCTTCCACGAAAACAGTCAGCAGCTGGCTAAATACCTTTATGAAATTTCCAGTCACCCGAAAATTAAATCAGGGGAACTCTATGTGGCCTATTTTGAAAATGTACAAATTGAAGGCGAAGTGCATGATGCCATCGGGATCTTTAAATCAGAAAATAAAGAGACCTATTTAAAGGTTTACCCTGAAAATAGTGGCTTTAACGTGAGCTATGAGCAGGAAGCAATCAACATCAGCAAGCTTGATAAAGGCTGTCTGATTATCAATACAGAAAAAGAAGAAGGCTATAAAGTAGCGGTAATCGATCAAACCAACCGCAGCACAGAAGCTGTTTATTGGAAAGATGAATTTCTGAAACTTAAAATCAGGAACGACAACTATAATCAAACTAATAATGTATTGGGGGTTTACAAGAATTTCGTTACCCAAAAACTCGATGAAGACTTTGAGATCTCTAAAGCAGATAAAATTGATCTGTTGAACAAATCGATGAAGTACTTCAAAGAAAAAGAAAGCTTTGATATTGATGAGTTTGCCAATGAAGTAATTGCCAACGCCGATGGAATTGAGTCTTTCAAGAACTTTAAAAAGAGCTATGAAGATGAATTTGATACCACTATTGCCGATAGCTTCGACATTTCTGAGGCTGCAGTAAAAAAACAAAGCCGCGCTTTTAAAAGCATCATCAAATTAGACAAGAACTTTCATATTTACATCCATGGTAACAAGGATTTAATTGAAAAAGGCTTTGATGATGATAAATCTATGAATTTTTACAAAGTATATTTCAAAGAAGAGTTATAAACTCGTAATTAATTGTAGCTTTATTTGTAGAAACCAAATATCTCGCTACAATACATGAGTACTGAACCTAAAACCAACAGCATTTTTAAAGTTATTGGTGCCTCCTCGCTGGGGACACTGATAGAATGGTACGATTTTTACATTTTTGGAAGTCTTGCCACCATCATTGGATCACAACTGTTCCCGGCTGATGCAGGTGCATCAGCCTTAATTAACACCCTGGCCATCTTTGCCGCCGGTTTTATTGTCAGGCCCTTTGGCGCCCTTGTTTTTGGCCGCCTTGGAGACCTGATTGGCCGTAAACACACCTTTCTGCTCACCCTGGTGTTAATGGGTGGCTCTACCTTTTTAATTGGCCTTATCCCTTCCTATTCAACGATAGGCTATGCAGCACCAATTTTAGTTTTAATTTTGCGCTTAGTGCAGGGTCTTGCCCTGGGGGGCGAATATGGTGGTGCGGCAACCTATGTTGCAGAACATGCACCGGCCAATAAACGTGGCTTTTTTACCAGCTGGATCCAAACCACAGCTACTGGTGGCCTTTTCCTTTCATTAGGCATTATTGTAGTCACCAAAAACCTTTTAGGTGCCGAAGATTTCGCTTCCTGGGGATGGAGAGTGCCCTTTTTATTATCTATTCTACTGGTGGGTGTTTCCATTTACATCCGCTTAAAGATGCATGAATCACCTATGTTTTCCAAATTAAAAGCAGAAGGTAAAGTATCTAAAAACCCTTTAAAAGAAAGTTTCAGCAAAAAAGGAAACTTCAAAATGGTGCTGCTTGCCTTATTTGGTGCTACCATGGGGCAGGGGGTTATCTGGTATACCGGACAATTCTATGCACAGTCTTTCCTTGAAAATACCTGTAAGGTAGATTTTAACGATTCTCGTTATATCCTGTTATGGGGCATTGCATTTGCCACACCATTCTTCGTTATTTTTGGTGCATGGAGCGACCGCATTGGTCGTAAATGGATCATGCTGACAGGTATGCTTTTAGGTGTCATCTTTTACAGGCCCATTTACCAGGTTTTTATGGATGATACCGATGTGAGTCGGGTTACCCAACAAGATATCAAGGAAGTGAGCGCGCCTGTGGTTACACGTACTGCCATTCTTAACAGTACAGACAGCCTGGTAACAACCAGCTCCAGGGTAACCTTGTTAAGTGGTGCGTCATTTACCAAGGTAGAAACGGCTGCGCAATTTGATGAGTCAGGAAAAGCTGCTGTAGCAGCATCCACTGTTTATAAAGATAAAATATTGAGCACTGGGGTTTTCTGGAAATTTGTAGGATTGATCTTTTTCCAGATTTTATTGGTGACTATGGTTTACGGACCTATTGCTGCTTTCCTTGTAGAGCTCTTTCCAACAAAAATAAGGTATACTTCCATGTCTCTGCCTTACCATGTAGGGAACGGTGTTTTTGGTGGTCTGGTGCCCTTTATAGCAACGCTGATTGCCAGTTTTGCCGGTGCTGATCCTTTAGCAGGATTATGGTATCCTATTGGCATTGCTGCCTTAGGCTTCCTGATTGGTGCTATTTACTTATCTAACCAAAAACCAGATCACGGTGAGGAGGAGCATGATCATGCCAACCCTGCAACACTGATTAACGAAACTGAAAAAATTTAAGCACCATGAACAACTTAAAAAAGACACTCGGACTTTTTTGGATGCTGCTCGGTCCGGCATCTATTATCTTTTTATTTATGCAAGCCCTGGAGAAAATAGGGCTTGCTGCCCCAGGCGTAGACCAAACGAATACTGCCCTGCAATGGGGCATCATCCTGTTCATTTTTATCCCCATCAGCGCAGGCCTTGTTATTTTTGGCTACTACGCTTTTAAGGGTGAATACGATCAGCTGCCTTCGGATGAGGTATAAATAGGGTTATAAAACCCTAAGTAACAATCCTTTTAAATATTCTCCTTCAGAGAAGGAGATACGCACCGGGTGATCTTCCGGCTGGCAAAACTGTTGAATGATTTGAACTTCTTTACCTGCATCTAATGCGGCCCAGGCAATGATTTGCTTAAAGGTATCTATGTCTACCGCTCCTGAACAAGAGAAAGTAGCCAATAAACCTCCTGGTTCCAATAAATGCATGGCAAGGCGGTTCAAATCTTTATAGGCACGTGCTGCACGGTCTAAGGCTGATCTTGATGGCGCGTATTTTGGTGGATCTAAAACAATGATGTCAAACTTCTTGTCTTCTTCTTTAAAGATCCGCAATTGCTTGTTTACATCAGATTGGATGCTGGTCTGGCGATCTTCATTATAGCCGTTTAACTTAACATTATGTTTAAGTGTTTCTATGGCTAATGCAGAGCTGTCAACGCTGGTTACATGACTGGCACCTTTGCTTAAGCTGTTTAAAGAAAAACCGCCACTGTAGCTAAAGCAATCTAATACATGTTTACCTTCAGCATAGTCTGCCAAAAGCCTTCTGTTATCTCTTTGATCGCAGTAAAAGCCAGACTTCTGTCCTTCGGCAATATTGATATGGTAAAGGATACCATTTTCTTTAACTTCAATAAATTCTGGTGGCATTTCACCCCAAAGTAAACCTTGTGCCATTTCCAGGTTTTCATGTGTTCTGGCACTGGAATCACTTTTGTCAAAAATACCTTTTGGCTGCAGTTCTTCTTTTAAGATGGCAATAATGTCTTCTTTAATAGTTTCCATGCCTGCACTTAAAATCTGCAGGGATAAAAAGTCTGCATACTGGTCAACAATTAAACCAGGAAGGAAATCAGCTTCACTGAAAATGAGGCGACAAGTGTTGGTGTTTCCGTCTTTTAAAACATGGCGACGGGCGGCAATGGCATTTTTGATCTTCAGGTGGTACCATTCTTTATCAATAATCTTGCTTTCATCCCATTCCAATAACCTAACGGCAACCCTGGATTGCGCATTGTAATAGCCATAGGCTAAGAATTCTTTATCAGCCGCTCTCACTACTACCACTTCACCATTTACAGGACTTCCTTTAACCTTGTCAATAGCACCTGAAAACATCCAGGGGTGGCGTTGCAGGGCAGCTTTTTCTTTGCCTTTTTTGAGTATTACATCAATCATGAGGCAAAGGTAAAAAAAACCAGCTGAACTCATCTGCTTATTGAAATTAGGATTGTAGGCTTAAGACCAGTATTTTTACAAGGTTAATAGAATGAATAGCCTAAGGGCCGTAAAAAGATTTACATGTATTTTAATTTTACAGGAGAAGAAAATCCTGCTCAGGAAGATGAGCATTACATGCGACTGGCCTTACAGGAGGCGCAAAAGGCTTATGATGCGGATGAAGTTCCTATTGGTGCCATAGTTGTTTGTAAAGGGAAAATAGTGGGCAAGGGATATAATTTAACGGAGCAGCTCAACGATGTAACGGCACATGCAGAAATGCAGGCTTTTACAGCGGCTAGTCAGACTTTAGGGGGCAAATACCTTAAGGAATGCACCCTCTATGTAACTATAGAACCTTGCGTAATGTGTGCCGGTGCCAGCTATTGGATGCAGATTGGCAAGATTGTTTTTGGTGCAAGAGAAGAAAAGAGAGGATTTATCAGTAAAGGGATGCATTTGCTTCATCCGAAAACTATTTTAAAACAAGGGGTGCTAGCACAAGAATGCGGGGCGCTGATGACACGCTTTTTCGCCAGTAAACGTGGTTAATCTTACATAGCATTGAACAAAAGTTAACTATTGTATGTTATATTTGTCTGATAATTATTTAAAACTTAAATCATCATATTATGGCTTTTGAATTACCTGCGTTACCTTACGCAACAGATGCATTAGAACCGCATATCGATAAACAAACCATGGAAATCCACCATGATAAACATCACCAGGCATATGTTACCAATCTAAACAAAGCTTTAGAAGGAAAACCAGAAGCTACACAAAGCCTGGAAGATATCATTAAAAATATCGATAAGTTTCCTGCTGCTGTTAGAAACAATGGTGGTGGTCACTTCAATCACTCTTTATTTTGGGATGTTATTGGCCCAAACAAAGGTGGTGAGCCTACAGGCGCATTAGCTGAGGCAATCAATGCTGCTTTTGGTTCTTTCGCTGATTTCAAAACTAAATTTGCTGAAGCTGGTGCAACGCGTTTTGGTTCTGGATGGGCTTGGTTAAGTGTTGGTGCTGATGGTAAACTTATCGTTTCTTCTACGCCAAACCAAGATAATCCTTTAATGAATGTTGCTGAAGTAAAAGGCACACCTATTTTAGGAATGGATGTATGGGAACATGCTTATTATTTAAAATATCAAAACAGACGTCCTGATTATATCGCTGCATTCTGGAATGTAGTAAACTGGGATGCTGTTGCAGAACGTTTTAAAAAAGCAACTGCTTAATCTTTAAGCGTTAATATTTAAGAAAAGCCTGTTTTTCCTCGAGGAAAGCAGGCTTTTTTGGTTCTGCACTTTTATATTTCAACCTGAAATAAAAGGCTGAAAACAAGGTGAGCATTAAGCCTAATACCGAAAGCCAGATGACACTGTTAGAAAAGAAGGAAACCCAGTTCAACTGCACCTTGAATATTTCTTTAGAGAACAACACGCCCACACTGCCAATGTAACCGAAAGAATCGGCCAGGTATATTAAAAAACCAACATTGCCGGCATACCTGAAGGTTGCAATCAGCCGCTCAAAAAATACGGCATTAAAGGGGATATAAACCATGTATAAGCCTAAGCCTACCAGGGTCATCCACCATAATGGTGCAAGCTGACCATTTATAAATGCAAGCGTTGACAGCCCTGCGAGGATGAAACCCAGGGCAATAAAAACATGGGCAAGCATGAGGGCTTTAAAGTTATTGCGGATCATGACCATGCTGCCAATCAGCACCAGGATGATCAGCGTAATGGGCGTTTCTGTTTTACTGAAAATAGCTGGCTGGTTAAAGAAGCCCATTTCTTTCCACATTTCTGCGCCAAAGTTATCACGGATGTCTCTGAAAATAGTGGCGAAAGTATAAATGAGGATACAAGCTGCTAGTCCGGGTAAAAATCGCTTTAAGAAGATCCTTCTTTGTGCTGCAGTCATGGGGGTACGTTCCATGCGGGCGGCAATATCTGCTTCAACAGGCGCTGGAATTTTCTCCATCAGGTACACAAAAAGCAGCAGTGGTGCCGCAAATAAAAGTCCTGTATAAAAGGGAACCCAGAATTCGGAAAGGTGAAATGTCATCATCAGCCATCCACCGGCAGAACGAACAAAGCCTGATGCAAAGATGAAGCTGACGGCCAGGGTGGCCCCAATAAAGTCTGTGCTGCGCCTGCCTTCAATATAAGAGAATACAACGCCCCAAAGCATGCCTAGTGGAAAGCCATTGATAAAAAGGAACACAATGTTATAGGGTAAGGGCACTATGGCAAAGAATAACCAGCTTAACCAGGAGATACCTGTTAAAATAAGAATAATGGTGCCGCGGCCGCTGCGTTTAAGTTCTGAAATGTATTTGATGCCATAGAATTTAGCCAGCATATAGCCCAATACCTGTGAGATCACCAGGATGGTTTTATAGCTATAACCGGCAATCATGATGCCGTCAAAGGTGGCAACGGTAAAAGATTTGCGGAAACCAAAAATCATGGTGTAAGCCAGAAAGACAACTACTGCTGCATAAATATTTAAAAGACGCTTCATCTAGGGTGTTTGTAAAAGCAAGATAACAAAAAACCGCCTCTTCCGGTGAGGGAAGAGGCGGTTTCCTTTGCATTTATATACCGATAATATCTTTTTTCTTTTTGGTCTTCATGGTCTTAGGCACTACTTCGAGAATTTCATCCTTAAAAGCGTTCAACATCCGCTTTTTGATAAAGTTTTTATGGGTAACCAGGCTGATTTCCCTTACAGGTTCAGGAGATTTAAAGTTCCTTATTTTGCTCAGCTGCTTATTGCTCAGTTCTGCTAAAGCAAGTTCCGGTATAATGGTTGCTCCATTATTGAGGTCAACCATTTTTATTAAGGTCTCCACGCTGCCTGTATTATAGGTGAGTCCCTGCATCCTGTTTTCTTGTGTGGATCTGCAGATATTAAGTACCTGAGAACGCATACAGTGTCTTTCATTCAATAGCCAGATGTTCTCTGACTCCAGGTCTTCCGGATCTATGGTTTTCTTTTTAAAGAGTTTGCTGTTCTTACTGATATAGGTAACAAAGTTTTCATAAAACAGAGGGTCTTCCAGAATTGATTCATCAATAAGAGGAGTAGCCAGCAGGCCACAGTCTAATACTCCGGTTTTAAGATGGTGAATGATGTCTTCAGTGGTATATTCCCAAATCAAGAGTTTCAACGCGGGAAATTTTTCCATCATGGAGGCAATTACCTGCGGTAACAAGTAAGGTGCGAGTGTAGGAATAATGCCCACACGAAGTTCACCAGCAATATCCTGCTGTTGGTTGTTGATGATCTCTTTTATCTTCTGACTTTCCTGAAGAACGATTCTTGCCTGTTCAATAATTTGCGCACCTATTTCTGTGGGTGTTACCGGTTGCCTGCTGCGGTCAAAGAGTTTAACATTCAGCATTTCTTCCAGTTTCTGCACCTGCATACTTAAAGTGGGCTGGGTAACAAAACATTTTTCTGCAGCACCTACAAAACTTCTATAGGTGTCTACAGCAACAATGTATTCCAGTTGAACCAGCGTCATAGGCTTTAAACTAAGTGTTTTTGTAAAAAGTCCTGGTAAGCAAGGGCAATTCCTTCTTCAAGATTTACTTTATGTTTCCAACCCAGGCCGTGTAGTTTTGAAACATCCATTAGTTTACGTGGTGTCCCATCTGGTTTGCTGCTATCGAAAGTTAATTCGCCTTCAAAGCCTACAATCTTTTTAATCAATAAAGCAAGGTCTTTGATGGTTAAATCTTCACCAGTACCAATATTAACCAGGTTGTCATCATTGTAATTCTCCATCAGGTAATAACAAGCATCAGCTAAGTCATCAGCAAATAAGAATTCACGCATTGGTGAGCCTGATCCCCAAATGGTAACTTCTGCACTTCCATTTTCCTTTGCTTCATGAAATTTACGAATCAAGGCTGGTAGAACGTGAGAGTTTTGAGGGTGGTAATTATCGTTATAACCATAAAGGTTAGTGGGCATTACAGAAATGAAGTTACAGTTGTATTGTGCACGGTAAGCATCACACATTTTTATACCTGCAATTTTAGCAATGGCATAAGGCTCATTGGTTTCTTCAAGTAAGCCTGTTAACAGGTATTCTTCTTTTAATGGCTGTGGCGCTAACTTTGGATAAATGCAGCTGGAGCCTAAAAACATTAACTTTTTAACCCCATGTAAATGCGACTGGTGGATAACGTTATTTTGTATACAAAGGTTTTCATAAAGGAAGTCGGCACGGTAGGTGTTATTAGCCACAATACCGCCAACTTTGGCTGCTGCTAAAAACACATATTCTGGTTTTTCTTCTGTAAAGAAAGCAGCGACTGCATTCTGATCTCTTAAATCTAGTTCTGAGGATACCCTGGTAACCAGGTTAGTATAACCTTCCTTTTGTAATTTGCGGTAAATAGCTGAGCCCACCATTCCACGGTGACCAGCAACGTAAATTTTTGAATTTTTTTCCAATGTATATCTGTTTTGCAAACAAAAGTACGAAATAGAAACGAACCTATCTATGAAGATATTTAATTGTATTTTTGCACAAAAAAGTATAAAATAGTGGGTAAGGACAAATTAAGAAAGTTTACAGAGATTGATACATTTGCGAACGTTTACCAAATGGAAGAAGGGAAAGCACTTCGTGGTCAATGGGCAGCGCAGCATTTTAAAAATAACAACCCTATTGTATTGGAGCTGGCTTGTGGCAAAGGAGAATATTCTGTAGGTCTGGCTAAGTTATTTCCAGAGAAAAACTTTATCGGCATAGACCTTAAAGGTAACAGAATTTGGCGTGGTGCACGTACAGGGGTAGATGAAGGCATTGCTAACCTTGCTTTCTTAAGGATACAGATTGAAGATATTGTAGAATATTTTGGAGAGAATGAAGTGGACGAAATCTGGATTACTTTTCCAGATCCACAGCCTCAGGACAGCAGAGAGAAAAAGCGCTTAACTTTTCCGGGTTTCTTGAATAAGTATAAAACGTTTTTGAAGCCGGGTGCTTTTATTAATCTAAAAACCGACAACGATGGTTTGTACAATTACACCGTTGAGAAAGTTGAAGAGTTAGGTTTACCTTGTTACAAGCAAACCACGCAGCTTTATCTTTCTGAGTATTATGATGAGGTGCTTTCCATCAAAACCCATTATGAAAGAATTTACCTGAAGCATGATAAAAACATTAACTATATTCAGTTCTCTTTAGTTTAAGATAAGAATTATTGATAAGGGTGCCGGATTATTTATTTACAGCTTGAAGATGGAGCAGACATTTTACGAACAGGTCTTTGAAGTGGTAAAACTCATCCCCAGGGGCAGGGTAACCTCTTATGGTGCCATAGCCAAAAGCCTGGGTGCTGGTGGATCTTCGCGAATGGTTGGTTTTGCTATGCGCTATGCTGGTACGGTGCATCCGCCGGTTCCAGCACATCGGGTGGTGAACAGCAGCGGTTTGTTGACAGGCAAGTTTCACTTTGACCCACCTGAAAGGATGGCAGACTTACTGGAAAGTGAAGGCTTGCTTGTAAAGAATGATAAAGTGCAAAACTTTAAAGTGCATTTTTGGGATCCTCTAACTGAACTATAGTAATCAAATTAACGTATATCTTAACCAACATAACCCTTTTTCAATGGGAAAATTAGTAGAAGAATTTAACGACTATCGCAGTAAGATGAACGATAGAATTATGGAAACCTCCAATACCAATATCAAAAGGTTTTTTGCTTTGGATACTACCACTTATGCAGAGGGTGCCTTAAATGTGAAAACCAAGGAAATGCTGGGTTTGGTTGCCTCTATGGTTTTGCGTTGCGATGATTGCATCAAATACCATTTGGAAAAATGTTTTCATGAAGGCGTCAACCAGGCAGAAATTAATGAAGTGTTTATGATAGCAAACCTTGTAGGGGGCTCTATCGTTATTCCTCATTACCGCCGCGCTGTAGAATATTGGGATGAATTAAATGCTTCATAATGGCAGAATTGCTTGAACGCTGCTCCTGGTGCGGTACAGATCCTTTATATGTTAAATACCATGATGAGGAATGGGGAAAGCCTGTGGAGGATGATAAAATTCTATTTGAATTTTTAATTCTTGAAGGTGCCCAGGCAGGGTTGAGCTGGATTACCATTTTACGGCGCCGCGAGGGCTATCGCAAAGCATTCGCAGATTTTGAAGTGCAGCAAGTAGCGGCATTCAATGAAGATGATGTGGAACGCTTGATGAATGATACTGGCATCATCAGGAACAGGCTTAAAATCAAGGCCGCTATTAGCAATGCACAGTTATTTATCAAGTTGCAGCAGGAATTTGGCTCCTTTGCCAATTACATGTGGGGATTTTTGCCCGATAGAAAACCAGTGATCAATGATATTGCTGGCCCCGGCATGGTGCCAGCACGTTCGGAACTGTCTGATGCCATCAGCAAAGACATGAAGAAAAGGGGCTTTAAGTTTTTCGGTACCACTATTTGTTATGCTCATATGCAAGCTACAGGCATGGTCAACGATCATTTCAACGATTGTATCTGTAAATAAAGCCTATTTGCGCATGGCATTATAGGCATTTACAAAAGCACGAACATTTCTGGCGTCAAAGTCTTCTGCTTCTTTGAGGCGTTCAGCAAGGTCTTCATCATCGCCTAATTTCTGCAATAATACATTTCTTACCTGTTCAATTCTTTTGTCTGCGCGGCCAGCAATAGGAACTTCAAGAATTGGTCCGGTGCCTGGTTTTTCAATATAAAATACGGCGGTTTGTTTTCCTTCTTGCTTATTGCTGTTGCGCCTGCCACCGCCGATGGTAATTCCACCGCCAAAGCCCACACCGCCATAACCTCCGGATCCTATGCCAACTCCCACAGATGGCCTCACCTGGATTCTTTTTTCTTTGGGTTTTTCTGCTGAGGTGCTTCCCATAGAATAAAGGTTAACGGCACCAGTTTCTTCCACTTTAAAAAAGCGTGACTCCATTTTATTCTTAATCAAAAGAGGTTTGCTGCTGTAGGTGTCGCCGTTCCATAAAAACTCCTTGATGTCTTTTGCTTTGTAAACCCGCACTGTTTGATCATCCAGCAGCAGCTGCACGGTGGCAAAGTCGGCCCCTTTAATCGTTCCTCTAACAATATTACCATCTGTAATGATAACGGCATCTTGCGCAAAACCCGTTGCGCTCATGAGGGTGAAAAAAACAAATAAGATAACTTTTTGATATAACTTCATGGTTGATAGACTAACGTAGATTAATGGAATTGATGACTAGAACAAAAATAAAGATAATAAGGTCAGAATTAATCGCTATTACTAACTTTGATGAAAAACCTTCTGGAAATCATAAAGCCCAGAAAGCTTCATCACCAATCATATAAAATAAACAATGATGAAACCAGCCCCGGCAAGCTTCATCACAGCTAAAATTAAATAAATATTCAATGAAACCTGCATGATTTAACAACTGACTAAATATCAATCAAATTAATGCAAGCTTCATTATCAACAATATAAATAAAGATTCAATGAAAAAACTTTTTCTTCTTGATGGCATGGCACTCATTTACAGAGCACATTTCGCCTTAAGTAAAAGCCCAAGATTTACTTCTACCGGCATCAATACTTCTGCTGTAATGGGTTTTGCCAATACTTTAATGGAAGTGCTGCGGAAAGAAAATCCTACCCATATAGCTGTTGTTTTTGATACCGAAGCACCTACAGAGCGTCATACGGATTTTGAAGCCTACAAAGCACACCGACAAGCGATGCCTGAAGATCTTTCTGCTGCATTACCTTATATTTTTAAGCTGATTGAGGGCTTTAACATTCCCGTGATCACTAAAGATGGCTTTGAAGCAGATGATATTATTGGCACCCTGGCAAAAGAAGCAGAGAAAAAGGGCTTTACCGTATATTGCATGACGCCTGATAAAGATTTTGCACAGTTGGTTTCAGAAAACATCTTTATTTACAAGCCAGCAAGAATGGGTAATTCCATGGAAATTATTGGGGTAAAAGAAGTGTTGGAGAAGTGGGAGATTGAAAACGTTAAACAGGTTATTGATATTTTAGGTTTATGGGGTGATGCTGTCGATAATATTCCGGGGATACCGGGTATAGGGGAGAAAACCGCTAAACTGCTGATTAAACAATATGGATCTGTAGAAAATGTCATTGCCAATGCGCATGAGCTGAAAGGCAAGCAGCGTGAAAATGTAGAAATGTTTGCTGAGCAGGGCATGGTTTCCAAAAAACTGGCAACCATCATTCTGGATGTCCCTGTTGAATTTAACGAAGAAACATTGATACTGGAAGAGCCGAGTAAAGAGTTGTTAGAGCCGCTTTTTGCTGAGTTAGAATTCAGAACACTGGGTAAACGTGTGTTTGGTGAAAACTTTAGCATTGGCAGTGCAGAGGGTAACGGATCTCAACAAATAGATCTTTTCGGTCAGCCTGTAGAAACACCGCAAGACAAATCGACCGTATTTGTTGCGCCTCCATCAATGTTCGAGCAACCTACGGCCAAAACAATTCTTGATGTTGAACACCAATATGAACTGGTGGACACGGCAGAAAAAAGACAAGCTTTAATTACTTTGCTGTTAACACAGGAAAGTATTTCTTTTGATACAGAAACAACAGGTACAGATGCAAACCTTGCCGAACTGGTAGGTCTATCGTTTTGTATTCAACCGGGTACAGGTTATTATATTCCATTGCCTGCTGACCAACAGTTGACGCAACAGCTGGTTGATGAATTCAGACCTGTTCTTGAGAATGAGAACATTGCTAAAATCGGCCAGAACATTAAATACGATATTTTGGTGATGAAATGGTATGGCATTCATTTGAAAGGTAAGTTGTTCGATACCATGTTGGCTCATTACTTAATTGACCCGGATACGCGCCATAACATGGATCTCTTATCGGAAAATTATTTAAACTATCGCCCAATTTCGATCACTACCTTAATTGGTGCGAAAGGTAAAAATCAAGGCACCATGAGGGATGTTCCAGTAGAGAAAGTGGTAGATTATGCTGCGGAAGATGCAGATGTAACCTTGCAGCTGGCCAATTTATTTGAGCCCATGCTGAAAGATTTAAATGCCTACCAACTTGCCATTGAGGTGGAAAACCCATTGATCTACGTTTTGGCAGACATTGAAAAAGAAGGGGTAAAGATTGATGTAGAAACCCTGCAAAATTATTCTAAGGAGCTGGAAACAGATATCAGAAGGTATGAGCAGAATGTATTTGATAAATGTGGGGTTACTTTTAACCTGGCCTCACCCAAACAATTAGGTGAAGTGCTTTTTGATAAACTACAGCTAGATCCGAAAGCGAAGAAAACAAAAACGGGGCAATACCAAACCGGTGAGGATGTTTTATTAGCCTTAGCGAGTAAAAGTGATGTGGTTAAAGATATTCTTGACTTCCGTCAGCTGCAGAAATTGAAATCTACTTATGTAGATGCCCTGCCTTTATTGGTGAATCCTAAAACAGGAAGGGTGCATACCAGCTTTAACCAGGCGATTGCTGCCACGGGAAGGTTGAGTTCTAATAACCCTAACCTACAGAATATTCCTATCCGCACAGAGCGTGGTAGGGAAGTGCGTAAAGCGTTTATCCCAAGAGATAAAGATCACGTTTTACTTTCGGCAGATTATTCGCAGATTGAGCTGCGCATTATCGCTGAAATCAGCAAAGAAGAAAATATGTTGGATGCTTTCAGTAAGGGCATCGATATCCATACCGCCACTGCAGCAAAAGTTTACGGCCTATCTATTGAAGAGGTAACTTCAGACCAGCGCAGGAATGCCAAAGCAGTTAACTTTGGTATCATCTATGGGCAGTCGGCCTTTGGTTTATCGCAAAATTTAGGTATTCCACGTAAAGAAGCCGCGGCAATTATTGAACAGTATTTTGAGCAGTATCCCGGTATCAAAAGATACATGACAGATACGATGAACTTTGCCCGTGAAAATGGTTATGTACAAACTATATTAGGCAGAAGAAGGTATTTACGTGATATCAACTCCGCTAACCAAACAGTAAGAGGTTTTGCCGAGCGAAATGCAATCAATGCACCGATACAGGGTTCAGCAGCAGACTTAATTAAAGTGGCCATGATTAACATTCACAGTGACATGCAAAGCAGAGGTTTGAAATCTAAAATGACCATGCAGGTGCATGATGAGTTAGTGTTTGATGTATTGCGGACAGAGGTTGCGGAAATGAAAGAGATCATTGCACACCGTATGAAAACAGCCATCAAAACAACAGTACCCATAGAAATAGAAATTGGAGAAGGTGAGAACTGGCTGGAAGCACATTAAGGTTACACCATGATCAATAAAAAAGCCCCCAGAAATTTGAATTTTGGGGGCTTTTTTATTGATAAAAATAGAGACAATCGTATTTATAATTCTATAGTTTCGCCAATGGCGGGTAATAATAATTGTTTGTTGTCTCTTTTAAATTTGGCAATAGCCTCTTCGGTATCAATTTCAATAACCGGGAAAGTATTGTAATGAACGCCAATCACGTTATCGCAGTTGATGTAACCGGTCGCAATCAAGGCATCATCAACATCCATGGTATAATTGCCGCCAATAGGTAAAATGGCATAGTTCAATTTATACAGGTCGGCCAATAATTTCATGTCAAGGTTAAGTGAGGTGTCACCAGCAAAATAAATGACCATGCCTGCTGTTTCCAATACAAAACCAGCAGGATTTCCACCATAGCTGCCATCAGGCATAGAGCTGGAATGTGTTGCCCACACCATGCGCAAAGTACCGAAGTCAAACTTCTGCTTGCCGAAATTCATGCCGTGGGTATTGGTCACGCCCTGGCTTTCTGCCCAGCCGATTACCTCTACCATAGCAATTACTTTAGCACCCGTTTGATTCGCTAACGTTACTAAGTCTGCCACATGATCACCATGCCCATGACTTACCAGTATATAATCTGCAGCAATAGTGCTGATGTCTATATGCTTTGCTAAAGGATTTGGCGTAATAAAAGGATCAAATAAAAATTTGATGCCATTGGCTTCTAAAAGGAAGCACGATTGTCCATAATAAGTATATTTCATGTAATTGAATTAACCGCCAAACATTCCACCCAAGCCACCCAGCATATCTTTAGTTGCAGACTGCATTTCAGTAGCACTTACCTGATCTGCCTGTACCAGCGCTTTATTGATGGCTGTTAACAACAGTTCTTCCAATTCTTCTTTATCAGCTTGTTTATAAAACTCTTCCTGAATTTCAATAGCTGTAATTGCTTTGTTTGCTGTAGCGGTAACTTTGATGGCACCACCTTCAACTTCCCCGTAAACAGAAACGGTGTCTAATCTTTTCTTTATCTCTTCCGCTTTTTGTTGCGCGGCCATTAATTTATCGAACATAACTTTGTGTTTTAATGAAAAACGAAATTAAGGGAAATTAGTTTAATATTTTAAGCATTTATTCACTGTCAAAAACACACAATACGGCACATTCATGCTTTTCATGTCGTCAGTAGTATAATGATTGTTAAATATTAATGTTTAACCTTTTTTCTTGGTTTAGCTCTTTCGTATTGTTGGGGCCACTGCACTTCTTCATCTAGCTCAAACGCAGCATGAAGTGGGAAGTAGGGGTCTCTTAACAACTCGCGGGCAACAAAAATAAGATCTGCCTGTCCTTTTTGCAGAATTTCTTCCGCCTGCTGTGCACCTGTTATTAAACCTACTGCACCTGTAGGCATGCCTGTTTCTTTTTTAATGCGTTCTGCAAATTGCACCTGGTAGCCTGGTGATAAAGGTATTTGTTGGTGAGCTGCTAGTCCGCCGGAAGAACAGTCAATAAGCGCTACTCCTTTATCAACTAACATTGAAGCAAGTTTTACAGCTTCATCAGCGGTCCAGCCCCCTTCAGCCCAATCTGTAGCAGATATGCGAACCAGTAAAGGGTTTTCAGTCGGCCATACTTGCTGCACGCCGTCTATAATCTCCATCAACAGACGGATGCGGTTGTCAAAGCTTCCGCCATATTCATCTGTGCGGGTGTTACTCAGCGGAGAAAGGAACTGGTGAATTAGATAACCATGGGCGGCATGGATTTCGATAACTTTATATCCAGCGCTTAATGCGCGAGTGGCAGCGGCTTTAAAGTCACTGCTTACTTTTTGTATGCCTTCCAAGGTTAAAGCAAGCGGTGCCGCATCACCTTCATGAAAAGGAATAGCACTAGGTGCTACAGTCTGCCAACTATTAGGGCCGCTGGTAATTTGCCTGCCACCTTCCCATGGTGGAGTAGAGCTGGCTTTTCTGCCTGCATGGGCCAGCTGGATACCTGCAATGGCGCCATGCTGGTGGATAAATGAATTGATTTTCTGCAGCATCTCCAGGTGTTCATCCTTCCAGATCCCTAAATCACCAGCAGAAATTCTTCCTTCCGGAGATACCGCACTGGCTTCCTGAATAATTAATGCAGCGCCACCAACAGCCCTGCTTCCAAGATGGACCAGGTGCCAATCATTGGCAAAGCCATCTTCAGCGGAATACTGACACATAGGGGAGACTACTATTCTATTTCTAAGCGTTAGAGACTTTATATTATAGGGAGAAAAGAGTAATGACATAATTATTTTTTTAGCAAATTAACAACAACAATAGTTAAATGTTTAAGTGCTGATGTAATAGAAATATCCTTTTCTAGCCAGCGTGAAAAAGGCTCTTTCAGAAAGCCTTAAAAATTAGCGATTTAAGCGCCTTAAAATTTCGCTTTGCTGGTGTTAAGGAATAATGAATGGAATGTAAAAAAATAAAAAAATATTGCACAACTCAATATTTATTTAAACCTTTGCGGCTCAAGTAATTTAATTGGGAAACATATAAATAATGAGCAAGCAAAATATACATAAACTATCCATCCTGGAAGCAAAGAATATTGCCTCCAGAAGTTTATTTATTGAGCGATTACAGCCCATCTTCTTTGTGTCAAATCACCGGCAAAATTATACACCCCGTATTTGAGTTATATTCTTTACTCAAATTCTTAGAGGTAGAGTTCCTCTTCAAAACCAATTAATCTGATTTTTTATCTTTTTTCGTTATCCTATTAATGAATATAAACGATTTTGTAGTGCAGGTTGCACTTCCTGAACATCGTGTTTTCGCAGAAGAAATCTGCGAAGAAATGGCGGAATCTGCTAAAGCCCGTGGTACGGGTATAGCAAAACGTTCACCAGACTACGTTGCAGGTAAAATCTCCGATGGTAAAGCAGTCATTGCTTTCCATAAAGATGGCAGCTGGGCTGGCTTCTGTTACATAGAAACATGGAGCCACGGCATGTTTGTGGCCAATTCTGGCCTTATCGTAAATCCTGCTTTTAGAAAAGTAGGTCTGGCAAATGCCATTAAACATAAAATATTTGAACTGTCGAGAATTAAGTACCCGAAAGCTAAAATATTTGGTTTAACAACAGGCCTTGCTGTGATGAAAATCAACTCTGACTTGGGTTATGAGCCGGTTACCTATTCAGAATTAACGCAAGACGAAGATTTCTGGAAGGGCTGCCAAAGCTGTGTCAACTTTGAGATCCTTAAAAGTAAGGACCGCAAAAATTGTATGTGTACGGCAATGTTATATGACCCGGCAACACAAAAACATGATGTAGCCAAGAAGTTTGCCGAAGAGCTGGAAAGAAAACCTAAGCTTTATGAACGTTTTATGCGCATCAAACAAAGGTTGATCGTTAAGGCTAAGCCATAAACCGGTTAAATAATAAATGCCTAAATTCGTCACCAGGCAGCCCCGCAAGGAATGCCTGATGACCTTTAACACATAAATTATACTCATGAAACCATCATGGGCATTGCTCAAAAAAGCGTAAAGATTGCTCATGATAGCTTCATCACCGTTAAAAAACAAATTATAAACTAATGAAAAAAAAAGTTGTTTTAGCTTTTAGCGGAGGTTTAGATACCTCATTTTGTTGCATTTATCTTGCTCAGGATCGCGATTTAGAAGTTCACTCTGTTATTGTTAACACGGGTGGTTTCTCAGAAAAGGAATTACAGGAAATTGAAACCCGTGCTTATGCACTAGGGGTAACATCTCATGCTGTAGTTGATGAAACAGCTAATTATTATGATAGTTGTATAAAATACCTTGTATTTGGAAATGTGTTGAAAAATGCTACTTATCCGCTTTCTGTGAGTGCAGAGCGTGTAAGTCAGGCTACAGCCATTGCCAACTACGTTAAAAAAATTGGAGCTGATTATGTTGCTCATGGCAGTACAGGTGCTGGAAACGACCAGGTACGTTTTGACATGATCTTCAACATCATCATTCCTCAGGTAGAAATCATTACGCCAATCAGGGATTTAAAATTATCCCGTGAAGCGGAAATTGAATACCTGGAGAACCATGGTGTTAGCTATAGTGCTGAAAAAGCAAGATATTCAATCAATAAAGGCCTTTGGGGAACTTCTGTTGGTGGCAAAGAAACCTTAACTTCTAACGAAACTTTACCTGAAGAAGCATGGCCAACCCAGGTTTCTGAAACTGAAGCCCGTAAAATAGAACTTACCTTTAAAAAAGGGGAATTAGTAGCTATTGACGGTGAAGTAATGGAGCCCGTTAAAGCTATCCAACAGTTACAGGCTATTGCACAACCTTATGGCATTGGTCGTGATATCCACGTGGGCGATACCATCATTGGTATTAAGGGCCGTGTAGGCTTTGAAGCTGCCGCACCAATGGTCATCATCAAAGCACACCATACTTTAGAAAAACATACTTTAACAAAATGGCAGTTGTCATGGAAAGAGCAATTGGCTTCTTTTTATGGGAACTGGTTGCATGAAGGTCAATTTCACGACCCTGTAATGCGCAACATAGAAGCATTTTTAGCGGATACACAAAAAACCGTTAGCGGAAAAGTGTTTGTAGAATTGCTTCCTTACCGTTTCCAGATCATTGGTATTGAGTCTGCACATGACTTAATGAGCAATAAATTTGGCAGCTACGGCGAAATGAACAACTCATGGAGTGGAGAAGATGTAAAAGGCTTTTCTAAAATCTTTGGCAACCAGGTAATGATCTGGCATAAAGTGAACAGTCATGAAGATTAAAGCAGGCATTGTTGGCGGTGCAGGTTATACAGGGGGCGAAATGCTTCGCCTGTTAATCAACCACCCTTCAGTAGACATTGCCTTTGTATTGAGCAGCAGCAACGAGGGAAACCTTGTTTCTGCTGTCCATACCGACCTTATCGGAGACACAGATCTACGTTTCTCTGGTGAGCTTCTTCAGGATATCGATGTACTCTTCTTATGTGTGGGCCATGGCGATGCTAAAAAGTACTTAGCAGCGAATCCTGTTAACCCATCTGTTAAAATTATTGACCTCAGTCAGGATTTCAGGTTAAAGGTTAATGCAGGTGATGCCTGGATTTATGGTCTGCCTGAATTAAACCGTGAGGCCATTAAATCGGCAAATTATATTGCCAATCCAGGATGTTTTGCTACTTGTATCCAGTTAGGCTTGCTTCCATTAGCGGCAGCAGGTTTGCTGAAAAGTGAAGTGCATATCAATGCCACAACAGGCTCTACAGGTGCCGGACAAAGTCCTTCGGCTACTACACACTTCAGCTGGAGAAACAATAACCTTTCTGTCTATAAGGCTTTTGACCACCAGCATTTAAATGAAATTGGCGAAAGCCTGCTTCAGGCAGATGCCGGTTTTAACAGCAGCCTGAACTTTATTCCGCAGCGTGGCGATTTTTCTCGCGGAATTTTAGCGGCGATGTATACGGAAACATCACTTTCTGCCGAAGAGTTACAAAAATTATATAAGGACTATTATGCTACGCATGAATTTACCCATGTGAGTGAGAAAAATATCGACTTAAAACAAGTGGTTAATACCAATAAAGCGCTGGTACATGTAGAAAAACATGGGTCAAAGGTGTTCATTGTGAGTATTATTGATAATTTATTGAAAGGGGCAAGCGGACAAGCGGTTCAGAATATGAATTTGATGTTTGGTTTGCCAGAACGGCAGGGCCTGGCACTTAAAGCAACTGCATTCTAAAATTAAGAAATCTGCAGCAGCTTAAGGCTTATTACAGGTAAGCGTTGATGTTGCTGCGCTTTTTATCACCTTTAAAAAAATTAAAATGAACTTATTTGATGTTTACCCACTAAATGATATAGAAATTGTAAAAGCTGCCGGAAGCAATGTTTGGGATGCTGAAGGACAAGAATATTTAGATATGTACGGCGGTCATGCTGTTATTTCTATCGGTCATACACACCCTCACTACGTTAAAAGAATTACCGATCAACTGCACAACCTTGGTTTCTACTCCAATTCGGTTAAAATTCCTTTACAAAATGCCCTGGCAGAGAAATTAGGCCAGGTATCCGGTAAAACCGACTACCAGCTATTTTTATGTAATTCAGGTGCTGAAGCCAATGAGAACGCTTTGAAATTAGCTTCTTTCTATAACGGCAGAAAAAAGATCATCGCTTTTAAAGGCGCCTTTCATGGCAGAACCTCTCTCGCCGTTTCGGCAACCGATAACCCTAAAATTATCGCTCCGGTAAATGAAACAGATAATGTTGTTTTCTTACCTCATAATGATGTGGAGGCCTTACAAAATGCTTTCAAGGAATATGGTAATGAAATTACAGCGGTTATTATTGAAGGTATCCAGGGTGTTGGGGGTATTAAAGAGGCTTCTATTCCATTTTTACAAGCCATCCGTTCCTTATGTGATGAGCATAATGCAGTTTATATTGCCGACAGTGTTCAATGTGGTTATGGTAGAACTGGTCATTTCTATTCGCATGATTATGCGGGTGTAAGTGCCGATGTTTATACCATGGCGAAAGGCATGGGCAATGGCTTTCCTATTGGTGGAATTTCTATTGCACCAAAGTTTCAACCATGGCATGGCATGTTGGGTACCACTTTTGGCGGTAACCATTTAGCTTGTGCTGCGGCACTTGCTGTACTTGAAGTAATGGAACAAGAGAAACTGATGGAGAATGCACAGGCTGTTGGGAAATACCTGATCGACTCTCTAAAAGAAATAGAAGGCATTATTGAAGTTCGTGGTCGTGGATTAATGATCGGCATTGAATTACCTGCAGAAAAAGCAGCAGTCAAAAAGAACCTTTTATTTAAACAACATATCTTTACAGGAGAGGCAAAACCTAATGTCATCAGGTTATTGCCCGCCTTAAGTTTAACCATGCAACAAGCGGATCAATTTTTAGAAAACTTTAAAATCGCGTTAAAAGGATGAAACAATTCACTTCAGTAAACGATATAGCAGATATTAACCAATTGGTAGAGGCAGCGATTGCCTTAAAAAATGATCCTTATTCGGATCAGCAGTTGGGTAAAAATAAAACCTTAGGCTTGGTTTTCTTAAATCCAAGCTTGCGTACCAGGTTGAGCACCCAAAAGGCAGCCCTTAATTTAGGGATGAACGTAATGGTGATGAACATGGACAAAGAAGGCTGGGCACTGGAAACGCAGGATGGTATGGTGATGAATGGCAGCACTGTTGAACATATCCGTGAAGCAGCAGCTGTAATGGGTCAATACTGTGACATCCTTGGTCTGCGTTCTTTCCCGAAGTTGAAAGACAGGGAAGAAGATTATAGCGAAGATTTTTTCAATAAATTTATAAAATACTGTGGCGTACCTGTGGTGAGCCTGGAAAGTGCTACACGCCATCCTTTACAAAGTCTGGCAGATTTAGTCACCATCCGTGAAACATGGAAAGGTGCCGCAAAGCCTAAAGTTGTTTTAGCCTGGGCACCACATGTGAAAGCTTTGCCACAAGCAGTACCGAACTCTTTTGCAGAGTGGATGTGCAAAGCGCAGCAAGAAGGCCTGGTAGATTTTACCATTGCCCACCCTGCAGGTTTTGAGCTTAATGAAGATTTTACCCCAGGTGCAGCAATTACGCACAACCTGGAGGAGGCTTTAACAGGCGCAGATTACGTTTATGTAAAAAACTGGTCAAGCTACCAGGATTATGGAAAGGTTTTACCTTTCCCTGAAGGCTGGATGTTAACGCATGAACACTTAAAGGTGAGTAATGATGCTAAAGTAATGCACTGTTTACCAGTACGCAGAGACCTTGAACTATCTTCCGAAGTATTGGATGGCCCTCATTCATTAGTTATCCATGAGGCAGGCAACCGCTTATGGGCTGCACAGGCAGTCTTGAAAGACCTATTACAAAGTTTATCATAGTCTAACCATAAAAAAAATGGAGCTACTTACCGTTGTTAAAATTGGTGGAAACGTAATTGACAATTCTGCAAACCTCCATCGCTTTCTGCTAGATTTTACAGCCCTTCCGGGTAAGAAAATCCTGGTACATGGGGGTGGAAAAGTGGCTACAGATTTAGGGATTTCCCTGGGTGTGGAAGCTAAAATGGTAGAAGGAAGACGCATTACCGATATAGAAACGCTTAGGATTGTCACCATGGTTTATGGTGGACTGATCAATAAAAATATGGTTGCCCAGCTACAGGCCAAAGGCTGTAATGCCATTGGTTTAAGTGGTGCAGATGGCAACGTGATTAAGGCGGTAAAACGCCCGGTAGTGACGATAGATTATGGTTTTGTGGGCGATTTGCCAGAGAACGCAGTCAATGCCACTACCTTGAGCAGCCTTTTACAGGCAAACTTTATCCCTGTTCTTTGTGCCATTACACATGATGGCGACGGACAGTTGTTAAATACAAATGCAGATACCATCGCTTCGGCAGTAGCAGTAGCGATGTCTGCAAACTATGAAACCAGTTTGGTTTATTGCTTTGAGAAAAAAGGAGTATTGAAAGATGTGGAAGATGAATCTTCCCTGGTGCGGGAAATCAGGAGCAATGAATTCGAAGGACTAAAAGATACAGGTGTTGTATCCGGGGGAATGATTCCCAAACTTCACAATGCCTTTGAAGCCATCAATGCTGGTGTTAAAGCGGTATACATTGGCAAAGCTGATGAATTGCCGCTCCTTAATGAACAAAATTTTGGAACCCGACTAATCTCCTGATTATGGAACAATACCAAGGCAAAATCGCTATCTTAGGTAGTGGAAATATAGGCCTTTCGCTGGCTAAAGGCCTGGTGAAAGCCGATTATGTGCAAGCAGCACAAATATGCCTGACCAGGCGAAATATTGATCACCTGAAACCTTTTGCTGAACTGGGTTTCGAAATATCTGCTGACAATGCTGCGGCAGTTGCTCAGGCAGATGTGGTGGTGCTTGCCGTATTGCCTCAACAGCTTAACCAGTTGTTAGAGCAGATCAGCAGCGTGATCAACCCTGAAAAACACCTGTTAATTTCTGTTGCCTCCGGCGTAACTTGTCAGGATATCCGTTCCCGCTTAACAGAGCAGGTGCAGGTAGTGAGGGCAATGCCCAATACCGCAATCGCCATCGGTCAGTCGATGACATGTGTAGCTACCGATAATGGCACAGATGCTCATGTGATTGAAGTAACCCGCATGTTTGAAACGGTGGGTGCTGTGGTTAAAATTAACGAAGACCTGATGACAGCAGCCACGGCATTATGTGCCTGTGGAATCGCTTTCTTTTTAAGGGCTATCCGTGCTGCTTCTCAAGGTGGTGTAGAAATAGGCTTCCATGCCGAAGACGCGCTTAAAATGGCCGTGCAAACTGCTAAAGGAGCTGCCGACTTGCTGCTCCAAATGAAATCTCACCCGGAGCAGGAAATAGACAAGGTAACCTCACCAAAAGGATGTACCATTGCCGGATTAAACGAGATGGAGCATAATGGTTTCAGCTCTTCTTTAATCAAAGGCATCAAATTATCTGCTTACAAAGCAGGCAACTTATATACTAAAGAATAATATGACCGCACAACTGCAGGAAGATAGTTTAAACTTGTTAAAAAAACTGATCAGCATTCAGTCTTTCAGTAGGGAAGAAATCAATACAGGTGATGCCATTGAGCAGTTTTTGCAGGATAGAAATGTTAAAACACATCGCAAGCTCAATAACATCTGGGCTTATAACTTACATTTCGATGCAGCAAAACCGACATTACTTCTCAACTCGCATCATGATACGGTAAAACCCAATCCTGGCTATACACGTGATCCTTATTCGCCAGCTATTATAGATGGTAAATTATACGGGCTAGGCAGTAATGATGCCGGCGGTTGCCTGGTTTCCCTGATCGCTACCTTCCTTTACTTTTATGAGCAGGAGGGATTAAGCTATAACATTTGTCTGGCGGCCTCTGCAGAAGAAGAAATTTCTGGTATAAATGGTCTGGAAAGCATCCTACCTGAACTTGGAGAGCTGGAATTTGCTATTGTCGGTGAACCAACGCTGATGGATCTTGCTATTGCAGAACGTGGTTTGATGGTGCTGGATTGTACAGTACACGGTACCGCTGGGCATGCGGCAAGAGAAGAAGGCGATAATGCCATTTACAAAGCATTGAAGGATATAGAATGGTTCCGTAACTACAGATTCTCAAAGCAGTCTCAAGTATTCGGACCCCTTAAAATGTCTGTTACCATCATTAATGCAGGATCACAACACAATGTGGTGCCTGCTGCTTGTACTTTTACAGTTGATGTAAGGGTAACAGATGCCTATACAAATGAAGAGGTGTTAAAAATCATCAGGAACAATGTAGACTGTGAGGTGAAACCACGTTCAACAAGGTTAAAATCATCTTCAATAGCCATTGAGCACCCTTTTGTACAATCTGGAATAGCCCTTGGAAGAAAAACCTATGGATCTCCAACGATGTCAGATCAGGCATTATTGAGTATCCCTTCTGTCAAAATAGGCCCTGGAGATTCTGCACGTTCGCACATGGCTGATGAATATGTATTCGTCAATGAAATTGCGGAAGGTATACAGCTTTATATCGAAATGTTGAAACCTGTGATTGATGGTCAATAAATAAGCTTTACCTGGCTGTCGGTATTTATGCTTAAATTAGGCTCAGTACCTAGACAAATAAAGAAAATGCGTGAATTGAAGCACTCATATAGTTTCATCAGCGTTTAAAAATAACAGGATAATGTGGCTTCAAATGATTTTAATTATAAAAGCTTCATTACAGTAGAAAAACAAAAACAGGAATAATGAAACCTGAATGATTTAAATCATGAAAGCTTCATCACCGTTGAAAAACACTAATATTAAAGATGAAAATCTGGCAAAAGAATATTGACGTAAATAAAGATATAGAAACCTTCACCGTAGGAAAGGACAGGGAATTGGATTTAGAGATGGCGGCTTTTGATGTGCTGGGTTCTCTTGCACATGTAGAGATGCTGGAAAGCATTGGATTATTGACTGCAGAAGAGTTGGTGATCATTCAGAAAGAACTTAAAAACATCTATTCCGAAATTGAAGCAGGTAATTTTGTAATTGAGCAGACTGTAGAGGATGTTCACTCACAGGTAGAGTGGCTTTTAACCCAAAGAATTGGTGAGGCAGGTAAAAAGATCCACAGCGGACGTTCGCGAAACGACCAGGTGCTGGTAGATTTGAAACTGTTTTTCAGACATAAAATTGAGGAAATGGTGGGCAACACCAACACCTTGTTTCAGCAGTTGCTTCAACTGAGTGAGACACACAAAGACAAATTGCTACCCGGTTATACGCATTTGCAAATTGCCATGCCTTCTTCTTTTGGCCTTTGGTTTGGTGCTTATGCAGAAAGCCTTGTAGATGATTTAGAAGTGATGCTGGCAGCATGGAAAGTATGTAACAAGAACCCATTAGGCTCTGCTGCGGGATATGGCTCTTCTTTTCCTTTGAACAGAACCATGACCACCAACTTGCTGGGTTTTGAATCTTTAAACTATAATGTTGTTTACGCTCAAATGGGCAGGGGTAAAACCGAGCGCATATTAGCACAGGCCATGTCGTCAGTAGCGGCATCACTAGCTAAAATGGCGATGGATGTTTGCCTTTTCATCAACCAGAATTTTGCTTTCATCACCTTTCCAGATGAGCTGACGACTGGATCGAGCATTATGCCTCACAAGAAAAATCCTGATGTATTTGAACTGATTCGTTCGCGTTGTAATAAAATACAGGCCTTGCCTAATGAAATTGCCATGATGACCACTAACTTGCCATCAGGTTACCACCGTGACTTGCAGTTATTGAAAGAGAACCTTTTTCCGGCCATCACTTCCCTTAACGAATGTTTAACCATGGCTACTTTTATGCTGCAGAACATCAGCATCAAGTCTGATATCCTGACAGACAAAAAATACGCTTATTTATTTAGTGTAGAGGTGGTTAATGAATTGGCGCTGAAAGGGCTTCCTTTTAGAGAAGCTTATAAGGTAGTAGGCGAAAGTATTGAACAAGGGACTTTTAAGCCAAGTATGGAGCTTAACCATACCCACGAAGGCAGTATTGGCAATTTATGCAACGCTGAAATTTCGGCGATGATGGATGAAGTGCTTTCGCAGTTTAAATTTGAGAAAACCAATGAAGCCATTGATCAATTACTGGCTTAAATTATTGACCATATAAAACATTAAAATGAACGTATCTGTATTAGCAAGCGCGCTTATAGGCTCAGAAATCATTAAAATAGGTAATGAAGTAAATGAGTTAAAAAGAAAGGGTGCCCAAATAGCAAACCTGACCATTGGTGATTTTAATCCTTCTATTTTTCCTATTCCTGAAGAATTAAAAACTGAAATTATTGATGCTTACAATGATCACCAAAC
>NZ_JAZQPU010000381.1:0-1739 GCF_045628745.1 Pedobacter sp.
AGATCGAGTAAATACGAAGCCGATGTCAACCGTAGCTTTAAAGACTTTGCCCGCCATTATAATTGTGTCATCAATCCCACCCGTAGCTACGCTCCCCAGGACAAGGCGCTGGTTGAGAATGCGGTGCATTTGGTCTACCAGCGTATCTATTATCCCTTACGGGAGATGACTTTCTTTTCTCTGGAAGATCTTAAGGGAAATTGCCGTCTTATTGGAGCGTTACAACACGCTTTTGTTCAAACGAATGGAATCCAGCCGTATTGAACTCTTCCGGAGTATTGAACGTCAGTATCTAAAAGAGCTACCGCTTAGTAGCTATGAAATGAAAGACTATAAAAGAGCCAAGGTGCAGAAGATGGGCTACGCATATTTTTCTCCCGATAAGTGTTACTATAGTGTTCCATATCGGTATATCGGAAAAGAGACAATGATCCATTACACCAGAAGCCGCATTGAGATATATTATAACCATGAGCGAATTGCGCTGCATCAGCGCAACCTGAACAAGGGCAGCTATATCACCAACACCGATCACCTGAGCAGCACACATAAGTTCTACTCGGATTGGAGCCCTGAGTTCTTCAGGAAAAAAGCGTTGCCGCACGGTGAATACGTTTTAGCATGCATAGAAAAGGTGCTGTCCTCTCAGGATTACCCAGAAATAAGCTATAAGCGCTCTTTGGGCATTATCCAGCTGAACCGTTCCTATGGCTCTGAGCGGCTCAATAATGCCTGCAAAAGGGCCTTAGCTACAGATAGCTGCTCTTGCCTGCGCATTAAGAACATCCTGAAAAACAACATGGACAGACTGCCGCTATTTGATGACCAGGTCGAACCCATAAAACGACATATACCTCTTCATAGTAATATACGCGGTGCTTCCGCATATGAATAATCACAATCAAAAATCAGAAAAATGAACAATCAGACAGTTGAAAAACTACGTAACATGCGCCTGGGGGCCATGGCTCAATTACACCAACAGTATGTAAAGGAAAACAGGTTCGAAGGCATTACATGCGACGAATACCTGGCCTTACTTACCGATCATCAGTGGGAAGACCGGGAGAACAACAAAATTGATCGGTTGCTGAAACTGGCAAACTTTAGGCAGAATGCCAGTCTTGGCGACATAAACTATGCCAGTGAAAGAAATCTGGACAAGAACATGTTCGCACGACTTGGTACTCTGGACTTTACACTGCGAAAGGAAAACATCATTATATGTGGCGCTTCCGGCACGGGCAAAAGCTATCTCTCACAAGCCCTTGGGCATCAGGCATGCCTTACCGGAGTAAAAACACTCTATACAGCAACTGCCAGACTGATCAAAAAGCTGAAATTGAGTAAAGTTGACTGAACCTACCTCAAGGAGCTGGAAAAACTAACTAAAATGGATCTGCTGATACTGGATGACTTTGGCTTACAAGCTTTCGATAATCATGATAGGGAAACGCTGATGGATATTATAGATGATCGGCATGGTAAAAGATCAACTATAATCTCCTCCCAAATACCGGTATCGGCGTGGTACGAAATCATCGGTGGTGAAGGAACTATTGCAGACGCTATCTTGGATCGGATCGTAAACTCCTCACACCGAATTGACCTGAAAGGTGAATCCCTAAGAAAGGGAATATTGAAAAAGGAATAATACCAGCTTTTTTATATCATTGTATGATCTTTTAAGTGGCACGGTTTGACCGAAATCACTGGCACCATCCCGCCGAAATACCCAG
>NZ_JAZQPU010000382.1:0-2911 GCF_045628745.1 Pedobacter sp.
GAGCGCGCCTCTATTTTTTACCTTAAAGACAAATTTAAACTCTTAAATAAAGGCGACTTCTGGTTAGCAGAAAACCCCGACAAACCTGGTTTGGGATGGGATGCTACCTGTTGTAACCGTATCTGCTCCTGGGTTTATCTGCAGGATGCTAAAAGTGGTAAAAAGTTTTATTTCTTCAATGCCCATTTTGATCATCAGGGTAAAATAGCGAGGGTGGAAAGCAGTAAGCTCATGCTTAAAAAGATCAGTGAAATTGCAGGTAAACAAGCTGCCATCTTTACTGGCGATTTAAATGGTGATCAGCAAAGTGAATGGTACCTGATTTTAAAGAACTCAGGTATGTTATTAGACACTTATACACAGGTTAAGTACCCCTATGTTAATAACTCTTCTTTTAACGGATGGGGTAAATCACTGGAAAGCAGTGGTATTATAGACCATGTGTTTGTTACTCCACATTTTTATCCACAACGTTGGGGAATACTTACTGACACCTACATGGGTAAATTTCCCTCAGATCATTTCCCTGTGCTGGTAGAGCTGAGGTGGAAATAAGCAGTTCAATGATTGTTAGACGGTAGCTCTTTTTTATATCCAAAAATAAGAGCTACCTTTGTTTTAATGGAAACTCAACAGCATCGTTTTCTTTCTTTACCATATCGCTTTAGAGATTCTTTTCTAAAAAGCAGCAAGGACTTTATTAATTAAGCCCCACCCTTTACAACTGGGCAGGGGTCTTCATTTCTAATAAATTAATCCTTTGCTGTTTTAATGCTTATTGCAGCAGCATCAGTCATTTTTAATATTCATTTCATGAAGTTTTCAATGGAACCCTGTTTATGCAGTGCTGCATTTTTATGTCTTAATGCCTCAAACTTTTTTTTCTTGCTGCGCGTACCGCTGTCAGCGAACAGTGCTCCAGGCTTTAAGCATAGTAACTTTCAACTTAAAAGATTGGGTAGTAAAATCTTTGAAAATTAGGCTCCGGTATTTAATGCCGGGGCCAGATGACCAGTATCACATAATTTTCACCTTTTAATTACAAACCCAAATGAATACAACAGTCGTAAAATTAGATCAAACAGCAATCATTCTTTCCCGAGGTATTTTTGATCTTTTAAAAAGCCATATCAGGACAAGAAAACTCAGTAAATACAACGAAGCCAAGTTAGAATTGGAGTTAAAGTCGGCTACCCAGGTATTAAGGAGTGCCTTGCCTCAAAACATTGTAGATGTAAATACACGGGTTAGGGTTAAAGAGCTGACCACGGGAAATGAATTTACCTATGATCTAGTGGCCCCCGGTAAAGCCCGAAGAAAACACCAGACCATTTCTATATTGTCGCCAATAGGGGTAGCCATGTTGGGTTACCCTGAAGGGGCCGAGTTACAATGGGAAATGACGGGCGGTATAAAAGCCTACCGTATAACATCAGTTTTGAAATTAAATTCATTCAAGGCCTCTGCTCAACCTGTTTTATAACAACGTTTTTAACAACAATGAAGCATCCTGCAAAAAACAGGATGCTTTTTTATGCCAATTTCAGCGCTAAATAATGCAACCTTCCCCACGCATTCAGCCTAAGTTACATCGATACTCAAAAAATGTTAATCCCGTAAGTATAACAAAAATGGCAGTTGGTCGATTTATTGTTTAACCTCGTATAAAACCCCAGTTTTGCCTGAAACGTTTTTGAAATGAAGTCGTCTTATTCACAAAGATTTAAAGAAAATTAAAAACTTAAGGAAATGAAAACTTCAATCAAAACACTATTCGCAACAGCATTAACTGCTTTATTTTTAACAACTTCAGCATTTGCAAGCTTTGAAAATGACACACCAAAATCTACAGTAGCTGCTACAGCTATGAATGTAAATATGGTAGTAACCTCTGGTAATGTAGATGTCTACTTGATCCATGGCAACAAAGAAAACATTAAAGTTGTTCCCTTTGGCAATGAGGAAGCTAAAGTATCGATCAAAAAGAAAGGTGGAAAATTATTCATCAGCAGTGTAGACAATAACCGCGTTACCGTTTATGTTTACTTGAAAGATTTAAAAAGAATCGATGCCTCTCAAAATACTACTGTGAGCACTCAAGGCGATTTTAATTTAGATGCACTGCAAATTTTATTAAAAGACAATGCCAGAGCAAATGTTAAAGCACATACTACAAGCTTATATACTGTGATCAAAGATCATTCAAAATTAAAATTGAGCGGCACTACTTTACAACATCAACTGGTTAAAGGAGAGTATGTAAAACTAAAAATGGACAAGTTTAACTCCGGAAAAACACAAACCATGACTGTTAAATCAAGTTATGCGGCTAACAAAAAATAAACTGCCAGCATCGTTACATTCCGGGACATTCTAATCAAGAAGCCGTATCATCGAAAAATGCTGCGGCTTTTTCGTGTGTAAGCACCGCAGAAAACGGAGAAAACAGCATGTTTTTAATTAATAGGGCAGTTACCATCAGCTATAGGTTTAGAGGGCGTTGGCAGGGCCTTCATAGGGCCATTGCTTATCCGGGCGATATACAAAGGCTGTGCAAAGGCCCTGTCAAAGCCTGCTCACGGATAACTGATCTATTACTTGATCGTTATTTGTAGAATGGCTGAAGGATAAAGTACCGTTAAATCTGCTGCATTAAATCTTGCTTCTTTATAATACGGCTTTATTTTATAGATTTGCTTTACCTAAAATGCGCTCTATGTCAACAAAAGCCTATTCCATTAAAGACATTGCCAAGCAAGCCAATGTTTCCATTACCACTGTTTCATTTGTCATCAATGGAAAAGGCGTAGAAAAAAATATCAGTGCTGCGGTCATCAAGAGGGTACAGGAAATTATTAAAGAAGTAGGCTATAAACCAAACCAGATTGCCAGAAGTTTACGCACGGGGACC
>NZ_JAZQPU010000383.1:0-7738 GCF_045628745.1 Pedobacter sp.
TTTATTTTTCTTTGCACTGAATTATTTAACCATTAAATTATAACATTATGTCTGATATTGCTTCAAGAGTTAAGGCTATTATCGTTGAAAAATTAGGTGTTGATGAGAGCGAGGTTACCCCGGAAGCTTCATTCACAAACGACTTAGGTGCGGATTCTTTGGATACCGTGGAACTTATCATGGAATTCGAAAAAGAATTCAATGTAGCAATTCCAGATGACCAGGCTGAGACCATTGGTACAGTAGGTCAAGCAGTTGCTTATCTAGAAAAAAACGTAAAGTAAACATACGGTCTCCGTATAATCCGTATAAATGGAATTAAAAAGAGTAGTAGTTACAGGTTTAGGTGCGCTCACTCCAATTGGCAACACTGTCCCAGAATTCTGGGATGGATTGCTTAATGGTGTGAGCGGTGCTGGGCCCATCAAAAGTTTTGACGTCTCAAAGTTCAAAACCAAATTTGCATGTGAATTGAAGGATTTTAATCCTGAAAATTTCATGGATCGAAAAGAAGCACGCAAATTAGATCAATTTGTTCAATACGCTATAGCCTCTACGGCTGAGGCTGTTACAGATGGTGGTTTCGATTTTACCCAACTGGATACCAATAGAATTGGCGTTATCTGGGGTTCTGGTATTGGTGGTATTAAGACCTTTATGGAAGAAATGAGGAATTTTTTCTCTGGCGATGGTACGCCAAGATTTAATCCTTTCTTCATCCCAAAATTGATTATTGATATTGTTTCCGGACATATATCGATCAAATATGGCTTGAGGGGTCCTAATTTTGCAACCGTTTCTGCCTGTGCTTCATCAACTAATTCAATGATTGACGCTTATAACTACATCAGACTGAATATGGCCGATGTAATTATAGCCGGTGGATCAGAAGCAATTATCAATGAAGCTGGTATTGGTGGTTTCAATGCTATGCACGCCTTATCTACACGAAATGATGATCCAGCAACCGCTTCCAGACCTTTCGACAAAGACCGTGATGGTTTTGTTGCCGGTGAAGGTTCGGGTACCATTATTTTTGAAGAATTGGAACATGCTAAAAAGCGTGGTGCCAAAATCTATGCAGAAATTGTTGGTGGCGGAATGAGTGCTGGTGCCAATCACATTACCGCTCCACACCCTCAGGGTTTAGGTGCTAAAATGGTGATGACTAATGCATTAAATGATGCTCAATTGTCTACTGCTGATATTGATTATATCAATGTTCACGGAACTTCAACTCCTCTGGGAGATTTTTCTGAAGCACAGGCAATTGTTGATCTTTTTGGCGAGGATGCTTATAAATTGAACATCAGCTCTACGAAATCTATGACAGGCCATTTATTGGGTGCTGCTGGTGCCGTTGAAGCTATTGCTGCAATTTTAGCGGTAAAGTATGATATTGTACCTCCTACCATCAACCATTTTACAGATGATCCTCAGTTTGATCCTAAATTGAATTTCACCTTTAACAAAGCCCAAAAACGTACTGTACGTGCTGCTTTAAGCAATACTTTTGGATTTGGTGGTCATAATGCCTCAGTGATTTTTAAAAAATACGAGGAATAGAGAAAGAAAAGTGATGTTTGAAGATTAATGCCATTATTTAAATTATATAAACTTCATTTATCTCCGGATAGAGCGTTTATAAAGAAGCTAAAAAATTTATTAGGCTTTGTGCCAGGTAATGCCGTTTTATATAAAATGGCATTCAGGCATCGGTCTGTGGCAAAAACTTTGAAAAACGGAAGCAAAAGCAGCAACGAACGCCTGGAATTTCTAGGAGATGCCATCTTAGGTTCCGTCATTGCGGAGTTGCTGTTTAAAAGCTACCCTTACAAAGAAGAGGGCTTTCTTACTGAAATGCGCTCTAAAATTGTAAACAGGGCTAATTTAAATCAACTTGCCCGTAAAATGGGCTTCGACCAGCTCATCGTATTTGATCAGAAAATGGTCAATGCACAAACTAAGCATCACTCGATGCTTGGTGATGCTTTTGAAGCCCTTATTGGTGCTGTATACCTTGATAAAGGGTATAACTTTACCAAAGACTTCCTCTTAAAACGAATTGTCAAGCCTTATATTGATATCCATACGCTGGAATTGACGGAAACCAATTTTAAAAGCAAGCTTATTGAATGGTGCCAGAGACAGGGTAAGGATATAACTTTTGACATCATCCCCAATAGTGAAGGCGACAGCCCAAAACTGTTTACGGTACAGGCGGTTATTGATGGTGACAGTTTTGGAATTGGTAAGGATTACAATAAAAAGAATGCAGAAAAGACCGCTGCAGAAAAAACCTGCGAAGCCCTTTCTATCTAGAATTATTTCTTTAGCTGGCTTTCCTGGTATTTTTTGTAGGCATCCCGAATGTATTTAATGGCATCGTATTCGTTCCATTTTTGCACAATTTCATATTCAGGGCGATAGTTGAGCATAAAGTCTTCTAAAGCTTTATCCCTTAAATCGGTATGTTTTTTAATCATCGATTCATTAAAATACCCGTCTATTTCTGTCTGCTGTATTTCTGAATTGTAATAATTATTAAACCTTTTGGCATTTTTAGGTGTACGGCCAAAGAGTTCATAAATTGCCGTTAAGGGTGTAAAAACATAAGATAACAAGGGTGGCTTACCGGCGTAATAAGAGCCTTTATTCCTGAATTCTTTTTTGATATCATTCATATCCTGTCTTTTAGTCTGGCCATAAATGTTTACCTGGTTCAGCGTATTACCTTTGTTTAAGTACACTAAAAGGTCTTTTTCTGAAGGAACAACCACTTCAACATCCATGTACTCCTGCTTATAGATCTGCAAGGTATCGCCAATAACGGCACTGATTTGAAATAAACCAAAGTCATTGCTGGTCACAGAAATGCGCGTTTTTTTATTGTAAATTGTGGCTGATGCAATGCGTGTTGGGGTCCCCTTTTCCATCACCACCCCTTTTATAATACCTTTTTCCTGGCCATTGGCACCTACAAAACAAGTCAGCAATACAAGCAATAGCAGGAAATGTATAGGTTTTGAATTTAAATTCATTCGTTTATATTTTATTCATAGTGTTACCAAAGCATAATGTGCTATGGCTTTATAACAGAAATCTTTACAAATTTAATCATTGTAAATTGGCTTGAGTGTTAAAATTAGTTAATAAACACAACGAGCCATTTTAAAACTTAACACCTATAGTATTCAACCATTAAACAATAAATTATATCTTTGCACATGATAAAATCCATGACAGGTTACGGCCTGGCCTCTACAGATCATGAAAACGTTAAGTTTTCGGTAGAGATCAAATCCTTAAACAGTAAGTTTTTAGAACTTAACCTAAAGCTCCCGAGAGCTTATGCAGACAAGGAATTATTTTTACGTAATCTTTGCAGTAAAGATATTGAGCGCGGAAAAGTTACCGTTTCCATTAATGTTGAACGCACCGACGATCAGCAAAAAGGTGCTCAAATCAATGCGCAACTGCTAAAAAAATACTACACGCAGTTAGCAGAAATCAATGAAGAACTAGGTGCAAATGCGAGTAATCTTTTACAGGCAGCACTGAATTTCCCTGACGTAATCAGCTACACTGAAGAAGATAGCAATGAAAACGACTGGGCAGTTTTACACCAAACCTTCTTAAAAGCGTTGGAAAACTTTAACCAGTTCAGAAACATGGAGGGTAACGTACTCAATGAAGACCTTGAACTGCGTATCAAAAATATCCTAAGCTTTTTTGCACAGGTGGAAGTATTGGCACCACTGAGGATTCCTCAGGTTAAAGCCCGCTTAAATCAATTTTTAGAAGAAAACCTTGTCAAAATTAATATTGATCAAAACCGTTTGGAGCAGGAGTTGATTTATTACATTGATAAGTTAGACATTACTGAAGAGCGCATCCGCTTAAAGAGCCACTGTGACTACTTTATAGAGACTTTGAAAGGTAAAGACACCAACGGTAAGAAATTAGGCTTTATATCTCAGGAAATAGGCCGTGAAATTAATACCATGGGTGCAAAGGCAAATGATGCACAAATACAACAATTAGTAGTGGGCATGAAGGAAGAGTTGGAAAAGATTAAAGAACAACTGCTTAACGTATTATAGCAGGAAGGATAAAAACATGACACAAGGTAAACTGATTATATTTTCTGCCCCCTCTGGAGCAGGAAAAACAACAATAGTAAAACATCTGCTACAAAAATACCCTTTTTTAAGCTTTTCTATTTCAGCAACTACCCGCGAAGCCAGAGGTGATGAGCAGCATGGCAAAGATTACTACTTTATTTCCAATGAAGCTTTTTTGCATAAAGTAGCCCACCAGGAGTTTGTAGAGTTTGAGGAAGTATATAACGGAACTTATTATGGCACCCTGCGTTCTGAAATTCAACGGATCTGGAATGAAGGCAAACATGTAATTTTTGATATTGATGTAGAAGGCGGCTTAAGGCTTAAAAGAAAATATGAAGAGAATGCACTGGCAATTTTTGTGCAGCCACCCTCTTTAGAAGTTTTGAAAGAACGCTTAACTGGTCGTGGTACTGACAGTGAATCAAAATTACAAGAACGTTTCATTAAAGCTGAAAAAGAGCTTAAATACGCAGATAAATTTGATGTGGTACTAAAAAATTATGACCTGGAGGTTGCTTGTCAGGAAGCTGACAAATTAATTGAGGACTTTATTAATCAAAAATAAGGAATGAAAACAGGGCTGTTTTTTGGTTCTTTCAACCCAGTGCACCTGGGGCATCTTGTGATTGCCAACTACATGGCTACTTTTACCGGGCTTGATGAAGTTTGGTTGGTAGTATCCCCTCATAACCCCTTAAAGAACAAAAATGGCTTGTCGAACAGTTACGACAGGCTGGAAATGGTTAGGCTTGCCACAGAGAATTCGCAGCACTTAAAAGTGAGCGATATAGAATTTGGCCTGCCAAAGCCTTCCTATACCATTGATACCCTCAGCTATTTAGAAGAAAAATACCCCAGCAGAGAGTTTGCTATCATTATGGGATCTGACAACCTGGTGTCTTTTAAAAAGTGGAAAAATTACGAGGTGATCTTAAAGAATTACCAGATTTATGTCTATCCGAGACCTGGCGTGAATGTAGAGGAATGGAAAAACCATCCCTCTATAATCATGACGGAAACACCACAAATGGACATCTCCTCAACTTTTGTCCGCAGTGCCGTTAAGGCCAAAAAGAACATTCAATTTTTTGTTCCCGATCAGGTTATCGCCTTCATGGAAGGAAAAAACATGTATCGGTAATGTCTGCTATAAACCCTTTAGGTTTAAAGAAACAAACGGTATAAAAGGAAAATAGCTGGTTTTTTGTGTAAATCTATCTTTTCTAATCGCCATTGGGCAACTGATTGTGTTTTTACATATTCTTCTTCGCCGGTAAGGTTACAGGCAATACACAATAAGGTTTGCGGTGCTGCACTTTTCAATACATCCTCTAACAAGGAGTTATTTCTGAAAGGTGTTTCAATAAAGATCTGCGTTTGTTTTTGTTTTTCAGCGTTCTGCTCCAGCTCTTTAATGCGCTTGCTTCTCTCAACCTTATCTATAGGCAGGTAACCATGGAAAGTAAAACTTTGTCCGTTAAAACCTGATGCCATTAAAGCTAAAAGGATAGAGTTTGGTCCTACCAATGGCACTACAGAAATGCCACGACGATGAGCCTCAGCCACAATATCAGCACCTGGATCAGCAATACCCGGACAGCCGGCTTCACTCATTAAACCTACATTTTTACCTGTCATCAATTCCTTAAAAAAAGGAACTAAGGAAGAAGTGCGTTTATGTTTACCGTAGTCATGAATAACCAATTCACTTTGTGGTCTTTTTAAACCTGCTTCTTTAAGGAATTTACGTGCAGTCTTTTCGTTTTCTACAATATAGGTGTCAATAGCATTAATGGTGTCCACTAAAAATGGGGTAAACGTTTTGGCGGTTGCATTTTCTGCTAAAGGGACTGGTACTAGATATAAGGTGCCTTTTGTCATTAGTGTATAATTTGTTTGTAACAGTGATGAGCCATCAGGAGCTATTTGCTTGCTGAGGATGGTTTCACGATACAAAAGAAGAAAATAATAATGGGTAAAGAGAAAGCTGTTTGCATTTTATTCCATTATTACGTAAATTGTAAATTACCAATAGCGAATAAACATCTGTTTATGCCAATGATTGACCAATATAATTAGGCGCCGCTTAAGCATTGAATTGTAATATTTTACAGACAATTAAACCATTGATTTCTTTTGAGCTCAAATTGAGTATAAAGTTTAGGTTATATAAAAAAACACACTATGAAAAGCATGTTTAAATTTCCGGTATTCGTGTTAGGACTTATACTCCTCCTGGCCGGTTCAACCATTACTGCAAGCGCACAAGATGATGACGTGTCATTGCAGACCTTTTACGATGAACTTTCTCCTTATGGAACCTGGATTCAAGATTCACAATACGGCTATGTTTGGCGGCCAGATGTAGATCAGGCAGATTTCAGACCCTATTATACTGACGGAAGATGGGTGATGACCGAATATGGCAACACTTGGGTATCTAACTACGACTGGGGATGGGCTCCTTTCCACTATGGAAGATGGGTAAACAACAGTTATAACGAATGGGTATGGATACCTGATACTACCTGGGGACCTGCATGGGTAAGCTGGAGAAGTGGTGGTGGTTATTACGGATGGGCACCTTTGGGTCCTGGCATTAACATCAACGTTAACTTTGGTGGAGGATACAATATTCCTCACTCCTGGTGGGTATTTGTACCGCAAGGAAATATCTACTATGATAGGTTTCCTCGCTACCGCAGTTATATTAATATAAATATCTTTAACCGTACAAACTATATTAATTATACTGGTCAACGCAACAGGAGCACCTATTTTACAGGTCCGAGACGTGATGATATCAGACGTGCCACAAACCGTGATGTAACCGTTTACCGTGTAAACCGTACTGACCGTTCTGGCAGATCTACCATCACTAACAACACTGTAAATATTTACAATCCAAGAGGTGGCGGCAGAAATGTAGATAACAAAAATGCAAGACCTGGAAGAGTGAGCACCGAAAGGGATTATGCTGCCAACAGAGGAAACCAACCTGCTAGAAATAATGCTGGCAGAGACAATAATGCTGGCAGAAATGTAGGTGCAAACGCTGGACGTACCAACCGTGATGCGGTGAACAGAACCCAGACTGGTCAAAGAAATGAAGCGATACAACGTTCACAACGCGAACGTACACAAAATCAAACGCAACAAAGAGACCAGGCTACCCGTCAGCAACAAGTGCAACAACGTACACAACGTGAAACACAAGAACGCGGACAACAAGCTCAGACTCAACAAAGAGAACAAGCTGTGCGTCAGCAACAAGCTGAGCAACAACGTACACAGCGTGAAGCACAAGAACGCGGACAACAAGCTCAGACTCAACAAAGAGAACATGCTGTGCGTCAGCAACAAGCTGAGCAACAACGTACACAGCGTGAAGCACAAGAACGCGGACAAGCAGCTCAGACTCAACAAAGAGAACAAGCTGCCCGTCAACAACAGGCACAACAACAACGTACACAACAACAACAACAACGTGCGCAAGAACAAAGTCGCCAGCAAGCACAACCAAGGGCACAAGTTCAACAACAAAGACAAGAACGTGTACAACAAAGTGCACCTTCAAGAAGCAATGAAAGGGGCAGCAGTGGCCAATCTCA
>NZ_JAZQPU010000384.1:0-3206 GCF_045628745.1 Pedobacter sp.
CTCTGATATTTCAGCTTATGATACCCCAGAAAGAATCAGTAACCTGATGAATGGTTTATATGCTACTTTTAAAGGGGGTGGTTTTTGGGGTAGTCAATACCTATATTACAGTGAGGCCCGTGCCGGAGATTTTGTGGCCACCAACCTTAATCCTACCAGGGGCGGTTTGTCTTACATGATGACCGTTGACCCGGGTACCTCAGATGTTTCTGCAGTATGGACCCAGGGCTACCAGATCATCAATGCCTGCAATGTGTTCATTGCCAATATGGAAGAAAAGGGTGGTGCTGTTGTGGGTACGGCCATCAATGGTAATTACGTAGGTGAGGCCAGGTTTCTGCGTTCTTTGGCCTATTATTACCTGTTGCAGCTGTATGCGGAGCCCTTTACTAAAAACCAGGGTGCTAGTCCGGGTTTACCGCTTCGCCTAACGCCAAACAAAGGCCTGGGTGATTATAACCTAAAACGAAGCACAGTAGCAGAGGTCTATAAGCAGATTATAGACGATATGAACTTTGCCGAAACTAATGTTCCTGAAAAATATACTACAGCAGCCCTCAATACCACCCGTGCACACCGCAATACCGTTATAGCGGCTAAAACAAAGGTGTATTTAAGCATGGGCGATTATGCCAATGTTGTAACGGCGGCCAATAAAATTGTGCCGGTAGCTGCACCCTTCATCGCACCTTCTGGTGTGCTGCATGCCCTCCAGGCCGATGTAACAACAGTTTTTAAGGCGCCTTATACATCTACAGAATCTATCTTTTCTATGCCATTTACTTCTAACGATGCGCCGGGTACTTCCTTAGGGAATGCGTATTTGCCTGACGGGTCTAATGCCACAGGTTTAGGCAGAACTGGTGGTGGAGATTTTTATTTATTTGAAGGTGGTATTGTGGCTGATGCTGGTTGGAAAGCAACTGATAAAAGACGTGAATTAACTTTCAGCACAGCGGCTGGTGTCAATAAAGGGCGATTATGGAGTACTAAATATTCCTCTGGTTCCCCTTACACAGATTATGTGCCAGTGATAAGGTATGCTGAAGTTTTGTTGAATTTAGCCGAAGCTTTAACTAACTTAAATGGGGTAGATGCAAGAGCTTTGGCCTTGGTCAATGCGGTGAGAAAACGTTCGGATGCTACAACCACCATTACTGCTGCTGCAAAGCAAGAATTGCTGGACAAAATTATAGTAGAACGACACATTGAGTTTCTTGGCGAAGGTATCCGCAATGCTGATTTAATGCGATTGAAACTCCCTATACCTGCTAAAACACCACTGGGCTCATCGCCAATACCAAAAATTAACCCTGATGATCCCAATTACCTGTGGCCTATACCTAATAATGAGTCGCTTTACAATAAAGATATCTAAGAAAAACTATTTACAAATTATTTAATAAGCTGATTATGATAAGATTATTTAAAACGTATGTAATATTGTTTTTGTGTGTGGCTTCTGCCGCTGCACAAACCATTACAAGTCCAAAAGAGCACTTCGGTTTTAACATTGGCGATGATTATAGCCTCGCCAATTACACCCAGGCAGAAGCTTATTTTAAAAAGCTCGCGCAGCAGTCTGACCGGGTGGTACTCCAGGAAATTGGTAAAACAGAGGAGGGGCGCAACCAGTATTTAATGGTCATTTCCTCGCCTGCCAACTTGAAAAAGCTGGCCCGTTATAAAGAAATTTCACAGCAATTGGCCAGGGCCGAAAACCTGACCGATGCGCAGGCAGCAGCACTTGCCCTCGAGGGAAAACCTGTGGTATGGCTTGATGGTGGTTTGCATGCTACAGAAACTGTGGCTACGCAGCAATTGCTTGAAATTTACTACCGCTTACTGAGTGCAAATGATGCTGAAACTAAGCGCATTCTCGACAATGTCATCATCTTATTGTCGCAGGTTAATCCCGACGGACAAGAGCTGGTTTCTAACTGGTACATGAAAGATAAAGATCCTAAAAAACGGAACATGAGTATCCCACGTCTTTACCAGAAATATATTGGTCATGATAACAACAGGGATTTCTATATGATGAACATGAAGGAAACCACCAATATCTCCAGACAGCAATATATTGAATGGATGCCGCAAATAATTTATAACCACCACCAAACTTCGCCGGAGGGTGCTGTAGTGGCTGGTCCGCCATACCGTGATCCATTTAATTTTGTGTTCGACCCTTTGCTGATTACTGGCATTGATGGTGTGGCAGCAGCCATGATCAATAGGTTGAACACTGAAGGTAAACCAGGTTATACTCGTCTAAGTGGTTCTGTTTATTCTACCTGGTGGAATGGTGGTTTAAGGACTACACCTTATTTCCATAACATGATCGGGATTCTGACGGAAATTACTGGAAATCCTACACCTTCTAAAATTGCTTTGGTGCCAGATAGGTTGATCCCAAATAATGCAACGCCATTTCCGGTGACGCCACAAGAGTGGAAATTCCGTAAATCTATTGACTACTCGGTATCATTAAATTACGGGATCCTTGATTATGCTAGTCGCCAGGGAGATAAGCTTTTGTATAATATCTATGTGATGGGAAGAAATGCCATCAACAAAGGAAATCAAGATAACTGGACTTTAATGCCTAAGCATATTGCTTCCATCAGTGAGGCTTATGAAAAAGATAAAAAAGCAAACTTACTAGAAAAAGACAGCACTGGTAAACTATCGGCTGCTATGCCAATGAAATATTATGATGCTGTATTGAAAAATCCGGAGACACTGGATGCAAGAGGTTATATCATCTCTGCAGACCAGTCTGATTTTCCTACTGCGGTTAAGTTTATCAACTCTTTACTAAAGTCGGGTATTTTGGTTCATCGTGCTACAGCACCTTTTACGGTAAGTGGCAAAAACTATCCTATAGGTTCTTATATCGTTAAAACGAACCAGGCTTTCCGTCCGCATGTGTTGGATATGTTTGAGCCACAAGATCACCCGAATGACTTTCAATACCCTGGAGGCCCTCCGGTACGTCCATACGATGCTGCAGGCTGGACCCTGGCTTTTCAAATGGGTGTTCATTTTGACCGCATCCTCACTACCTTAGATGGTCCGTTTGAGCGTATTGCTTATGGCGCTTTACAAAATGCACCAGCCAAAACAGTAGCCACATCTACCAGTGGTTATGTTTTGGATGTAGCTGTTAACAATACCTTTATTGCGGTAAATGATTTGTTAAAAGC
>NZ_JAZQPU010000385.1:0-1800 GCF_045628745.1 Pedobacter sp.
AGTTGCAGTTATCGGTAAGCGATATCCGCAGGTAATCGTGCACTCGTCCAAAAGAATCGCTGATCATGTGTGGTTAATTAAGTTGATATAATCTGTTGCCGTATCGATATCAATATGGCCTAATTCAAAGTCAATGGTTTCTAAATCTTCAGGATGTTGTTCAAAGATATGTTTTGCACCCCTATTTCCTGTGAGCGACAGCAATTGCTCAAAGTACTTTTTATTGAACAATGTTGGTGTACCTTTAGTTTCTGCATAAGCACAAGCAACGATATTTTTACCTTTAGCCTCATGGGTTTTAGCCAGACTTTCGAAAATCCCTGCATTGATAAAAGCCTGGTCAGCTACACTGATGATTGCATTTCCTACATCGGCTTGCTGTTTTAAAAGCGCTTCAAGGCCAATAGCGATGCTTGATGACATCCCTTCTTCCCAGTTTTCATTGATTACACAGGTAATTTCTGGTGTGCTGTGCCTTTTAGAGATTTCCCCTGCATAAGCACCCAAGACCATTATGATTGGTCTGAAATCACTTGCCAACGCCGCATCCATCGTTAATCGCAATAGCGTTTTACCTCTGTAGGCTAACAGCTGTTTGGGCTGCCCCAGCCTGCTGGAATTGCCCGCAGCTAAAATGATGATCCCGGTTTTCATTATTCCTTTTTTTGAAAATGAATAGGTTCTGCTTTCTCCTTTAAAAAACTGGCCGTAGCACCGGCAAAAACAGATTTGATCTCGGCAATGATAGAAATGGCAATTTCCGCAGCTGTTTCTGCACCTATATCTAAACCTACGGGGCCATGTACCCTTGCTAAATTCTCCTCTGTATTTAAATTAAGTTCGTCCAGCATCCTCAGCAATTTCTTTTTTGGTCCTAAGGTGCCTATATAAGGGGCATTGGTAGTTAGTAACCTTTGGAGTAAGTCAAGGTCATAGTTGTAGTTATGGGTCATCAGCACGAAGGCCGTTTGCGCATCTATAGCAACCTGTGCTAATAATTGTTCTGGTTTGACCACCAATACCCGATCTGCATTGGGGAAGCGTTGTGCTGTAGCATGTGTTGGTCTACCGTCGGCTATGGTTACTGTCCAGCCTAAAAGTTGTGCAATTTCGGCCAAAGGCTGTGCGTCATTTCCTGCGCCTGCAATGATGAGCGAAATTGGTGGTGCTACAAATTCAATAAAGGCATCTGTAGGCTGCTCCTCTATGGTCAAATTTTCTAAAGTAGATTTTTGCTGAGCCAGTACCCTTGCTGCATGTTCATAAATTTCATCTTTACTATCGCCAGGGAGTTTGGAGATGCTGTTTTTTGCCCTATAGAGCATGCTAGTACCCAACTGTATTTTCCCTTCTAAGGAAAACAGGGTCAACAGCACTGCATTTTCTCTTTCTTTTTCCAAGGCAGCCAGGATCACCAGGGCATGAAGTGGGTCATTTTGACGGATAGGTTCAAAAAGAATATGAACAATACCATTGCAACCCAGCTGTACGCCGAATTTAGCATCATCCTCATCTGTGGTATCGTAGGTGACTAATTTATTTTCCTGCTGCAGAATAGCAGAAAGTGCCTTTCTTAAAGCGTCGCCTTCAAGGCAGCCCCCACTAATGGCACCCGTTAAAAGACCATCTTCGGTGATGAGCATGCGGGCACCTGGCCTCCGGTAAGAAGATCCATCAACCTTTACCACAGTGGCTAGCGCCGCTTTTTTGTGTTCCCTTACTGCTTTTTCATAAGCCTTCAGGATATCGGTGATTTCTTTCATCAGCATTATTCATTTGATGATGTAAGATAACGGTAAT
>NZ_JAZQPU010000386.1:0-13119 GCF_045628745.1 Pedobacter sp.
GTAAGTAAAGCTCATGCTCAGACTGCTGAAATCAGGAATTACGATCGCTTGTTTAGCGTAGAATCTCCTGACAGTGAAGAAGGTGATTTTAAAGATTACCTGAACCCTGAAAGTGTAGAGATCAACAAATCGGCATATATAGAGCCTTACCTTGCCAATGCAAATGCTACAGAAAGGTACCAGTTTATCCGTAAAGGCTATTACTGTTTAGATAAAGACTCCACTGCTGAGCACCTGATATTTAACCGCACGGTTGGACTGAAGGATGCCTGGGCAAAGGGAAAGAAATAAATTTTAAAGAGGTCAATTAAATGACCTCTTTTTTTTGGCCTAAAAAACCCCGCCGACCTAAATGAAGGAGGCGGGTTTAATATTTTTAGCTCTTGTTACAAGTATTTTTTATAGATATTATAAAGAATCAATTTATCTGCTGGCGTGAGTACCGGTGTGATATCCGTTTGTACATAGTGCCTTTTAAAAGCTGTAATAGCGGCACCCAGGTTTTTAATGTCATAGCCAATAATGCGCAATGCAAAGGTAGGATTGAAATCTGGAGGTGGCAGTAAAAGCACATTGTCATACCATAAGCCATAACCTTTGGCCGCTAAAGCCTTCCATGGAAAATTACTAGGGTCTGGCTTACGCGTAGGCGCAATGTCAGCATGGCCAATGAAGTTTGCCGTTGGAATATTGTATTTCTTTTTTAACCCCGCCAGCAGCGTACATAGACTTTTGATCTGTGCGTCTGAATAGGGCTCACTGCCATTGTTATCTAATTCAATACCTATGGAAGAAGAGTTTAAGTCTGTATCATTACCCCAGCGACCAATACCAGCATGGTTTGCCCGCAAATAATCATTCAGCATTTGTACCACCTGTCCGTCTCTGCTCACCACATAATGTGCACTTACCTGTGTTCTTGTTAATAGGAAAGTTTTAATGGTTTGGTCAAGGGAATTCTGTGCTGTATGGTGAATAATGACAAAGTTGGGTTTACGGATACCAAAGTTTACCGTGCCAATAAAAGACTGCATGTTATCTGGCAAAGAGTCTATCTTTTGGTTGGTGGGCGGCATAGCCTCAATAAGGTCAGCAAAAGATTTTGATTGTGCTTTATATACTTTATTGGTTGCGGCATATTTATTGGTAGAACAGCCACTCAAAGTGATGGCTAATGCAGCATAAAATAAAGTGTTGATCAAAATTTTATTAGGGAGATTCATAGGATAAATATAAAAAGGTGAAATTAGCCATTATTTAGATAAATGACCTCTAAACGATGAAAATTTATGTCAGGCGTTTATTTTTTCACTAATTTAGTTGCTTTCCTACTTTGCTGGCGAATAAAAGTCTGCGGAAAAGGTTAAATTAAATATTAATGAATGATAACCTCCTCAGCGACAAATCATCATCTTTAAAAAATGTTATCTTAATAAATCCATCATGAGCTCATGCTCGCAAGGCAGTATACAGCTTTGGGTAGCTTTATGAACGTATAAAAAACAGAATACTAATGAAAACCACATCTATAGCAGTACAACTTCTTTTCGGCTGTGTGATCCTTGGCAGCATATCTTCTTGCGGCAATAGCCAGGAGAAGAAAATAGCTGACACAGCAAAAGCCGTTTTATCACAAGATAGCCTGGCAGATTATGTAAACAACAGGTTCGGCATTTATGAAAGCGTTAAGCTCACCACCAATCTAAACGACCTCAGCGTTAACGAACGTAAAATACTTCCCCTGCTGATCCAGGCAGCACAAATAATGGATGATTTATTCTGGAAACAAACATACCCTCAGCGCGACAGCCTGTTGAATGCGCTGAAAGATGAAAGAACTAAATCCTTTGTGAGAATTAACTATGGCCCATGGGACAGGTTAAATGGCGACAAGCCATTTATCAATGGCATAGGTCCAAAACCTGAGGGTGCTGCTTTTTATCCTGCAGACATGACCAAGGAAGAATTCGAGAAATCTACTTTAAAAGATAAATACAACCCTTATACAGTAGTAAGCAGGGATACTTCAGGGAAATTAACCTTAGTACCTTACCATGTTTTATATGCTTCTGAGCTTCAAAAAGCATCAAGTTTACTGAAACAAGCCGCCTTGCTTGCTGAAGATGAAGGTTTTAAAAAGTACTTAAACTTAAGGTCTGAGGCTTTAGTAACAGATAATTACAAAGCTAGTGATATTGCCTGGCTTGACATGAAAAACAATGGTCTGGACATCATTTTGGGGCCTATTGAAAATTATGAAGACAAGCTCTTTAATGCCAGAACATCTTATGAAGGTTATGTATTGGTAAAAGATAAAGTTTGGAGCAAAAGACTGGCAAAATATGTGCAAATGTTGCCGGCCCTGCAAAAAGGCTTACCTGTTGCTGAAAAATACAAGAAAGAAATGCCAGGCACAGACAGCGAGCTGAATGCTTATGATGTAGTTTATTATGCTGGGGATTGCAACGCGGGGTCAAAAACAATTGCCGTTAATTTACCAAATGATGAGCTTATTCAACAGCAAAAAGGAACACGACGCTCGCAATTGAAAAACGCCATGAAGGCAAAGTTCGATAAAATCCTGCTGCCCATTGCACAGGAATTGATTGACAAAGAGCAACAGAAATACATCAAATTTGATGCTTTTTTCGCCAATGTAATGTTCCATGAAGTTGCCCATGGCTTGGGAATCAAAAAGACAATTACCGGTAAAGGCTTTGTAAAAGAAGCCCTAAAAGAACAATACTCCTGGATTGAAGAAGGTAAAGCAGATATTTTAGGTCTTTATATGGTTACAGGCCTATTGAAAAAAGGAGAGTTAACAGGCGATATAAAAGAATACTATACCACCTTTATGGCAGGCATTTTACGCTCCGTAAGGTTCGGTACGGCCAGTGCACATGGAAAAGCGAACATGCAATGCTTCAACTTCTTTAAAGAGAAGGGTGCTTTTATCAGAAATGCGCAAGGTACTTATAAAGTTGATTACGATAAGTTTGCCGTAGCCATGAATGAGCTAAGCAGCTTAATTATCAGCCTGCAGGGTAATGGTGATTATGCTGCCGTAGTTAAAGTGCAGCAGGAGCAAGCTGTGATCCCTGCTGACCTGCAAAAAGATTTAGACCGCTTAAGTAACAAAGGTATTCCGGTAGACCTTGTTTTTGAACAAGGAGCAAATGTTTTAGGCGTTAAATAACGCTTAAATGTTTGCTTACAATCTCTTCCAGTTCCATGATATCAAAAGGTTTAGATAAATAACCATCTGCACCTGCTTGCTCTGCCAATGACCTTACATCGTTGTTGGCAGAAAAGTAAATAACAGGGATGTGTTTCAGCTGCTCATCGTTTTTAAGGGCCCTGGTGGCATCTATACCTCCAACATCGGGAAGCCAGTTGTCCATGAAAATGATATCCGGGATATAGGCATTTACCTGCCCAATAATGTCGTTAGAGGTAGCGGAAGTTTTAATTTCATAACCTGCATCTTCCAGAATAATAGTACATAGTTCTAGAATATCAGTATTATCATCGAAAATAAATACTCTTTTTTGTGAGGTCATGTTATTGAGTTTTGGATAACAAATTAATAAATTCTGCCATATCTTCTGCATTTAAAATAAAATCAGTCTTTACCTGCAGCATAGCCTGCTGCGGCATAAAGGCTACCTGAGCATCTTCAGGATTTTGAATAAGCACCCTTCCACCCCATTCAAGGGCTGTTTTGAGGCCATTTACCCCATCAGAATTAGAACCTGAAAGCAGTAAACAGACCAGTTTATCTTTATAAACTTCTGCTGCCGTTTGGAAGGTTAGATCTATGGCGGGTCGTGAAAAATTCACCTTTTCAGAAAAATCAAGGGAAAAAGTACGGTTGCGCTCCAGCAATAAATGGTAATCTGAGGGAGCAACATAGACGGTGCCGGGCAAGAGTTCTTCCTTTTCCTGCGCTTCTTTAACAATCAGTTGTGTGCGGCCAGAAAGCAGTTCAGGAAGCAGCGAATCAGTCCCTTTTTTACGGTGAATTACAATGACAACAGGAAAGGATAGTTGTGCATTAAGACTTGGCAAAACTTTAAGCAGTACGTTTAAACTTCCTGCTGATCCTCCGATGATTAATGCTTCGCAGTGTTCCATATTACCTTCCTTTACGCCAGATTTTATCGTTCGGCAGTCGTTTATAATTTTTAGCAATCTTTGAGAAGTCAATTGTTTCTTTAGTTCCTAAAGCGAGATAGCCAAGGTCTTCAAGGCTGTCGTCAAACAATTCCAGCACTTTATGCTGGAGGTCACGGTCAAAATAAATCAGCACATTTCTGCATAAGATGAGCTGAAACTCATTAAAAGAATTATCCGATACCAGGTTATGTGTAGAAAAGATGAGCTTACTGCGCAGCTCATCATCAAATTTAGCTAAAGAATATTTTGCGGTATAATAGCTGGAGAAATCCTGTTTTCCACCCGCAGCAATATAATTTTCTGAATATTGCTTCATGTAGGTGAGAGAAAACATGCCAAGGCTTGCCTTTTCCAGCACCGTGGGATTTAAATCGGTAGCATAGATGAGCGACTTATGTAATAAGTTAAGCTCTTTGAGCACGATGCTGATGGAATAGGCCTCCTCTCCCGTGGAGCATCCTGCAATCCAGATCCTGATAAAAGGATAGGTGCCTAAACGGGGTAATACCTCGTCGCGCAGGGTTTTAAAAAAGGTAGGATCACGGAACATCTCGGTCACGTTTACCGTTACTTGTTCAACAAATCGCTTGAAATAGACATTGTCGTTCAGGATTTTATACTTGAACTCTGTAAAGCCTAAAATCTTATCCAAAGCATACAGGCGGATGATTCTTCGCTTAAGTGATGCCTTGGAATAACCTGTAAAATCATAGCCATAGTTTCTCAGCAGATCACATAACAATCCTTCAATTTGCTCATCACTGATTACCGGCAATTCCAAGGTTTCTATTATATATATTGGGTAAGCAATTCAGTGAGTTTGTCAATGTTGACAGGCTTAGAAATATAGCCTACAGCACCGGCCTTCATACAGCGTTCCCTATCGCCTACCATGGCCTGGGCAGTAACAGCAATAACGGGAATATGGTGTAAATTAGGGTTTTCCTTCATTTTAGCAATAGCCTCATATCCATCCATGCCCGGCATCATCATATCCATGAGCACAACGGCAATTTCTGGATGTGCCGATAAAAGCTGAAAACCTTCCTCTGCAAAAGGAGCAGACAAACATTGGTAACCTCTGGCTTTTAAAACCGCAGTTAACGCAAATATATTGCGGTTATCATCATCAACGATTAGTATTTTTTTATTGTCACCCATAAAATTAACTGACTTCTATTTTTTAAACTTTATCATATAACCACACGCGTAGCAAGGACACCAACTGATCAATATCTACTGGTTTAGAGATGTAATCAGAAGCACCTGCAGCAATGCATTTTTCCCTGTCGCCCATCATAGCTTTTGCCGTTACGGCCAGTACCGGGATGTTTTTATACGCAGGGATCTTTCTGATTTCTTTAGTACTTTCATAACCATCCATTTCAGGCATCATCATATCCATCAAAACGATGTCTACGAAAGGATTTTCTTTCAGCAGCTGCAAGGCTTCTTTGCCATCTGTTGCTGCCAGCACTTTCATTTGGTGCAACTCCAGTGCTTTGGTCAGGGAGAAAATATTACGGACATCATCATCAGCAATCAATACTGTTTTATTGTTCAGCACCTCATACAAGCCTCCCAGTTTTTCACTGGTTATCCGATGCTTTTGACCATTGTCTTTAGATTCTACCAGGTGCAGAAACAATCCTGCTTCATCTAAAATACGCTGGTACGAGTGAGCGGTCTTAACAACAATAGTATCTGCATATTGTTTAATTCTTGTTTCTTCACCCTTAGAAAGGTTCTTGCCCGTAAAAATAATAATAGGCACGTTTTCCAGTCCTTCGCTTTTTTTGATGGTCTCCAGGGTCTGGTAAACGCTTTGATCAGGAATGCCCATGTCTAGGATTACACAATCAACTTCCTTTTTACGCAAGGCATCAATACTTTGCATCACATCATTGGCCACTTCCGTCTGGATGTCATAATTACCCAGGAAATAGCTTAAAGCATCAGCATGCTGTTTGTTTTCCTCTACAATGAGTACTTTTTTAGGATGCTTGCTCAATGCATATTCCAATTTCTGAAAAATCTCTTTGATGTGCTCCAGGGCAACTGGTTTATTGATGAAATCTACAGCACCTTTCAGTAAACTTTCTCTTTTCACTTCCAGTGACGACATGATGTGCACTGGAATGGCACGTGTAGCGGGATTTGATTTAAGTTCTTCCATCACCTGCCATCCGTCTTTAATTGGCAGCTGGATATCCAACAGGATCGCTGCAGGATGAAAGAAGTTTGCCATTTCAATTCCTACATCACCCCTAACGGCAACAATGCCCTTATAATTACGCTTACGGGTAAAGTTAAGCAGGGTTTTAGCAAATGGCGTATCATCTTCTATAATAAGAATGACTTTGTCACCGGGTAAAATATGATGGCGATCGTCTTCTAATTCTTGTGGAATCTTATCCACCGTGAATCTTTCCGGAAGTATGGCAGCAATAGGTTCTGCATAGGCAGATGGCAGCAAATTATGCTCATGACCATTCAGCTCCGGTGTTTTTTCCTGTTGGACTAGCGATAAAACCAAGGTGAATTCACTGCCCACATTCTCTTTACTGGTCAAAATAATTTCACCACCCAGGAGTTTTGCAAGTTCCCTGCTGATGGACAAGCCTAAACCTGTACCTCCATAACTGCGTCTGGTAGAACCATCGGCTTGTTGGAAAGCATCAAAAATAAGACTTTGTTTGTCCAGAGGAATGCCAATACCAGTATCGGTTACCTTAAACAAGAGGGCTTTTTGGTCATCAGCACTGGTGATGGTTAAGCTTACCTTTCCTTTAGCCGTAAATTTAATGGCATTGGAGAGCAGGTTTTTAAGAATCTGCTCCAATCTCATTTTATCGGTATTCAATTGCTTGATATTGGCTTTATTTTCTACCAGCAGCTGCAGGTTTTTATTTCTGGCAAGGGGAATAAACAAGGAGCGCATGTCTGTAGCTACTTCAGCAATAGTCACTTCCTCAAAATCCAGTGTCATTTTACCGGCTTCAATTTTAGAAAGATCAAGAATCTCATCTATTAAGCCTAAAAGTCCTTGTCCGGAGCTCTGAATCACCTCTGCATACTCTATATATTCTGCATCGAGGTCTGTATTCTCCGACATCAGTTTAGACAGCAACAAAATGGAATTTAAAGGGGTGCGCAGTTCATGCGACATGTTAGCCAGGAATTCTGACTTATATTTTGTACTCTGCTCCAGCTGATGTGCTTTTTCCTGAATCTGGGTATTCCGTTCCTGAATGATCTGGTTACGTTCTTCAAGAAGCAAGGTTCTTTCCTCCAGCTCCTGGTTACTTTGCATGAGCTCTTCTTGTTGCACCCGCAGTTCTTCTTCTGAGGTCTGTATTTTCTGGGTCTGGGCTTCAAGTTCAGAATTTAATCCCTCCAACTCAGATTGCTGTGCCTGTAATTCTTCTGTTTGTGTTTGTACTTCTTCTAAAAAGTCTTGTAGTCTTTTCCTATTTTGGGAAACATGGATGGCAACGGCTATATTATGAGCTATGCTATGGAAATAGTCAAGCTGTAAAGGTGTAAATGTTTGAAGAGAACCAAATTCCATCACCCCTATTAAAAGCTTGTCTCTAAAGATCGGTATGGCAACTACATTTTTAGGCCTTGCGTTTCCACTGGCAAAACTGATATTGAACTCTGCTTCAGGGATGTCATTGATTAGGATCAGTTTGCCAGATAAGGCTGCCTGACCGACAATACCTTCACCGAGGCGCAGGCTTTCATTAATTTTCTTTGTTTCCAGAGCATAACCTGCGCTCAGGATAAGGTCTTTATTCTCTAAAAGATAAAAAGCGCCGACAAGGCTGCCTGTACGTTCAACATTATATTCAAGGACATCCGCAGCGAGTTCTTCTACGCTTTTCTCGCCAACCATTTTATCATTTAACCCTGCAATGCTCGCCTGTAACCATTCTTTTTCTGCCAATAGGGTAAAAGAATATTTCAACGATTCTGCCATGGCATTTAAATGGCCGGCAAGGCTGCCGAGGCTGTCTGATTGTTTTTGCTCTAACCTGATGTCATAATTCCCTGCAGAGATCTGGCTGGACAATTCCTGGATAACGGCAATACGGTTATCCATCTCCTCATTTTTATCCTGTAAAGCTTGTTGAAGCACCAAGCGTTCATCAAAGTCACTAGATACCTTCCTGTAAAAGAAAAAGGTAATTAACACAGATAAAATGGAGGCCAGCAAAATCAGCATTGGTGTATAACCAGCTAGTTTATTAAGTGCACGCGTTTGTTGATCCAAGAGTCTGTTTTCCTGAATTTTCATCGTTTTCACCAAAGCGCGGGCTTCATCCATATACTGTTTTCCATTCAGCAATTCAGTAACACCAATATTTCCACCCCTGCGTTTAATGTCTATGGTACTATCGATGATAGCCATTCGCTGCTGCACAATTTCACGCAGTCTTTTTACAGTTTTCTGATGAAAAGCATTGTGTTGTGTTTGCACACCAACTTCACCTAATATATCCAGTGCATTTTCCCTTGCCCCATTATAAGGCTCCAGAAAAACTCTTTCACCAGTCAGCAGGTAACCGCGCTGTCCGGTTTCTGCGTCCTTAACCGAGGAAAGAACTTCATTTAACTTGGTGATGATATCATTACTTCTGGCCACCAGCGTAGAGCTTTCAATCATATTGGTAATACTGATCCAAGAGGCCAGGGAAGTTGTAAAAAGAATCAATAAGGATAGCCCTAAACCAATTCTGAGGTTGTTTTTTAAAGATTTAGTTTTCTGCATATGAACTAATTATTGATTTCCGGAGCGGATGTTATAGGCATGTTAAAATAGAATTCAGATCCTTCACCGGGCTTGCTGACCACGCCAATCTGACCATTGTGCCTTTTAATAATTTCTGAGGAAATGTAGAGCCCTATACCCAGGCCCTGAAATTGTATGGCTGTTTCTTCTACACGGAAGAACTTTTCGAAAACATTGTTTTGTTGAGTCAGGTCAATGCCAATCCCATAATCCCTTACACCAAGGTAAATACTGTCTGCATCTTTGCGTAAATTGATACTGATTTCACTAGTGCCGGGAGAGTATTTAATGGCATTGGTTAAAAAGTTAACGATGACCTGTTCAATGCGCATCTCATCTCCATAAACAGGAATGGACACGGAACCTTTGACATTGATTTTAAATTCTGGATTGGATTGGTTGATGATTTCTACAACATTTTTGAGGAGCTCATCAATAGAAAAGTGTTTTTTATTGAACTTCAACTTGCCACTTTCAATTTTAGAAATGTCAAGCAAATCGGCTATCAGGTTATTTAACTTCTCCAGCTGCAGCTGTGCCTTTTCCAAGTGCCTTTTAACGGTAGGCGTATCACCTTTATCAATGCTGCGTTCCAATAATTGCACGTAGCCCTTTACACTGGTTAAAGGGGTTTTTAACTCATGACTGGCAATACTGATGAACTCATCTTTTTTACTTTCGGCTTTTTTGCGGATTTCAATTTCATTTAAGAGCGCTTTCTGCACTTCAATTAATTTGCGGCTCTGTTCATAAATCCGGTAAAAGGTTTTCACTTTTAACAGCAAAATACCCATATCCACAGGCTTGGTAATGTAATCCAGGCCACCGGAAGAATAACCCTTTGTAATGAAACTCAGTTCTGTATTCGCTGCAGAAAGAAAAATAATAGCCGTTTCTTTAGCCTTGCTGTAGCCTGAAATAGCCTCTGCCACCTCAAAACCGTCCATGCCAGGCATTTGAACATCCAGAATGATCAATACATATTCGTTTTTCAGTACTTTTCTCAGTGCTTCCTCTCCCGAGGAGGCGGTGTCAACAGCGAATTGATGTGCTTCAAGTACTTTCTTTAGAGAGATTAGATTTTCGGGAGTGTCATCTACAATTAGGATCATTATTTCTTAAGGAGGTAAATATAATTACTAAAGTTCGCTGCTGTTAAAGGTATCACCCTGTTTAAAATCGCCGGTATCGAAACCTTTTTTAAACCAGTACATCCTTTGAGCAGAGGTGCCGTGGGTAAAAGCATCAGGGACTACTTCTCCCTGTGCTTGTTTTTGAAGTTTATCATCACCTATAGCATTGGCTGCATTCAGCGCTTCTTCAATATCTCCCTCTTCTAATTTAAAATCTTTAAGGTTTTGTGCTTCACGCGCCCACAGGCCGGCAAAGAAGTCTGCCTGCAGCTCAAGTTTAACAGAAAGCTTATTGTATTCCTTCTCACTTAGTTGTGAGCGGTATCGGTCCATTTTCTCGGAAATACCCAATAAATTTTGCACATGGTGGCCTACCTCATGGGCAATCACATAGGCCTGGGCAAAATCTCCTGCAGCGCCAAACCTATCTTTCAGCTCATTGTAAAAGCTAAGGTCAATATATACTTTATGATCTCCGGGACAATAAAAAGGGCCCACGGCAGCACTGGCATTGCCACATGCCGATTGCACATTATCGGTAAAAAGAACAAGCACAGGCTTTTCGTAAGTGCTGTTCATGGCTTTAAACTGCTGCTCCCACACTTGATTGGTAGATTCCAGTACGCCATCAACAAACTTGCCCCCAACATCAGTAGGGCTGCCTGTTTGTACTTGCTGTTGGTTACCTGTAGGCATTTGGCTCACCAGCCCCGTCAAGTCTGTTCCAAAGAGAAGACCTAAAATGACAACGATGATGCCCACACCACCGCCGAGGGCTTTGCCGCCACTCATGCCCCTACGATCTTCTATATTACCACTTCCTTTACCGAACCATTGCATAATGCTGCTTAATTAAATTGCTCCAGGGCATTGTTTATTCTATTGGCTGTTTCGCTGGCACCCAGTATTTTTGCAATATCAAAAACACCCGGACCAAACTTTCCACCAACCAACATAATTCTAAACGGCAACATCAACTCCCCTGGTTTAAGCTGATGCGTCTGTGCCAATGCTTTAAATTGCTCTTCAAGCTCACCTGCAGTTAGCTCATCATTTAAAACCAATTTGAAAGCATTAAAAAAGGTTGCTTTCTCCTCGTTCCATTTAGGTTTCACCGCAGCTAAATCATATTCCTTAGGAGAAACAAAGAAATAGACACTTTGTGTGATGAAATCCGTCAATAAACTACAACGATCCTTAACAAGTTCTATTACAGGTGATAAATCTGCGTTAGGCTGCAATTCTATCCCTTTTTCGGCATATATGGCTTGCACATAAGGAAGCAATGTTGCTGACGGTGCATTTTTTATCCATTCATGGTTGTACCACTTTGCTTTTTCAAAATCAAATTTTGCACCTGCTTTACTGATCCGTTCTATAGAGAAACTCCTGATCAACTCTTCCATGGTAAAAATCTCTTTGTCGCTGCCATCATTCCAGCCTAGCATGGCCAACAGATTTACAAAAGCTTCGGGCATGAACCCCATTTCTTTAAAACCTTTAGTTACTTCACCAGTTTTAGGATCTGTCCAGTTTTGAGCATAAACCGGAAAACCTAATCGGTCGCCATCTCTTTTGCTCAACTTACCATTGCCATCAGGCCTTAATATTAAAGGCAAATGCACCCAATGCGGCATTTCATCAGCATAGCCTAAATAACGCCACAATAGAATGTGAACAGGTGCAGATGGCAACCATTCTTCACCTCTAAAGATGTGAGTAATCTTCATGGCATAATCATCAGCTACAACGGCTAAATGATAGGTAGGCATACCATCAGCCTTTAGTAAAACTTTATCATCTATCAAGTTGGTGTCAAAAGAGACATGACCTCTTATGATGTCTATGAAAGAGACCTGCTCATCTTCAGGAACTTTGATCCGCACCACATAAGGCGTATTGTTAGCTAAAAGCTCTTGTACTTCTGAGGGATCTATGGTTAGCGAGTTGCGCATTTGCATTCTGGTGGCCTGTCCGTATAAGAAATTTGGAAATTCTTTACGTTTGGCATCCAGCTCTTCAGGGGTATCAAAAGCGTAATAAGCATGGCGACTGGCAATCAGTTGATCTGCATATTGTTTGTAAGTTGCTTTGCGCTCACTTTGACGGTATGGGCCATATTCGCCACCAAGTTGTGGACTTTCATCCGGAGATATACCACACCATTCTAAACAAGAAGTAATATATTCTTCAGCGCCGGCAACAAAGCGGGTCTGGTCGGTATCTTCAACCCTAAGGATGAATGTACCGTTGTTTTGTTTTGCAAATAAATAGTTAAATAAAGCAGTGCGCACACCACCTAAATGAAGTCCGCCAGTGGGACTTGGAGCAAACCTTACTCTTACCTTCTTTTCCATAATCTATATGCAAATATATATTTTTTACAGGGTTACCGTTCTATTGATGCGTAATTGAATGCTATTTTGTAATTTGCCCTCATAATTTATGAACCCATACGAAAAAAAACGTCGCTGGAAGTTATTCTTACTGGTATTTGCAATAGTAATTGGCACAGCCTCTGTTTTTTACACCGATTTCTTTGTCAAAAAGATGGAACGCGAAGAAAGGATACAGTTTGAACTCTGGGTGAAGGGAACAGAGAAATCTTCCCAGATCTTTGACGATATGCTCTATGCCGAAGTGCTCAGCATGATTACTTCCAGCAGTACCGTACCTGTGATTTTAACAGACACCACCGGAACTAAAATACAGACTTACCTGCGACTGGACAGTACGAAAACAAATTATATGGGTGCCGCTACAACCATGACCTATGATCCCGGTTATTTCCAGCGGGAGCTACGAAAAATGAAGGAACAGCACAAACCTTTGCCCATTAATTACATGGGCGAAAAGATGCTCGTTTATTACAAGGATTCATCCATCCTCACCCAGCTGCGGTATTTTCCCTATATCCAACTAGGGGTTATTGCACTATTTTTACTCACTGCCTATGTAGCCTTCAGTTCTGCCAGAAAATCTGAGCAAGACCAGGTATGGGTGGGTATGGCCAAA
>NZ_JAZQPU010000387.1:0-26673 GCF_045628745.1 Pedobacter sp.
TTTTAATTTTGCCGTTTTCACTTTGCTGCCATAAAGCGGAAAGGTTGTTTTCATCCTGCATGATCTCCTGGAGGTATTGCTCCCTGAGGGTATAATCTACCGCCCTCCTGTTATCAGGATCCACCATACTTAAATCCCATAACCCATTTCCCTGGTAAGTATCGGGCACACCCGGGCAACCCAATTTGAGCAATAATGCCGCTAAGGAATTCAGTTTACCAAAGAAGCAAATGCGTTGATGAAAGGTAATAAATTGTTTCCAGAAAGGGCGCTTTGTATCCAGTAAACCTTCGATAAAATCTTTGGTATACTGTTCGTAGGTGGCATCAGGCTCATCCCAGCTGGAATTGCGCTTAGACTCCCTTAAGGCCTTTTCAATATACGTTTGCAATCTTTCGGCATAGGCCGACTGCTCCTCTTCGGTTTCAGGGTAAGTAGCCACCAGGGTTTGATAAATGAAATAAGCATCATTGCTATCGGGCATATCCTGCTGTTTCAACTCCTGGTTTTGTGGTATCCATAATTGCACCTCATCAAGCCAGTATTTTCTAAAATCAGTCAATACCTGTAAACGCGCCCGGGCATCTTCTCCTCTTTTGGTGTCGTGCGTGCTCAGGGCATTCATGCTCAGCGGAAAATCTTCCTGTCTTTTTAAAACAGCACGGTGAAAATCAGCAATGGAAATGCCAAATACATCAGGGGAGTCGCCCACCTCGTTGCTGCCAATAAACCTGTTATAGGTATACATCAGGGTGTCTTCTACGCCTTTAGCCATCAAAGGGCCGGTAAACTGCATTAACCGCTGGTAGAACTGTAAAATCCGCTGCTGAAAAGCAACATCACAATCGACTTGCTCAAACAACAGGCTCTTTAATTTTTGCACAGGAACTGCATATTCAGGAAGCTGCTCCAAAGGAGCTAATAGCACTTTTAAGGCTGCCTGTTCTTGTGGGGGCAAGGGATATTGGTTGCCATAATAGCGGTAAACGGGGCAGCGCACCATGATTTCAGCAAGGAGCTTTTTAAAGATCCCGGCTTCCTCCACGGTTTGTGCAGGGCCATCTAAAAGGTTTAAAGACAGGAACAACTGATAAAGGTTATCCAGTTCAGGTTTCATGAACGAGTTGAGAAAATCTGCCTTTTTATTGAACACCTGGCTTTGCACAGAACTAGAATTGTGATCGAAATGCTGGTAAAAGCTGTCGAATTTCTTTTCTGCCTGCTCATTGATAAAAACCTGGTTCACCAGTCCAAGGAAGTCGTAACCGGTAGTGCCCTCCACAGGCCATGCTTTGGGCAGGCTTTCTTCGGGAGCCAGAATTTTCTCTACCACAATATAAGTTTCTTCACCACTGAGCTGACGAAGCTGCTGCAGGTATTTTTCAGGGTCATAGAGGCCATCGATATGGTCGATTCGCAAGCCCTGAAAAATGCCTTCTTGCAAAAGTTGCTTAGTGAGCTGGTGATAAGCGTCAAAAACTTCTGGCCGTTGAATATTGAGGCAGATCAGGCTGTTGACGGTAAAAAAGCGTCTGTAATTTAAGCGTTCGTTACTTTCCTGGTAATTACACAGGCGGTAATATTGATTGGAGGCAATTTCTGAAAGCGACTTTTGCAAGTCCGTATCCGGCTTTAAAGGCCAATAGCTGTCGTGGTATTTCAGAAACCAGCCTCCTGATTTTTCCGCAAGTTCCAGTTCCTTATTTTCAATTACTTTTTCAAGGTCATCGCCTAAAAAAGGCACCATGAGGGGCTCCTCACTGAGGTTGGGTGAAAGGATATCGAAGAAATGTCGGTAAGCAGAGCGTTCACCATGTTTAAGGACATCCATTAACCAGGGGTTCTGGTGGTGAAAACCCATATGGTTGGGTACAATATCCTGGATCCAGGAAAATCCGAGTTCCTTGATTTGTTGCGACAAGCGTTTGAGTTCTGTCAGGGTGCCTATTTCAGGATTGATCTTTTGAGGGTTAACGGCATCGTAGCCATGGTTACTGCCGGGCACCGCTTCAAAAATTGGGGATGCATAAATGGTTTTTACCCCTAGCTGCTGCAGGAAAGGTAAAATTGCCTGCAGGTGCTGAAAGGTGAAGTCTTTATTAAATTGTATGCGATAAGTAGAAATAGGATTAAACATAAGTAGCGTTAAAAGCGGTAAATGATTGTGGCTGCAGCCCTACCAAGGGTAATGTTGTTGTGGCTGCGGCCGAGTCTACAATTTTTTGTTGCAGCTGAATGCCGGCAGGCACTTTAACAGACTGCTGTTGTGAGCTGAAATTGAGAAAGCAAAGGACCAGGTTTTGATCACCACGGCTACCGCGTTCCAATAAAAGGCAGTTGGCAGCTTCAAAAACGTGGACTTTACAGGCTGCACGGTCGTTATCCCTTAAAACAGGATGGCTTTTGCGGAGGGCAAGCAGCTGTTTATAAAATTGTAACAAGTTGTGATGGGGCTCCTCACTGCGCAAATGCCAGTTGAGCTTTGATTTTTGAAAGGTGGCTTCAGCTTGTGGATCTGGCGCTTCTTCTTCGCTATGCATGGCGGCAAACTCCTCCCGACGGCCTTTTCTCACCAGCTCAATCAGCGCCGGATCGGTATGGCTCACGAAATACAAGAAGGGGTTTGTTTCGCCATATTCTTCACCCATAAACAACAAAGGCAAATAGGGGGAAAAGATGACCGCTGCGGCCAGCAGTTTCTGCATGTCGACACTGTATAAAGTGCTGCTTCTTTCGCCCAGCATCCGGTTGCCTACCTGGTCGTGGTTTTGCGAAAAGACAATGAACTGCTCGCCCGGATGATTGGTTGCAGGTCTTCCAAAAGTCCTTTTTCTTTCTTCAGAATATTCACCAGTGTAAACATAGGCATCGGTAAAGGCTTTAGCTAAATGTGCTATTCCCTTAAAGTCCTGGTAGTAACCTATAGGTTTTTCTCCGGCAGCTACCCTCAGCGCATGGTGGAACTCATCTATCCATTGGGCATCCATGCCTAAACCTTGTGCTGCCACAGGGCTGATGTAACGAGGATCATTGAGGTCTGATTCTGCCAGCAGGTAGTATTTTCTGCCTGTAAGTTGTTGCAATTCATCTCTATAGGTACTGATTTCTTCAAGGATATGCCTGGCGCTGAAATCTTTAATGGCATGCACGGCATCAAGGCGCAGGGCATCAATATGAAAATCTCTGAACCACATCATGGCATTCTCAAGCACAAAATCTCTCACCCCATCACAATACTGATCGTCAAAATTTACTGCCTTGCCCCATGGGGTATGGTATTTATCTGTGAAATAAGGGCCAAACTGCTCCAGGTAATTTCCCTCCGGTCCCATGTGGTTATACACCACATCTAAAATGACGGCAAGGCCTTTCTGGTGACAAGCAGACACTAATTCCTGTAGTCCTTTTGCGCCACCATAAGACTGTTGAACGGCAAAAGGAAAGACACCATCATAGCCCCAGTTTCTGCTGCCGGGAAATGAAGCTACCGGCATAATTTCAATAGCGGTTATACCGAGGTCCACAAGTTCATCCAGCCGGTTGATGATACCAGCGAAAGTACCATCGGCAGAAAATGCCCCGGTATGGATTTCATAGATGATATAGTCATTCAAGGGAATGTTAGTCCAATGTTGATCTTCCCACACATGCTGTAGTTCCATGGCTGCTGATGCCCCATGTACCCCCTGGGGTTGGCCCAGACTGGCCGGATCCGCAAGGGGCTCTCCTTCATCAAGGATAAACCAATAGGCATCACCGGCTTTAATGGGTAGATCTTTTTGCGACCAGTAGCCCCCTGACTCTGGTTTTAAAGGTAAGATTTGCTGCTCACCTATTTTTAGGGAAACAGCTTTGGCCAAAGGTGCCCACACCCTTACTGAGGCTTGCTGATTTTTTAAATTTAAGCCTATGTTTCTGCTCTCAATGGCAATGTCCATTATTTACTTTTTGTAGTTAAAACCATAATAGATCTACCGGGTATTTTTATTTTTTGTGAATGTTTAAAGTTTAAATGTTCATTTTTTAGCATGGGATCTGATGTATCTACTATTTTAGTCCACATTTCAGCATATTTAATAGCTGGAAGTTTATACTGTAATTCACCGTGATGGGCATTTAAAATTAAGAAGAAGCTGTTGTCAATAATTCTTCTGCCTACATGGTCACGGCCCATGATGCCATGGCCATTTAAATAAACACCTAAAGATTTAGCGAAATCTTCCTTCCAATTATGTACTTTCATTTCTGTGCCATCTGGCAAGAACCAGGCAATATCTTCCAATCCTGTTTCTATAGCCGGCTGGCCATGGAACCAGGTGCGGCGGCAAAAAACAGGATGGCTTTTTCTGATTTTGATGAGTCTACGGCAAAAAGCCAAAAGTTCATGGTCTGCAGCTGCCCAGTTTAACCATGATATTTCATTGTCCTGGCAATAAGCATTGTTGTTACCTTTTTGTGTTCTGCCGAATTCATCACCGGCCACCAGCATTGGAACCCCCTGCGACAATAATAAGGTGGTAAAAAAGTTTCGCTTCTGCCTGTTGCGGAGATTCACAATTTCCGGGTCGTCTGTTTCCCCTTCCACCCCGTAATTACAAGACCTGTTGTGGTTTTCACCGTCGGCATTATTTTCGCCATTCGCTTCATTATGTTTATGCTCGTACGACACAAGGTCGTGCAGGGTAAAGCCATCATGAGCGGTAATAAAGTTGATGCTCGCCGTGGGGCGGCGGTTATCATCCTGGTATAAATCAGGACTTCCCGTACAGCGCAAGGCAAATTCTTCAAGCATGCCACCTTCACCGCGCCAGAAATCACGAATGGAATCTCTGTATTTGCCATTCCATTCTGCCCAACCCGGTGGAAAATTGCCCACCTGGTAACCGCCTTCACCCACATCCCAGGGCTCAGCGATTAACTTTACCTGTGATAATACCGGATCCTGATGGATGATGCTGAAAAAAGCACTCAGGCGGTTTACGTCATCCAGGCCCCGGGCAAGAGCAGAGGCTAAATCAAATCTGAAGCCATCCACATGCATTTCCTGCACCCAATAGCGAAGGCTATCCATCATCAGGCGCAGCACACTGGGGTAATAAGCATTTAAGGTGTTTCCCGTACCGGTATAATCCATATAATAACGCTTATTTTCGGTAAGGCGGTAGTATTCCAGGTTGTCGATCCCTTTAAAAGAAAGTGTAGGCCCCAATTGGTTGCCTTCGGCAGTATGGTTATAAACCACATCAAGAATTACTTCTATGCCCGCTTTATGCAGGGCCTTCACCATGTCTTTAAATTCTTTGACCTGCGCCCCTAAAACACCGCTTGAGGAATATTTTGTATCGGGTGCAAAATAGCCTATGGTATTGTAGCCCCAATAGTTGCTCAAGCCACGCTCTACTAAACTGCGTTCGTTAATAAATTGATGAACGGGCATTAACTCAACGGCCGTAATACCAAGGGATTGCAGGTATTCGATCATCACGGGGTGACATACAGCCGCATAAGTGCCTCGGATATTCTCGGGAATGTCGGGATGCTGAATGGTTAGACCACGTACATGTGTTTCGTAAATGATGCTTTGCAGGTAACTGGTGCCTGGAGCTTTTACGCCTTCCCAGTCGTAATCCTGGTTGATGACCACACTTTTAGGCACAAAAGGTGCACTATCAGTTTCGCTAAACGTGAGGTCATCTCCGTCCATGCGATACCCAAAAAGAGAGTCATGCCATTCTATAGGACCGGATATAGCCTTGGCATAAGGATCAATCAAGAGTTTATTAGGGTTATAACGCAAGCCATTTTCAGGATCATAAGGCCCATATACCCTGTATCCATAACACTGCCCCGGCTTGATGTCAGGCACATAGGCATGCCAGACATGGCTTGTGCACTCCGTAATTTTAATTCTGGTCTGCTCATGTTTACAGTCCTGATCAAAAAAGCAAAGCTCCACAGCAGTAGCATGACCAGCAAATAAAGCAAAATTAACGCCGTTTCCATCCCAATTCGCACCAAGAGGATACTGACTTCCCGGGTAGACTTCCATTTCCAACATTTATCTTTTTAGCCTTTCATTTGAATAACGCCAATGTGTAGAAAATGTTTGGCGCCTTAGCGAATGCAAAATCAATTGAGCTAATAGAATGTAATGAAAATGAGGTCAATGAATGCCGATGAATAGGTTAATTGTGATCAATTGCTTAAATTGACTTGATTTTAATCAACGAAGGGGTGGCAAGGTATACCTATCTTTAAATATATAAAAAACGAAGTAGATGATCAAAAGTAAAGTTTTAAGCTCCCGTAACTTTTTAAATCTGGCCCTTTTACCAGTCCTGTTTGCTGCAGGCTGTGGCAGCATGGCCAAAAAACCGGAGCCTAATGGATGGATCTCTCTTTTTAATGGTAAAGATCTTAAAGATTGGACTGTAAAAATTAACCACCATGATGTAGGGGTAAACTTCGGAAATACCTTTAGGGTAGAAGATGGCCTCATCAAAGTGCGCTACGATCAATACGGTCCTTTCAATGAACAATATGGTCACCTTTATTTCAACCAACCCTACTCGCATTACAAACTGAAATTTGAATACCGCATTACAGGAGAATGGAAAAAAGATGCGCCAAATTATACCATCAGAAACAGTGGGGTAATGTACCATTCTCAGGATCCTAAAACCATGTTGCGCGATCAGGACTGGCCTATTTCTGTTGAATTTCAGCTCCTGGCAGGTTTAGATGATGGTAAGCCCCGGCCTACAGGAAATATGTGTTCTCCGGGTACGGATGTGGAATACGAGGGTAAAATTGATGAGCGCCATTGCATTGACTCTAAGTCTAAAACCTATAAAATTGAAGAATGGGTGAAAGCAGAGCTGATTGTTTTAGGCGACTCGTTGGTTACGCATATCATTAATGGCGACACGGTCTTAAAATATGCCAAGCCACAAATTGGCGGCGGCGTAGTCAACAACTATGACCCAGCCATAAAAATTGATAAAAAGCGTTTAACAGCAGGTTTTATTGCACTGCAAAGTGAAGGGCAACCGGTAGACTTTAAAAACATTCAATTGCTTAACCTGCAAGCGAAGAAATAGTTAGGAGGGTTACCCGGGAATTTCTGAGGTCATATGGTAATTGTTTGAAGAAGGCAACAGCACACGACTTACACACCTGGGTCTTGAATCTTTAGCGTAAGGCGGACCTGAGTTTGCCCAGGAGCACTTTAAGGGTGGCCGGACTTACTTTAAATGAAATCTATAGCGCTTTTTTAATAAAAAGCATCAGTATTCAAGCAAGACTTGAGATTTCAAGTTCTCATAATTATGGAATGAATGCAATTATTTTTACAGGCATGACCCAATTAAGTTTCGTTTTCCAAATAAAATAAGCAAATTTAACGAATTATATATTGATGTCATGAAAGATAAAAAAGGCTTTACCACTACTATACTCCATTCAGACCGCTTACTTAAACCAGAATTTGGTGCGCTGCACCAACCGGTGCATACTTCCGTAACCTGGGGTTTTGATGATGTACAAGGACTGGTAAATGTATTTCAAAATAAAGCTAAGGGTTATGCTTACTCCAGACAGGGAAACCCTACTACAACTGCCCTTGAGCATAAAGTTACTCAAATGGAACATGGAAAAGGTACCGTTACCTTTTCAACAGGCATGGCTGCAATTACAGCAACTATACAAGCTTTAATTAAAGGTGGCGACCATATTATTGCCAGTTCCTTCCTTTTTGGAAATTCAAGGAGTATTATGCAAACCTTTATGGATTTGGGACTATCTTTTACTTTTGTAGATGCTACCGACGTAAATAACATTAAGGATGCTTACCAGGAAAACACCAGGATGGTCTTTGTTGAAACAATTGCCAACCCTGCCACCCAAATTGCTGATTTAAATGGCATCGGTGATTTTTGTGAGGAAAAAGGAATTCTTTATGTGGTAGATAATACCATGACCTCTCCTTATTTATATCGTCCGGCAACATCAAAAGCCAGTTTGGTGATCAACTCGCTCACCAAATACATTGGTGGCCATGGTGATGCTTTAGGCGGTAGCGTGACCGATACAGGTAAATTTGACTGGACGAAATATCCAAATATTGCCCCTATTTTACGCGAAACTATTAAGCCTGAAATGTTGGGTCTTACTCAAATCAGAAAAAGAGGCTTACGTGATGGCGGCGGAACATTATCTCCGGAAGCTGCCCATACTATTTCTGTAGGTGCAGAAACTTTAGCCTTGCGCTTAAAAAGAGCCTGCAAAAACGCATCAACACTTGCCCATTACCTTGAAGAACATGAGTTGGTGAGCAAAGTATATTACCCAGGTTTGAAAAGCCACCCTCAGCATGAGTTAGCCAGCAATTTATTTAAACATTACGGTGGCCTGATGAGCTTTTCTTTAAAAGATGGTATTGATTTATTTGCCTTTTTAAACCGCTTAAAACTGGTTGTTAAATCAAGTAATTTAGGTGATACCAGGACTTTGGCGATTCCGGTTGCCCATACTATTTTCTTTGAACTTGGTGCAGAAAGAAGAGCAGAAATGGGTATTCCTGATTCTATGGTGAGGTTATCTATAGGTATCGAAGATACAGAAGACTTATTGGAAGATTTCCGTAAAGCACTGGAAGCTTCGGTGAGCTAAAGCTGCAGATCCTCTATAAAATCCATGATGGTGGAAGGGTAAACCCCAAACCAAAGGATAAGTACGGTCAGGGCTGCCAATATAAAAACGCATAACATGTAAAAAATGGGATGCGTTTTTTTTTGTTTAAAACCCCCTATATTTTGTCCACTGAACATGCTGGTGATGATGCGCAGGTAATAATACAAACCTATTACACTGCTCAGCACCAGCACAATAACGGTGAGCAGATAGCCAGCTTCCAATCCGCCGGCGAGGATAAAAAACTTACCTATAAAGCCTGCGGTGAGGGGAATGCCTGCCAAAGAAAGCAAGGCAGCACTAAAAACACAGGCTAAAGCAGGCTCCTGCCAAAACAAGGCCCTGAAGCTTTCTATGTCTTCGGCATCTTTTTCCTTTACCGACAGCACCGTGAGCACACCAAAGGCACAGAGAATACTGATGATATAAACCGTAAGGTAAAAGCTGACGGCATGCAGACTTAGCACACTTCCCGGAAGAAAGGCCACCAGCAGATAGCCCAGGTGAGCAATTGAAGAATAGGCTAACAGGCGTTTCACATTAGTTTGCTGCAAGGCAAGGATGTTTCCAACCACCATTGAAGCAATGGCTGTATAGGTGATGACCACCATGACACTTTGAAACCGAAAGGCATCTATCATGATCAGAAAGCGGAAAAACACTACCAGCACACCACCTTTGGAAGCAGTTGCAATAAATGCCGTCACTGGTGAGGGCGCCCCCTGGTAAACATCGGCCGTCCACATGTGAAAAGGAACCACAGCAAGCTTAAAACCTATGCCCACCATCATTAAGCCTAAGCCCGTTAAAAAAACCGGCGTTAATGTTTCCAGCTGCGATACATTTCTGGAGATGACCGAAAATTCCATACTGCCTGTTTCGAGGTAGATCAGCGCCATTCCAAAAAGTAAAAAAGCAGCAGAAAAAGCTGCCAGCACCAGGTATTTGATGCCGGCTTCAATGTTATTGTTCCTGGTGCGCAAATAGGCAATCAGCGCATATAAACCTACTGTCAGAATTTCAAGGCCTAAAAACAGAGATACAAAATGTTTGCTCACCGCCAAAACGCAGGCCCCCAGCGTACATAAAAACAACAATACATAATATTCCTTCGGCCCCTCCTCTTTTTCTTCAAAATAGATATACGAGAGAATGTTAACCACCAGGCTCGACAGCATGATGAGGCCCATGATATAGATGGAAAAATCGTCAATAACGACTAGTGGTTCAACGTAATAAGGCAATTCTTTAGGAGGTACAAACAGCGTTAAAATGGCTGAGCCAAACAACAGCATGCTCGAGAGCTGAATGAACCTGTGGCTTAATTTCAGGGCAATCAGAAACATGAGCAGCACGGAAGACGCGGCAAGCACTATTAAAGGCAGGAGGTACAGGATATCGTTACGGGTCATAAAGCTTGTCTTTTATTTGTCCTACAGATTCTATTAAAGGCCTTACGGTATTGATAACAGGTTGTGGATATAAGCCAAGGCAGGTGATGGAGATGCTGAGCGCTGCCATCATGAATAGCTCACGCGCGGAAAGATCTGCCATATAGCCTGTTTTGTGATCTGGCCCTAAAAACACTTTTTGAAGCATCCGCAGTGAATACATGGCCGAAAAAACCAGTCCGACGGTGGCGATCACGGTAAGGATCACATCAGCCTGAAAGGCACCCAAAAGGATGAGAAATTCTGCAATAAAGTTCCCCAGTCCGGGTAAGCCTAAAGAGGCCATGGCGAACAGCAGCGCTATAGCGCCCATTTGCGGCATCATGGTCCATAAACCGCCCATTTTATTGATATCCCGCGTATGCAGCCTTTCTTTGATCATGCCGGCCATAATAAATAAGGCACCAGTGCTGATGGCATGGGTAACCAGCTGCATTACTACACCTTGCAAGGCTATTTCATTGAAGGCAAATATGCCCAGTAACACAAAGCCCATATGGCTTACACTGGTATAGGCTATCAGCCTTTTCAAATCTGTTTGAGAAAAGGCAAGCATAGCGCCATAGATGATGCCCAAGACGCCGAAAAGCATGGCCCATGGTGCAATGGCAATGGCCGCATCAGGAAATAAAGGCAATACAAACCTGAGGATACCGTAAGCACCGGTTTTTAAAAGCAGGCCTGCTAAAATCAGGCTGCCCGCAGTTGGCGCTTCACTATGCGCATCAGGCAGCCAGGAATGAAAAGGAACCATCGGCAATTTCACCGTAAAAGCCAACATAAAGCCCATCATCAGCCAAAAGGAGAGCTGTGGCGAAATGGAAGTTGCTAAAAGTTCAAAATAATTGAAGGTATAATCGCCGGTTTGGCTGCCATGAAGAAAATATAAACCCAGTATAGCCAGGAGCATCATCAGGCCACTGGCCTGTGTAAAAATAAAAAACTTGTAGGCAGCATATTCCCTGTTTTCACTACCCCAGATGCCGATTAAGAAATACATGGGAATGAGCATCACTTCCCAAAAGAAGTAAAACAGAAAAAGGTCCATCGCTGTAAATACACCGGTAATCCCGGCGAGGAGCCATAAAAGGTTGAAATAGTAAAAGCTTGTTTTTTCGGTAATTTCTTTCCAGGAGCATAAGACCGCTAATATGCCCATGAAGAAAGTCAGCACCAGCAGCAATAAGCCCAAGCCATCAATAGCTACATGAAAGCTGATGCCAAAGGAAGGGATCCAGGGGATTTCATAACCGGTAATCCAGGTTCCTGGGGCACTGGCATTAATCGCTTCATAACGGTCTGCCCATAAGATCAGCAAGGCCACAAAACCTATGCTGAGGGTGCAAAGCGCAATCCATCGGGGCAAATTTTTAAACCATTGCCCTAACAACAGGGCCAGCAGGCCCCCGCCCATTAATAAAACGATCAGTACGGCTACTATCATAACATTATTTCTATACCTAAAATGATAATTGCACCCACAACCAAGCCCATCACATACCAGCGCAGTGAACCCGACTGGCTGAAGGACAAGATCTGGTACAAGCGGACGGTAGTGATGGTGATGCCCTGGTAAAGTCGGTCAAACACATCGTTTTTATTGATGTTAGCAAAGTAGACAATTGGCCTAACCAGCATCACATGGTATAAACGGTCAAAGCCCCATCCTGAAAACCAATAGGAATGCAGCATGCGCATAAAATTCGATCTTTCGAGCTTAACCAGCACAGCTTGTTTTTTGCCATATACCAGGTAAGCCAGGAAAATGCCAACGAGCGTAGCTGCGGCCGCCAGCCCCTGGAATAAGGCTTCTGACGAAAGTCCTGTTCTTAAAATCGTTTCTGGTAAAACATGGTGAAGCAGGGAGGAGAAAAGGGTAACATGACCGAAGTTATGGGGCAGCTCAATGAAGCCGGCAAAAAGAGAAAAAAAAGCGAGAATAACCAGTGGGATGGTCATTAATTTACCTGGCTGATGACTGGGTTCAGTCTTTGCCTCTCCATAAAAAGAAAGGATCAGCATCCTGGTGGTATAGGCAGCAGTGAGGAAAGCACCGAAAAAGGCTATGAACCACAGCGTAGGATTTCCCTGTACACTGGCCCAGGTATACCACAAAATCTGGTCTTTGCTGTAAAATCCTGCCGTGATCAAGGGTAAGGCGGCGAGCGCGGCTGCGCCAATGAGGAAAGTCCAGAAAACAATAGGGAGTTTTTTTCTCAATCCCCCCATTTTGTACATGTTATGTTCATGGTGTAAGACTTCTATGATTGCACCTGCGGCAAGAAATAACAGCGCCTTAAAAAAGGCATGGATCATGAAATGAAAGATGGCGGCCGTCCATGCCCCCACCCCTAAGGCTAAAAACATATAGCCGATCTGGCTGATGGTGGAATAAGCGAGCACCCTTTTGATGTCGTGTTGCGCCAGTGCACTGAATCCTGCAAGCAGCAAGGTTGCCGCCCCAATAATGGCCACAATAGTTTGCGCTACGGGTGAAAGTTGAAAGAGCACATTCATCCGGGCAATGAGGTAAACACCGGCAGTAACCATTGTTGCCGCATGAATTAAAGCACTTACCGGTGATGGGCCCGCCATAGCATCAGGAAGCCAGGTTTGCAGGGGCAGCTGCGCCGATTTCCCTAAGCCTCCGGCAAGTAGCAGTAAGGCAGTGAGCGTAGCTATGGGCACTCCCGGCGACCATAAGGACGGTGCTGCACGTATTATGTCGGGAATAACAAGAGTGCCAAACTGGTAAAACAGCACAAAAAGGCCTATGGCCATGGCCGTATCCCCAATTCGGGTGATGATGAATGCTTTTCGCGCCGCATAACCATTGTCGGGATTTTCATACCAGAAGCCAATCAGCAGGTAACTGCATAAGCCTACACCTTCCCAACCTAAATATAACAACAGCAGGTTATCTGCCAAAACCAGCAGCAGCATGGAAAATACAAACAAGTTCATACAGGCAAAAAACCGGGCGTAATCTTTGTCGCCAGCCATAAACGCAATGGAATACAGGTGGATCAGGGCGCCGATAAAAGTAATGACAAACACAAAAACAAGCGAGAGCTCATCAAGGTAAAGGGTAATTTTTGGGTTAAAGCTGCCCACCTCCATCCAGGTCCATAAGGTTTGTTCATAGTGCCCATTGGCAGGAGGCGATTGAAGAAAAGCGACGCCCATGACCAACACCACAAGCGCAGACAGGCAGATGCTGCCGGCACCAAGGGTAGCTATCCAAAAGCGCGACAGGTGTTTGCCTGCCAGTGCAAGGATTAAAAATCCAATTAGGGGAAAAGCGGGAACCAGCCATAACAGTTTTTCCATCATCATCCTTTCATTTCTTTCAACTTGTCAATATCCAGCGACTGGTGCTGGTGGTAAATCTGAAGGATCATGGCCAGCCCCACAGAAACCTCTGCAGCCGCCATGGCTAAAATAAATATGAACATCACCTGTCCGTCGGGTTCTCCCCAATATGCACCCGCAGCAATAAAAGCAAGGGCAGCAGCATTGAGCATGATCTCTACCGAGAGCAGCATAAAGATAATGTTCTTGCGGATCAGCACCCCGGCAATGCCCATCATGAACAGCAGACCTGCAAGTAACATCACTAATTCTATGGATACCGAAGTGTTCATCGCTATTCCTCCTCTTTCAAAAAGCGGTGTATGCTTTGCTTTTTATGCTGGCCAATATGGGCAGCACCAACCACCCCGGCCATTAACAACATGGCAACGAGCTCTACCCCTAAAAGATAGGGCCTGAACAAGGAAACGGCTACCGTTTTAGAATCAATGGTTTGCAAGTCAAAAGGGGCCTGCGGAACAACCGTCAGCAGGTAAAATATCTCCACAAAAAGGATGAAGCTTAAAATTGCAGGGCCCATCCATACTTTAGGGTTAAGCCATTCTCTTTCATTTTTTGGCGTTTCCCTGCCAAGGTTCAGAAGCATGACGACAAAAATAAAAAGCACCATAATTGCCCCTGCATAGATGATTACTTCCAGCAAAGCTGCAAAAGCGGCACCCAGCAAAAAGAAAATGAGGGCCAATGATAAAAAGGAAATGACAAGGTACAGCAAGGCATGTACAGGGTTACTTCTGGTTATGACCATAAAGGTGGAAACCAGGGCAACAAGAGCGGTAATATAAAATGTGGCATCCATAATTAAGGTAATAAGTTGTGAATATCTATTGGTGGTTCTTCATTCTCCCCTTCACCTTTACCTTTGACGCCAGCATCAAGTCCGGCAACACGGTAATAATTGTAACCTGGGTATTTTCCCTGGCTATTAATCAGAAGATCCTCTTTCTCATAAACCAGGTTTTGCCGGTCATATTCTGCCATTTCAAAATCAGGAATCAACTGGATGGCATAGGTAGGACAAGCCTCCTCGCAATAACCGCAAAAGATACAGCGGGAGAAGTTGATGCGGAAAAAGGATGGGTAACGCCTGCCATTTTCATCTTCAGCAGCCTGCAGGGAAATACAATCTACAGGACATGCTGCAGCACACAGATAGCAGCCCACACAACGCTCCTGCATGTCGGGGTCTCGGGTGAGCACAATGCGGCCACGCCATCGTGGATGTAACTCTACCTTCTCTTCAGGATACTGGATCGTTTCCCGCTTTCTGAACATATGCAGAAAAGTGAGCCCTAATGTTCTTAACAAACTGATCATCATCTATCTATTTAAATATTACTATCATTCATCAACAGCACAACAGCCCCGGTAACGAGTAAGTTTAATAAGGCTATAGGCAGCAGCACTTTCCATCCGTATTCCATCAGCTGGTCATAGCGAGGTCTTGGAAGAGAAGCCCGCAGCAGGATAAAAAACAAGATAAACACCACGGTTTTCAGTATAAACCAAATTAGGGGTGGTAAAAACGAAGGCCCGAGCCAGCCACCAAAAAAAAGCGTGACCACCATGGCAGAAATCAGTGTGATGCCGAGGTATTCGCCGATAAAGAACATTCCGAATTTCATCCCCGAATATTCACTGTGGAAACCTGCCACGAGTTCACTTTCTGCCTCTGGGATATCGAAAGGCAGGCGATGCGTTTCTGCCACCCCGGCAATCATAAATATGACAAAAGCCACCGGTTGGGTAACGATAAACCAGTATTCATTTTGTGCATGAACAATATCAGTGAGCCGGAAGGAGCCTGAAAGCATGACCACCCCCATCAGGGAAAGGCCCATAAACACCTCATAGCTGATCATTTGCGAGGCACCCCTCAAGGCTCCCAGCAAGGAATATTTGTTGTTGGAAGCCCAGCCACCCAAAACAATGCTGTACACCCCTAAGGAGGACATGGCCAGGAAAAATAGCAGGCCGATGTCTAAATCGGCCACCAAAATGCCGGGTGCAAAAGGGACTACCACAAAGCTCATTAATACGGTAAAGGCTACGATGGCCGGGGCCACCACGAAAATTCCTTTATCGGCAAAAGGAGGAATCCAGTCCTCTTTAAAAAACAACTTAATGGTATCGGCCACGACAATTAAAAGGCCGAAAGGACCAGCACGATTGGGTCCATAGCGGTCTTGCCAAAGCGCAAGCACTCTTCTTTCCACCCAGATTAACCAGGCAGCTACTGTGGTCAGCGCAAAGAGCAGCAGCACAATCATCAGTAAGTATTTAAAGATTATATTCATCTTACAGGAGTTAATGTTCCTTTTAGCGGATAGGGAATGCCAATTAAACCATCAAGATGTTGCGGTATGCCCGCCAGCCCATCCTGAATTTCTTCTTTGATCTTTACAGGTAAACTGTAGCGTTCTGCAAGTCGCTCTCCACTGAAGAGCTGCAATTGCAACAGTTCATTTTCTTTGATGTTTAAGGCCTCCGCGTCATTGCTGCTGATGGCGATATAAGGCTGAGGAGACCTTTCCGCAATGCCACTGCTGTAGATACTGAGTTCTTCAGAGCCGAAAAGATGAGGCAAAAGGATAATTTGCCATTCACCAGCACTAGCCCTAAAAGGGGAAGGAACTGTATTCGTAAAAGCAATTTCTTGAACTGACTGTGTGTTAAACAACCTGAGTCCGGTGTCACCCCCTTTCAAAGGGCCACCTACTTCCACCTGATATTTATGAACCGACTGCGGAGAATTCCATCCTGGGGCCCAAAAAAACGGCGTTAAAGGTGCCGGGGTGATGCCCTTATAGCCTTCCATTGTAAAAGATAAAGCAGAATCTATATCTTCAGGCGGTTTAGGCTCACTCACATTCAGGTGTGCCTGCATGGCCGTACGACCACTATAACGATGAGGCTCACGAGGGATTTTTTGTCCTGCTAAACGGAAATCCGCAGGTGGGGCAACCGCCTCTGCACCTCTAAACTGCGGCATTTCCTGCACAAGCTCTTCCAGCAAGTTTTCTACCTGGCGAAGCTCTTCTATGCTGACGCCCACTTTGAATTGCCTGAACTCATCCAGCCAGCGCCAGCTCTCCCTGAGGTTGGTGTTTTTTGGCATAAAAACCTGGAAAAAGCGCTGTGCCCGACCTTCATTATTAACCAGGGTGCCATCGGCCTCCGCAAAAGTGCCTACAGGAATCAACACGGAAGCTTTATTGGTGGTCTGGTTGTGGAGGTGATCGAGCACAATAACCTCCTTGCATTTATTCCATAGCGCATCTATATCCTCTTTTGCTGCCCTGCGATAAAGGTCATTTTCCAGTATCACCAACGTAGCATTTTCCAGTTTACCGATAGCCTCAGCAGCAGCAGGTAATCCTGAGGCTTGCATCATGGCCAAACCCATGGAATTACATTCCGGAACCACAAAGCTGAGCTGTGCTTTTTTATTCCTAAGGGCCAGTGCAAGGGCAATTGCTTCAGCAGCATTCAGCAGCGCCTGGTTGGCAAGGCTGGTACCAGTAATGATTAAGGGCCGCTCTGCCTGCAGCAGTATTTCTGCCACAGACCTAGCCATTTTCAGGCTTTCTTCTTCCATTCCGGAGGGTGCAGGTGCCGTAAAATATAAAGCATTGGCAACAGCGAAACCAAAACGGGCAATGTCATCAGGCGCAAGGTAGAGCGTCTGCGCAGCAATTTCATCTAATTTAGTGGTGGTGGGATAAGCGATAAAAAGAGGCCCTTTTTCCTGTTGTGCCAATTCCCGCAAGGCAGCATCATGCCAACCGGGGATCCCGATTTTCTGTGCATTTTCCATCGGTTTTTTGCGTACCGCTTGTCGTAGGGAAAGGGCCATCAATGGTGCCGAATTAGTCAGGTCCTCCCCCAAAATCATGATGGCATCAGCACTTTCCATTTCTTTAAGGGAAGGTGTATGTACATGCCCGGAGTGGGCAATTTCGAGGATCCTTTCCAGCAACTGCACTTCCATCTCCGCAATGCCCTGGTAGAAGTTTTCGCTGCCCACCAATTTACGCAATGCAAAATTGCTTTCCAGGGATGCCCGCGGAGAACCTATACCGATGAACGTGGTATTTGCGAACACCTTTTTTAAATACTCATATAAAGTCTGCTGATCTGCGGCTTCCGGTATTTTAGCACGTAGCAAAGGCTGCTGAATCCTGTTGATGCTGTTTACAAACTCATAACCGAACCTGCCACGGTCGCAGATAAAATAACTGTTGACCTCCCCATTATACCGATTGGTAATTTGGCGGAGTTCACCATAACGCTCGCCGGCAATGATGTTGCAGCCAAGGCTGCAAAGCTGGCAAATAGAAGGCGCCATGGTCATGTCCCACTTACGGGTATAATGAGATTTTAGGCTCTTATCAGTAAAAACCCCTGTAGGGCATACCTCAGCTAAATTGCCGCTGAATTCATTTTCCAGCACCCCATCTTCGGCCCTGCCAAAATAAACATGGTTGTGCGCAGCAAAAACATCAAGGTCTTTGCCACCGGCATAGTCTTTATAAAACCTGACACAACGGTAGCACTGGATGCACCTGTTCATCTCATGGTTTAAAAAAGGCCCCAGGTATTGATTGCGGTAGCTGCGTTTTTTATATTCAAAGCGACGGTAAGTATGGCCGGTCATCACGGTCATGTCCTGCAGGTGACAGGCGCCCCCCTCATCACATACTGCACAGTCGTGAGGATGGTTAGTCATTAACCATTCTATAACCTGCGAACGGAAGGCTTTTGCGGTGGGGTCATCCACAGAAAGGTACAACTTATCCTTTACCGGCTCCATGCATGACATGACCAGTCTACCAGTGGTATCCGTTTCATCTTTAAAAACTTTAACGGCACACTGGCGACAAGCACCCACAGAACCCATGGCCGGATGCCAGCAAAAATAAGGTAAGTTAAAGCCCAGCGTTAAGCAGGCTTCCAGCAAGTTTTTACCGTCTTGCACTTCATAAGGCTGATGATCAATATATAGGATTGCCATCGTTTATCACCTCCAGGGACATTTTTTATCGTGAATATGTTGTTCAAAGTCTGCTCTGAAATATTTTAGTCCACTTTGCAAAGGCTCCATGGCACCGGGTGCTAAGGCACAAAAAGTATTACCCGGACCCAAAAAGCGCGTATGCATCTCCAGCAAGGCCAAATCCTCCATCCGCCCAGTTCCGTTTTCCATAGAAAGCAGCAATTTCTCTGTCCATGGTAATCCCTCCCTGCAAGGGGTACACCAGCCGCAAGATTCCTGGGCAAAGAAATGCTCGAGGTTATGGACAAAGCCTACAGGGCAGGTTTTATTGTCGAGGATAATCATGGTGCCTGTCCCCAGACGACTACCCGCAGCGGCCACCGATGGGTAATCCATTTTTATATCCAGGTGTTCTTTCACCAAAAAATCTGTGGATGCCCCACCGGGCAACGCGGCCCTAAATTCATAACCCTTGCACATGCCACCGGCATGTTGCTCCAGCAGCTCCCTCATGGAAGTACCCATGGGTAATTCCCAGATGCCGGGTTTATTAACCCTGCCACTGATGCCATATAATTTTGTACCCGCATCGGCACCAAGGCTCAGACTTTTGTACCATTCCGCACCCTTGTTAATGATGTGGGGAAGATTGCAAAGTGTTTCTACGTTGTTGACGATGGTAGGCTTTCCAAAAAGACCACTCACCTGTGGAAATGGAGGTTTAGTGCGTGGCGTTGCCCTTTTACCTTCTAAGGCATTCAATAAAGCAGTTTCTTCGCCACACATGTACCTGCCCACCCCGGTATGCAAGTACATCTCCAGGTTAAAACCACTGCCCAGGATATTTTTGCCAAGGTATCCTGCCGCATAAGCCTCATCGATTGCTGTCCTGATCATCCGGGCGGCCTTTTTATAAGCCCAGCGCAGGAAAACATAAGAAACATTCGCCTGAATAGCATAAGCAGCAACAATCATCCCCTCAATTAGCTGATGAGGATTACCCTCGAGCAACAGGCGGTCTTTAAAAGTTCCAGGCTCCATTTCGTCGGCATTGGCAATCAGGTATTTTGCCTGCGTGGTATCGTTCATGGGCACAAAGCTCCATTTCATCCCCGTGTTGAAGCCTGCCCCTCCACGCCCCTTCAATCCGGAGTCCTGCACTAATTTAGTGACCTCCTGGGGGTTCATATTTTTCACCACTTGTTGCACAGCACCATAACCGCCCACACGCTCATACTCCTTGAGATGAAGTGCAGGACGGTTAAAGTTAATGTGTTGGGTAAGGGGAAATTCCATGTTTGAGTATTACTTATATTGTTCCAGCAGGCTATCCAATTCTTCGGTCTTCAGGTTTTTATATAACTCATCGTTGATCATTAATGCAGGGGCATGGTCACAGCAACCCAGACAAACATTTGGCAGCAAGGTAAACCTGCCATCAGGGGTCGTTTGTCCAAAACTGATCTGCAGTCGCTGCTGCAGCTGTGCATAGATTTTCTCATAGCCCATTACATAACAGCTGATGCTGTCGCACAATAAAATGATGTTTCTGCCTACAGGCTTGCGAAAAATGAGGTTGTAAAAAGTAGCTACACTGTCCAGTTCCTCAGCAGACATGCCCATGTGCTCGGCAATAGCAGCCAGGCTTTCGTCAGAAATCCATCCGCGCTTGTCCTGTACAATTTTCAGCGCCTCAATGCAGGCCGCTTTTCGCACAGGAACGAGGGCAATTTCTTCATCTATCCTGGTTATTTCTTCCGCTGATAACATGTTCATCCTTTCATTTACCTGTCAATATCTGCTAATACATAGTCCATGCTGCCCAAAATAGAGAGTAAATCTGCCACCGTATAACCTTTGCTGATGTAAGGCAGCATCTGCATATGAGGAAATGATGGCGTACGAATCCGCACCCGATAAGGTGAGGTATTACCATCGCTGGTGAGGTAATAACTATTGGCACCTTTCGTAGCTTCAATACAGCTCATGGCCTCACCGGCAGGGATCACTGGCCCCCAGCTTACATTCAAAAAGTGGTTAATTAAAGTTTCAATATCCTTCATGGTATGTTTTTTCAGTGGTGGCGTTGTCAGGGGATGGTCAGCCTTATATGGTCCTGCAGGCATATTTTTCAGGCACTGCTCTACAATCCTCAAGCTCTGCCGCATTTCTTCCACCCTGACCACTGCCCGGTCATAACAATCACCATTTTGTGCTGTGGGAATTTCGAAATCAAAATTCTCGTATCCCGCATAAGGTTGTTTTTTCCTGAAGTCCCATTCAAAACCACAAGCCCTTAAACCAGGGCCAGTAACGCCCCATTCTATGGCTTCGGCCTTGGTATAAATGCCGATACCAACTGTACGGGCTTTAAAGATGCTGTTGCGCATCACCAGCTGGTCGTATTCCCTGAGCCTTTTAGGGAAGTAGGCCACAAACTCAGCAATCAGTTTCTCCCATCCCTGGGGCAAGTCTTGCGACACACCCCCAATTCTAAACCAGTTGGGGTGCATCCGGTCGCCACAAATAGCCTCAATGATGTTGAAAATCTTTTCGCGGTCGGTAAACATGTAAAATACCGGCGACAGCTGTCCAAGGTCCTGAGCGAAAGTACCATACCACACCAAATGACTGGAAATACGGAAGAGCTCACACAGCATAATGCGAATGACCTTTACCCGTTCAGGAACCTGGATGCCGGCAAGCTTTTCTACGGCAAGCAAATAGGCCAGGTTATTCATCACCCCACCGAGGTAATCAACACGATCGGTATAAGGTATATAAGTATGCCATGATTGCCTTTCGCCCATTTTCTCTGCCCCGCGGTGGTGAAAACCTATGTCGGGAACGGCGTCAATGATATCTTCGCCATCAAGCTGGAGGATGATGCGTAAAACACCATGCGTACCGGGGTGCTGCGGACCAAGGTTAAGAAACATGAAATCAGCATCCTGGCTTTTTCTTTTCAGTCCCCAGTCTTCAGGGCGAAACTGCATGGCATTCTGTTCGCGGTCCTGCTTTTCGTCCCACAGTTTAAAGGGGCCAATTTCTGTGGCACGCGCAGGATGTTCCTTGCGCAAGGGATGTCCCTCCCAGGTGAGGGGCATTAAAATACGCCTTAAATTAGGATGCCCATTAAATTTAATGCCGAACATATCGTACACTTCCCGTTCGTACCAGTTGGCATTTTTCCATAAGGTACAGATGGAAGGCATGGAAGGATATTCACCATGAAGGGCAACTTTGAGGCGTATAAAGGAATTTCTTTTAAAGGAAAGCAGGTGATAAATGATGGTGAAATCTTTCGCCGGTATGCCGTTTCTTTTCACCATGCTCCGTTCATCGATGGCACAAAGGTCGTACAGCAATTCAAAGGGTTGGTCAATATCGTATTTCAGGAAAGAAAGTACCGCAGGCAGGTAATCTTTGGCCACCCATAGCGTCAGCAGCTCATCCACAGAATGCTGCTGTGTAAAAACGGGATTGCCGAATTTAGACACTAATTCTTCTGCGACGTTTGTTTGCTTAACCATGCCCTTTTTGATTAAATTAGCTTCACAAAAATGGAAATCACCTCATGGTATTCTATATTTCATCAGGTGAGCGGAAGGTGGTCATGTTCTTTCGTTCTTCTCTTTTTTCGGCCTTTAGGGAGATTTTATCTGGCTTAATGACACCCTGGGGGCCTATTGCCCAACTTAGGGGTCTTTTCTCCTGGCCCACGCTGGAGGCAAGCAGCATCAAGCCCTCCAGAAAGGCATCAGGCCGTGGTGGACAACCGGGCACGTAAACATCTACAGGGAGAAATTTATCTACCCCCTGCACTACGCTGTAAATGTCGTACATGCCGCCAGAGTTAGCACAGGAGCCCATGGAGATCACCCACTTGGGCTCCATCATTTGCTCATGTAGTCTTTTAATAATGGGGGCCATTTTCACAAACACCGTTCCGGCGATCACCATCACGTCAGCTTCCCTGGGGGTGCCGCGGATCACCTCAGCACCAAAACGGGCCACATCATATTTACTGGTCAGGCTGGTTGCCATCTCCACAAAACAACAGGAAAGGCCAAAGTGAAAAGGCCACATGGAGTTTTTCCTCCCCCAGGCCAATAAATCCTGTACTGTGGTTAACATCACGCTTTGCGCAACAGACTCCTCAAAAGAGCTTGTTCCATTAATTACATGGGTAGGTTCCGAGGGATTACTAAGCCACCATTTCATATTTTATCTTTGAGTATTCGTTTTTTATATGCTTTAAGAATTTTCTTTCCGTTTGGTCCAAAATCGAGTGCGCCGATGCTCCACTCATAGATCAACACAGCAAACAGCAGTCCTATAAATACACAGATGCTCAGGTAGCCCTGCCAGCCTAATTCCTGAAAGGCCAGTGCCCACAGCACAATAAAGACCACTTCAATATCGAAGATGACGAACATCATGGCCACAAGGTAAAATTGCGCAGAAAAGCGTAGTCTTGCCGAGCCTGTTTCTAAAATGCCAGATTCATATGGTTGTCCGGTTGCCTTACCCTGATGCCGCTGTCCGAGAAAATAAGAAAGTGAAATAATAAGGGTTAACAGCAAGATAACGAAGATTCCATAAACAAAAAATGGCCATAGCGGCGCAGGCGTTGTCTCAGATAAATCCATATACAATTTTTAGGTACTGCCAGTAATGTAATGCTCTAGATTGCCGATGATAAACTTTTGTTCTTCGATAATGTATTTCACCACGTCGCCAATGGAGACGATGCCGGTAAGCCTGCCACCATCAATAACCGGTAAATGCCTGATAAATTTATTGGTCATCAGCCACATACACTCTTCAATGGTGGTATCAGAATTAACGCTAAGTGGACTTTCGGTCATGATCTCCCGGATTAGGATTTGTTTTGAAGACTTGCCTTTCAGAATCACCTTCCGGGCATAATCTCTTTCGGTAAAGATACCTGCAAACTGATCCTGGTCCATGACCAGCAGGGCACCGATGTTTTTTTCGAACATCAGTTCAAGTGCTTCAAAAACAGTGGTCTCCGGGCTTACAAAAATCACATCTCTGTGTTTATCCTGTAAGATATTTCTAACTTTCCCCATAATTGAACCGCCTTTCTGCTTACAGTATTTCCCTGTAATCCATCAAATCAAATTCTATATTAAAGATAAATTTAATTTAATAAAAAGAAGCAATTAAGAATATAAATTATTTCTGCTGGATGAGGCTCTTATAGAGCGTGTTAACGGTGGCAGCCAAAGCCTGGTTAAAGCCATTTGCATATACAGGATTGCAGCCATTGGTGATCACCACAAAGCCAAATTTCTCTTTAGGCTGGAAGAACATCATGCTGTATAAACCATAGGCAGAGCCCGTATGTCCGGTAAGCCATTTCCCCGGTATCACCTTGTCGGTACTCAGTATCGCCAAGCCGTAGTTCTCCTCATCAGAAACCTTAGTTTGCATTAACTTTGCACTTTTCTTAGAAATGATCCTTCCCCCTTTGTATTTGCCTTTGTTCATGTGCATGGTCATGTATTTAGCAAGGTCAGCGGCAGAGATTTTCATGCCCCCGGTTGGTGAAAATATCGGTGTGGTATAACCTAAAACATGGTTTTGTATCTCCAGGCTACGTGGATTATAAGCAGCTGGTTCGGCAGTAAAAGTTTTGGATTGCGCATTGTATTCATATAAAGTAGCAAAACGGCTGGCGTCCAAGGAATCTACGCAATAGCCACCATATAAGCCTAATGGATTTAAGATGTGTTTTTTGACATAGTTGTCGAAGCGCTCACCAGAGAACTTTTCAATAACAGCCCCTACCATGTTGTAATTTAGGTTACAATATTCATAGCCAGCTCCCGGCGCATAGTTGTTATAACATTTTGCCCAATCAGGGTTTTTTGCAGGGTTGATAGCATCCAACGTAAAATAACCCTGGCTGTCATTAATGCTGGAAGTATGGGAAAGTACCATTTTAAGGGTGATGATGGTTTCAGGAAATTTAGGGTTTCTCACTTTAAAACCCACCAGTTTACTGAAATCATCCTTCAGTGAAAATTTCCCTGCTTCTACCATTTGCATGATAGAGGTTGCAGAAAAGGACTTGGAGATGGAGGCAATTCTGAACAGTGTTTGATCGGTTACCGGCGTTTTGCTTTCTATGTCTTTTAAGCCAAAAGCATGCTGATAAAAGGGTTGCCCATCTTTCACCACAGCCACCGACAGACCTACAACCTCATATTTCTTCATGATGTTTTGTATTTCCGCTTCTGCCTGTTCAACTTGAGCATAATTAGACAAAGAGCTCAATAAAATAAACAGGAAGCATACATATTTTAGTGTGGAGGAAAATTTAATCATGGTTTGAATAGATTTACGGTTGAGGTGTGAGCAAATATTAGAAATATAATATAATTTACCTAAATTAATGTCTATAACTGAAGGCAGCAAACAAAGTATGCGCTTTTTTGTAATAGTAAAAGTAAATTCCGCAAACATGGATAAAGAAAAAACATCTCCACCATCACGGCGCACATTCCTCAAGCAGAGCACGTTGATCACTGCTGCAGCCTTTGCACCCTCGGTTGCCCTAAAAGCTGCAGAAAATCAATTAGATGAACGCTTTGCCGCAGCCATAGAAAATGTTTTCTGCAGCATTGAGGTCAATGGCACCTTACATCAGTTTAAACTTGATCCCCGGGTTACGCTGCTTGATCTTTTGCGCGAGCGTTTGCACTTAACAGGAACAAAAAAAGGCTGCGACTATGGTCAATGCGGAGCTTGTACGGTTCATGTTGACGGACAAAGAGTAAATTCATGCCTTACGCTGGCCGTAATGAACGATGGTAAAAAGGTAACGACCATTGAAGGACTTGCCAATGGCGAGGAGTTACACCCCATGCAGGCGGCTTTCATTAAACATGATGGCTTTCAATGTGGCTATTGTACACCCGGACAAATCATGTCTGCTGTAGCCTGTGTAAACGAGGGACATGCAGAAAACGAAGCTGATATCCGTGAATTTATGAGTGGCAACATTTGTCGCTGTGGCGCCTACCCAAATATTGTGGCCGCCATACAAGACGCTAAAGAAGGGAGCAAAAACAGATGAAACAGTTTGAATACCTCCGTCCCACGGCACAACAGGCCGCTCTTGCTGCCGTAGCCAAGACTGCCGGGGCCAAGTTTATTGCCGGTGGCACTAACCTGTTGGACCTGATGAAGCGCCAGGTGATGACACCCGACAGGCTCATCGACATCAATAAACTTCCCCTTAAAGAAATTAATACCCTTAACAATGGTATCCATATTGGTGCCCTTGCGTTGAACAGCGTAGTTGCGGAGCATGAAACGGTACGCAAGCACAGCGAATTGCTCTCACAAGCTTTACACGCCGGTGCATCAGCACAATTGAGGAACATGGCCACCGTTGGGGGCAACCTCATGCAGCGCACTCGTTGTCCGTATTTTTACGACACCTCCATGCCCTGCAATAAAAGAGAACCCGGCACAGGCTGTTCTGCCCTGAAAGGCTATAACCGCATGCACGCCATCTTTGGTGCCAGTGAACATTGTATTGCTGTTAACCCCAGCGACATGAATGTTGCCCTGGCAGCGCTGGATGCTATAGTTTATGTTACCGGTACAAAAGGAGAACGCCAGATTCCGATCCTTGATTTTCACCGACTGCCGGGCGATCATCCCGAAAAAGATACCGTACTGGATAAAAACGATTTGATTACGGCTGTTTTTATTCCTTCAAACACGTTAAACCACCACCATTACCTCAAAGTGAGAGACAGGGCATCCTATGCTTTTGCCTTAGTGTCTGTGGCCGCAGGACTGGAAATTGCTGGAAAAACCATTAAAACAGCTAGACTGGCTATGGGTGGTGTAGCACACAAGCCATGGCGATTAAAAGAAGCAGAACAATTTTTACAAGGTAAAGAGGCTTCTGTGCAGACCTTTGAGCAGGCCGCAGCAGTGGCCATGCGTGGGGCAAAAAGTTATGGCGACAATGATTTTAAATTGAAGCTGGCACCTAACAGTATTGTTGAGGCGCTAATGGTGGCCTCAGGAATAGACAATTATTAAACGGACATTTTTATGGAAATACGCTTCCCCGCTCCTGATGAACCTATTACAAGGGTAGACGGCAGGTTAAAA
>NZ_JAZQPU010000388.1:0-10003 GCF_045628745.1 Pedobacter sp.
GGTTATTTATACATTTCTGCACGAATGGCAGCTATTTCTTCACTGTTGATATAATCATCGTAAGTCATCATTCTATCGATACTTCCTTTAGGTGTCAATTCGATTACCCTTGTAGCCACAGATTCTGTTAAAGCGTGGTCACGAGAAGTAAATAAGGCTGTACCTTTGAAATCTTTTAAACCGTTGTTTAAGGCCGTGATAGATTCAAGGTCAAGGTGATTTGTTGGCTCATCGAATAATAAAAGATTCGGGTGCTTCAACATCATCTGAGAGAACATGCAACGCATTTTCTCACCACCAGATAATACTTTACAGTTTTTCAATACCTCTTCACCAGAGAAAAGCATACGACCAAGGAAGCTTCTTACAAATTGTTCATCCTTATCCGTATCTGAATATTCTCTTAACCAATCTACAAGGTTCATGTCTTTACCGTTGAAATAATCGGTATTGTCATTCGGAATATCAGCCATATTAATAGTGACCCCAAAAGTATAAGTTCCCTTATAATCGTTGTCGCGACCAGTTAAAACATTATAAAAGGCTGTAGTCGCTAAACTGTTCTGAGAGATGACAGCAATTTTATCGCCTTTATTAACCATGAAGTTAACGTTGGTAAACAACACTTCACCATTAGCAGTTTTGCTCAGGTTTTCTACCTGTAGAATCTGGTCACCAGCTTCTCTACCCAGGTTATTGAATAATATAGCAGGGTATTTACGACTGGATGGTTTAATTTCTGATAAATCAATTTTATCTAAAGCCTTTTTACGGGAAGTAGCTTGTTTTGATTTAGAGGCATTGGCACTAAACCTTTGAATAAACTCCTGTAGTTCTTTTACTTTTTCTTCAAGTTTTTTGTTCTGGTCGCTGCGTTGCTTTAAAGCTAGCTGACTCGACTCATACCAGAAGGTATAGTTACCTGAGTAAATGCTCATTTTGCTATAGTCAATATCAACGATATGCGTACATACAGCATCTAAAAAGTGCCTGTCGTGACTTACTACTAATACAATATTCTGGTAATCTGCAAGAAAGTTTTCCAACCATGCAATGGTGTCAATATCTAAATCGTTGGTAGGCTCATCAAGCAACAAGATATCTGGGTTACCAAATAAAGCCTGTGCCAATAGCACACGTACTTTTTGGTTACCATCAATTTCTTTAAGGAGTTTATAGTGGTGTTCTTCTTTGATACCAAGGTTGCTCAGCATAGTGGCTGCATTGCTTTCCATGTTCCATCCATCCATTTCAGCAAACCTGTTTTCAAGTTCACCTGCACGTTCACCATCTTTATCGGTGAAATCTTCCTTGGCATAAATGGCATCTTTTTCTTTCATGATGTCATACAATTCCTTGTGACCCATCATAACGGTTTCTATTACCGGGAATTCATCAAAGGCATAGTGATCCTGATTTAGGACCGCCATTCTTTCGCCGGGAGTAAAAGCAACACTTCCAGAAGTTTGATTCACTTCACCTGAAAGAATTTTTAGAAAAGTTGATTTACCCGCTCCGTTTGCACCAATTACACCATAACAGTTGCCATGGGTAAATTTAAGGTTAACATCTTCAAATAAGGTCCGTTTGCCGTAACGTAGAGATAAATTAGATACTGAAATCATAAATGCTTACAAAATAAGTTGCAAAGGTAGTTATAATTTATAAATGCTTGAATGGGCAAGCAGCTGCTGTGCATCATTAATGTGTCAGCTTATAAATAAATTCACCCATACTTTCACCTGCAAAATAAAGTGCAGCTATTAAAATGATAGCGGTAAGTACAAGAAAGGGGTACTTTAAATTAGGTATAGCGGATAGTTTATTGTGTTTCATCTGTTAAAGTTAATTAATTATTATAGTAAACGGCCAAAAAGGTCCTATTTAACTCCTGAAAAAATTGCAGAAAACATTAAATTTTTTTGAGGTAAAAATCTAATAATCATTTAGTAAACAATTTTTTGTATCGCCTGTTCTAGGTTTTAATAAGCGTTTTAAAAGAAGAATTATTAACCATCATTAGCTTACAATTTTACACCTAGTTAGAAGCTAATGATAGCTTTGTTACCTATTAAAAACAATTATAACTTATGAAAACTTTAAATTTTTACTTAATTACAGCATTAATGGGGATTGGACTCTCTGCGAATGCGCAAATTCAAAGAGGCAATGTTTTATTTGGGGCTGACCTGGCGGATATTAACCTGGGATTAGACAGGCCTAATGTTTTTACGGCAGAAATATCTCCTAAGGCCGCTTGGTTTGTTCAGGATAATATTGCACTTGGCGGCTACCTTCAGTTTGGCATCCAGACAGCTAAAAACTCTACCACGACCACAAATTATGGTGTTGGGGTTTTAGGCAGGTATTATACAGGCTCTGATGTGGAGGTATTGAGACATGGCCGCATTTTTGGAGAGGCAACTGTTGGTTTTGGAGGTCAGAATGTGAGTGATGGAGGTGGTAGTACCAATGGGATAAATTTTAGCCTTGGCCCAGGTTTTGCCTATTTTATAACACCAAATATAGGATTGGAAGCCTTGTTTAAATACAATGGACTTGCAGGTTTTGGTAGCACTAATTATCAGAACAATCTGAGTCTGTCTTTCGGTTTACAGATTTATCTTCCAGGTAGGGGTACTGCGAATAAAGTAAAAGGGGACGTAAGGTAAAATCTAGAGCGGGTTAAGGAGTTGATTTTTCATAACCCGCTTTCTTTTTGAACATAGTGTCCATATTTTTAGTATTGATGTAATTTAAACGGCGTACATTTTTGTGGAAGTACAAGAGCTCATTAAACTTGTTGCCCATTGAATTGTTATCTTTTTCCAATAGAATAGCATAACATGGGAACTCCAAAAAAGAAGTATTCATTTTTTTATCGCAACAGTTTATCTATAGTCTTTTTAATCTTATTTATGGTCACGTTGGGTGCACAGGCTTTCTTTGGATGGAAAGAACATAACCTTGAACTACAACAGAAAAATGCTGGAACACTCCGCTTTGGTAACTATCTGAAGAGTGGCCATTTTATCTCTGCTACTTTTGAGAATTTTGAAAGTGAATTCTTGCAAATGGCTTTATATGTATTGCTGACCATTAAGCTTAGGCAGTTAGGATCAGCAGAGTCTAAGTCTCTCGACAAAAAAGAAGAGGTAGATCGTGAGCCACTACCAACGGCTGATGCACCATGGCCGGTAAGGAAGGGCGGGTGGATTTTAAAATTATATAGTAATTCTTTAGGAATTGCTTTTTTTATCTTGTTTTTTAGCAGCTGGGGATTACATTTATATGGCAGCTGGCAAGATTTTAATGTTGAACAGGTGCTTGCGCATGAACCAACAGTGAATGTGATTGAATTTTTGGCAGAACCTTTGTTTTGGTTTGAAACGTTTCAAAACTGGCAGAGTGAATTTTTATCTGTGCTAGCCATTGTTTTCTTAACTATATATTTACGGCAAAAGGGATCTCCTGAATCTAAACCAGTAGATGCACCCCATATGGAAACGGGCAAATAATTCAGTTATTCACTGCAACAATCACATAATAATTTATTATTTTAGAGAGCAAGACAATCAAAATTTGTGCTTACAGGATAACTTGTGGGCAATACTGTTTTTAACCAAAAAACAATGAAAACTATAAACCGTAGAAAATTTTTGAAAGATATGGGGATGTTAACGACTGTTGCAGGACTTTCAACGTTAATCCCTTTAGAACTGATGGCATTTGCAAAGAAAGATTTTTTTAATATTTCTTTGGCTGAATGGTCTTTTCATAAAGCTTTACAGGGAGGAAAAATGACGAACCTTGATTTTCCTTTAAAAGCAAAGAATGATTTTGGAATTAACATTGTTGAATATGTAAGTCCGTTTTTCAATCAGAAAGAAACTGACCCTGCTTATCTTAAAGAACTGCTCACCATAACTCAAAATGAGGGAATCCAAAATCACCTGATTATGGTTGATGGCGAGGGATCATTAGGGGATTTAAATGAAAAGGCTCGATTAACCGCTGTACAGAACCATCATAAATGGATTATTGCGGCTAAAACTTTGGGCTGTAATACCATCCGTGTGAATGCTGCAGGCAATGGAACTGCTGAAGAAGTGAAAAGTGCTGCCGTTGAGGGTTTAGGAAAATTGACCGAATTTGGTCAACAGCACCAGATAAATGTCATAGTCGAGAATCATGGCGGTTATTCTTCTGATGGTAAATGGCTTTCTTCGTTGATCAAACAAGTTAATAATCCTTATTGTGGGACACTTCCTGATTTTGGGAATTTTAGAATAAGTGAGAAAATTGAATTCGATAAGTACCAGGGGGTGCAGGAGTTGTTACCCCTCGCTAAAGGGATTAGTGCTAAAACATATGACTTTGATGCACAGGGAAATGAAACCTCCATTGATTATAGTCGTATGTTTAAAATTATAAAGGAGGCAAATTGGTCTGGTATTATAGGAATTGAGTATGAAGGTTCAAAATTGTCTGAGGTAGATGGCATTCGGAAAACTAAAATGCTTTTGGAAAGAATGAAACAACAATATGCCTGATTAAGGCTACTCCAGATTTAAACAGCGTAATTATAACCTTAAAAGTTAACTTTGTTTTTTAAGAGGATATGATTATGGCTGAGGCAATAGATACCATTACAGAAATTATCAAGAGAAGGAGAAGCGTTTTTCCTGTAAATTATACTGATAAGGAGATTCCTGTAGAAGTAATTCAACAACTACTTGAAAATGCTAATTATGCACCTACGCATAAATTAACTGAGCCCTGGCGTTTTGTTATATTTCGTGGTGAAGGAAAACGTAAACTTGGTGTAGTGATGGCAAATATTTATAAAGAATGTACTCCTTCGCAGTATTTCCTGGAAAAAAAATACAATAGTATCACTGATAAAATAAACAGGGCCAGTTGTGTCATTGCGCTTAATGTAGAACTGCATCCGGAAAAATTGCCTGAGTGGGAAGAGCTTGCTGCTTTGGCTTGTGCGGTGCAAAACATGGCCCTTACGGCTGAGGCTTTAAATGTTGGAGCCTACTGGAGTTCTCCAGAATTAATTGCGGGGTTAGGAGGGTACCTTGGGTTGCAGGAAAATGAAAAGTGTTATGGCTTATTTTACATGGGATATTATAAAGAGTTACCACCTCCTGTAAAAAGAACACCAATAGCAGCGAAGGTAAAATGGGTAGAGGATTAAGTAGTTACTGAATTTAAAAATGGAACAAATAAAAAGTCAATTATATGCGCTTTGTCAGCAGTTTATTAAACAAAGAATAGAAACTGCTGAAACTGCTTTAGAGCAGGCTCGTGAAGCCAGTAATGATGATACGAAGAGCAGTGCAGGAGATAAGTTTGAGACCACAAGGGAGATGATGCAACAGGATATCTCCAGAAATAAAAGATTGCTGATGGATGCGAAGGAAAATCTGCATGTACTTGAAGGATTAAAATCTTTTCAGCCATTCGACAGAATTAAAAGTGGTCACCTTGTAATCACTTCTGAGGAGGCGTTTTACATTAGTATTAGTGCTGGTCAATTAACGGTAGATCAAAAATCTTATTTCGCTATATCAGCACAGTCGCCGATAGGGCGGTTGTTGCTTGGCAAAGCTGTAAACGATACAGTTACCTTTAATCAAAAGCAGTACCGCATATTGGAGCTCTTCTAATACTGTTAGCCCTTTGTAAAAGCAAAAAGCCTGTATGCCATTTAAGGTAAACAGGCTTTTGATGTATAGTAGCATTAAAAACTATTATTAATGCTATTGCTTAATGTTTTAGCACTCCAGTAACCACTAGAAATAATTCTTCTGATGGTAAATAAAGGATCGTTTTCATCTCTTTTAGTGGCCAAGATATAGGCAGATTTCATTCCTCTGTTCTTAAGCTCCGGAATAGCTTCTGGATTCCATAGACCAAATGGATAGGCAAAATCAGTAATTTTTTGTCCTGTAATTTCCTCTAAAGTTTTTGTTGGTTTATCAATTTGAACTTCCCAATCTTTACCCTGGTATTTTTTTACGTTATGGTGATCCCAGGTATGTGAACCAATAACGTGCCCATCATCTGCCAATTCTTTAATTTGAGCTTTGGTCATGTAATTAGGTCTGCCTATAGATACCGTCATTATAAAAAACACACCTTTGAAACCATATTTCTTTAATTCTGGTGCAGCAATAGCATGTTGGTTATGCTCTGTGTCATCAAATGTAATCATGATGGGTTTGCTTGGAAGCGTAGTACCCTTATTTAAATAGGCATAATATTCATCGGGCAAGATTGTGTGGTACCCACTATCGGCAAGCATTTTCATATGTTCTTTAAAAGTGCCTATGGGAATGATGTAATCTTTGGAAGATTTAGAATCTGTGGCCTTCCAGTCGCGAATCTGGTGATAACATAATACAGGTACTTGTTTACGTGCAAGGATGGTCTTGGCATCGGCAACTTTAATGTCTTTGACATCAACAGGAGCAGCTTTTTCAGCGCTGGTAGTATCGTTTAAAGTTGAAACTGTTGCTGCATTGGCATCAGCAATAACGTTTTGTGATTTTGATTGACAGCCTGCAACCAAAAAAAATGAAGCAGCGGCAAAAGGCAAGAAATAGTTTTTCATTGATAATTATTTGTTTTTATAGGTGATGAAACATAAAAACCATAAAGATATCTTATTTATAACAACCGTTGAGAGGAGAGACCATTTATATTTTCGCGATAGATGAAATTGTAGATGATGCCAAAATGAAAAAGTTATTGATGGCTTTAATATGCTTTAGTAATTAATAGGAAAAAAAGATGCCTTGGTTAAATTAACCAAGGCATCTTTTCATTATATTTCATCAAGAGCTCATTTCTTTATCTAACCAATGAGCTGGAGATGTTTTATTTAAAAGTGAAATATTACACCTAATTTAGGAGCAAAAGCATTAGCGTCTAAACCAAATGAATTTGTTTTAACTTTAGCACCTGTAGCTTCATCTTTAACAGCATAGTTGTTATAACCTAAACCATTAACTGAAACTTCAATACCAACTTTTTTGGTTGGGTAATAAGCAAAACCAGGAGCTAAATTTACACCAATACTAGTTGTAGAAGCATATTTGCTATCAGCTTTTTTACCGTCATTGTCAACTAAAGTGTTACTGCCAAAAGCCATAGGTACAGATAGTTGTCCGAAGAATTTGAATTGATCAGCAACATCTACATAGTAACGACCAAACGGAGATACTTCAAACGCCTTGTTTAAATTTTTATGGCTTACTTCTTTATTGTAGTTATAGCCTACGCCTGTACCTACAGCAAAGTTGTCACCTACAAAATAACCAACAGTAGGAACTAAATTATAATTAACATCTGCTTTATTAGCACCATCTGTTTTTGAGCTACCAAAACCAACTTTTCCACCTAATAATACATTTCCTTTTTCAGTTTGTGCTTGTGTTGAGAAAGTAAATGCAACAAGAGCAACGATTGATAATAATAACCTTTTCATCTTTTTCTTTTTTTTAGTTAAACATTCTGGTCATTTTCTCTCTTTGTATTTCTGACCTTTATTGTCTTATAGTCAATACCCGTGCCAAAGAAAATCTAGCTATATGTTCTGTAAAGAGTGTTTTTGGTGAAATATTAATAAATAGGGATTTATGAATATTAAAGAAAGCCGTTATTGTTTTTGGGTGACAAAACTCAAAAAAATCCTTGCTTTGTTAAGCTGTCATTTGCAGTCATTTTGACTTTTTCTGTAAAATTGTCAGTTTTTGGGTGGTATTTATGGCATAACACTTGTAAGTAGTTTACATAGGCAAATAGTTGAAGGTTTCTAAAACTAATGTACCCCCTATAAATGTTATTAACCTATGAGAATACAAATAAACCGTAAATCTGTTAAGGTATATCCTGATCCTAAACGTGTAATTGCAAGATTTTTTTTTAATGGAGAGGAACGTGCTAAACAAGTGATCAAGCTGGTTCTTGCATTATCAAAAGATGAGATATTTTCAATGATATCTCCTATACTTCAGGAATATTCTAAACGTCACCGGAACATTACGAAGATTTTAGCGCGTCATTGTAAGAAAGTCAAATTTTGCATCGACATTATGGGGATAGATTATGAGATGTTAGATAAATACCAGCGGCTTTTGATTGGCTCATATTTTACACATGAGTATTCAATAGAATCTGCCGCATTTTTTAATCCTTCTATTATTGAAGACCCTAATCAAAATGATTTAGTGGACGGCGAAAAAAGAGTAATTATCAGCTTTAGAGCGGTAGGGGAAGGGCATATTTCTTCTATAGTATTCAGAAGGGCTTTATTAGATAAGCATAACAATATCTTTGTCACACCTGCAGGGAATTATGTCGATGAAGCTGAAATCATCAGAAATGAAGTTTATAATAAAAAGCTGTTTCTGAAAAAAGCATTGGATTCTAATATAGATATCGAAGTATTGGATGAAGTAGAAAAAAAACTCAACGATAAATTTGATTATGCTTCTTTGAGAAGGGTAATTATCGAATCGAAGATGCTGCAGGAAAATGAGCTTAAAAAATTAGAATACGAAAAGATTCTTTGGTTGTCTGATGCTTATCATGAAATTAGTTTCTCCAGGGATACGGACATTTCAGACCGAATTATCTTCCCGATTTCTGAATTTGAGCGCCGGGGCATTGAGGATGCTCGATTTGTGCGTTTTATTAATGATGATGGCAGCATAATTTATTATGCTACTTATACTGCTTTTGATGGGGCACTGATTATGCCTAAACTATTGCAAACCACAGATTTCTACGACTTTAAAGTGAGTCCGCTGCATGGCGGTGGTGCGCAGAATAAAAATTTAGCTTTATTTCCAAGAAAAGTGAACGGTAAATACGCGATGTTATCCCGTATTGATGGCTGGAATAATTACCTCATGTATTCTGATAGAATTACCGTATGGGATACACCGATAAAACTTCAGGAACCTGAGTTTCCTTGGGAATATGTACAAATAGGGAATTGCGGTTCTCCTATTGAGACTGACGAAGGCTGGTTGGTTATTACCCATGGTGTTGGCCCAATGAGAAGGTATTGCCTGGGCGCAAGTTTACTTGACCTTGAAGATCCTTCTATTGAAATAGGGCGCCTGCATGAGCCATTAGTCATTCCTAATATGGATGAACGCGAGGGCTATGTGCCAAATGTGCTGTATTCATGTGGCTCTATTATTCACAACGGTGAATTGGTTATTCCTTATGGTTTATCCGATTATTGTTCCTCATTCGTGACTGTTAACCTGGAGTCCTTATTGGCTAAGCTAAAAGATTCTGTGAGTAAGACAGCCTTTGTATAGAAATTGGCTTTTCAATTAAATTTAGGGCTTGTTATTTATTAAGAATTTGATGGTAGATGGAGAGATAATCGTCTACCATTTTTTGTGTTGTAAAATTCTCCAAAGCCCATTGGTGGCAATCAGCACGGTTGATAGATTTGAGCTCCGTAACAGAGGTAATGGCATCTTTCATGTTGTTTACTAAAAATCCTGTTCGCTTATCTTTGATTAATTCAGGCATAGCACCTCTGTTAAAGGCAATCACAGGCGTACCACAAAGCATTGCCTCGGCTACGGAAAGTCCAAAGGGCTCATCAAAACTAATGGGATGCAGCAGTGCTGCTGCCTTGCCCAACAATTCATTTCTTTGGGTTGGTCCTGCTGCCCCAATAAACGTGATGTCGTCATTTAAAAAGGGTTCAACTTCCTTTTTAAAGTAGGCTTCATCCTGTATGATGCCTACAATTTTAAGTCTTTTCTGGCTCTGCTGTGCGATCTGAATGGCCTCAGCGGTTCCTTTATGCGGATGAATTCTGCCAAAGAAAATCAAGTAGTCTTCTGGCTGTTCGTTAAAGCTGAATTCTTCAGCATTGATTCCATTATAGACCGTTGCTATATAATCTAGGTTTTTATGCCGGTTGGAGTTGCTGATGGAGGCATAATAGCAATTGCTATTA
>NZ_JAZQPU010000389.1:0-4202 GCF_045628745.1 Pedobacter sp.
CTATATTGCACCTTTACTTACCGAAGTAGGTGGATTTTCTGGAGATTCTATTACTTATATCTTGATTCTGGCTGGTTTAGGCATGTTTGTCGGTAATTTAATCGGCGGTAAACTTGCCGATCGCTTTTCACCTGCCAAAGCTTGTGTGGTGTTGCTGGTCAGCATGGCCATTACCCTTACTATTGTGCACTATATATCTGGCAACCAGATCTTTTCGCTGGTGATGACCTTCATCACTGGTGCTGTTGCCTTTGCATTAGCCTCACCGATACAAATGCTGATGATCAACACGGCAAAAGGCTCTGAAATGATTGCCGCTTCGGTTAGTCAGGCTAGTTTTAACATTGGTAATGCATTAGGTGCCTTTTTAGGTGGTTTACCTTTACTTGCAGGTTACGATTATACTTCACCGGTTATTATAGGTACACTGATGGCACTTATTGGTGCTGCCTTTGCCTGGATGTTGATTGCAAGAAACAAAAGAACAGCCCCGGCTTTGCAGCCTGCTATATTAAATTAAAGAGATTTTACATTTGAATAGGCCGTTTGCAATGCTTAAATTAAGTATTATAAACGGCCTTTATCGTATACGGTAAATATTAATCCAGACCATATCATCTTTTAGGCCTGGTCTTTGCAAGACCTATATTTTAAACCTTAGTGCTATGATCTTCAGGAACATCCTCTTCCCCCTACTAGCCATTACAATGCTATTCGCCGCTTGTCAGCAGCAACCTAAAACCGAGGCACAGCAGCAGCTTAATACCAGCGATAGCAGTAATGCCAGTGTGCATAAAGCATGTTACAGTTTTATGAAAAACCGCGACACCGTAACGTTGACATTAGAACAAAGAGGTAAAGCCTATAGCGGCGAACTGCGTTACCAGCTGTATGAAAAAGACAGCAATGAAGGAAAAGTAAGTGGAAAAATGATGGGTGATACCTTGTTGTTGAACTACACTTTTAATTCGGAGGGTACATCTTCCGTCAGACAAATTGCATTCTTAAAGAAAAATAACCAGCTGTTGGAAGGTTATGGTCCTGTGGTTGACAAAGAGGGTGCGGTGGTTTTCAAAAATACCAGCGATTTGAAATTTGGCGATGGTATTGTTCTTGAAACTGTTGATTGTCCGTAGATTTATCGGTTAAGCCATTGTTTAAAAGCAGCAGAACGATCTTCGCTCACTATTACAGCTACCCCATCAGGCAAAGGTGATAAAGTGATGCGCACCCGGTTTCGAGGGAGTTTATGCATTTCCTGGATGGCATTGATATGAATGATGAACTTGCGGTTGATGCGGAAAAAATTCCGGTCATCTAGTTTAGGCTCCATGCTGCCAATGGTTTCTTCGATAATGTAATTCTGCCCTGCTGTAGTAACTAAAAACAAGTACTTATCCTCGGCCATAAAATAGGCTACATCAGCAGCCTGCACAGTTCTTAACAACTTACCTGCTTTGACTAAAAACCTTGTTTGGATGGCTGGCATCGGGGCATGTGTTTCAGCACTTAATAGAGAAGCAAATGCTTGAACGGTAGTGGTAAGATCGCCTAATTTAGTCAGTGCCGCGGCAACCTCTTCTTCATCAAAAGGTTTCAATAGATAGTCTATACCTTGATTTTTGAAAGCTTTGAGGCTATACTGATCGTAGGCCGTGGTATAAATTACAGGACAATTAATTTTGACCTGTTGAAATATCTGGAAACTTTCCCCATCACCGAGGTGAATGTCCATAAAAATCAAGTCAGCGCTATGATTCGTCAACCAGTTGACGGCGGCTTCCACCGTTCCTAAAACAGCCTGAACTTTTAAGTTTGGCTTAAGGTTTTGGAGCATATCCTGCAATGTAGCTGCAGCCAACTCTTCATCCTCAATAATCAATACTCTCATTCTTTATTCCTGAACGGTAAATATAAAAAAAATCCGGCCTGTGTACACAAGCCGGATGATCTGAAAAAGGTAATCTTTTTTAATTTAAGTTTGGGTTGCTGGCAATAGCTTCCTTTGGAAACCTGATGGTATACCTTGGATCACCAGCCGAAAGCTTAAAGGTTTCACCCTCTATTTCATGCGTTATCTCTGGTTGTCCATAACGTCTTAAATCATACCAGCGATGACCTTCCAACGCCAGTTCTCTTTGACGTTCCGCAACAATCTCTTTTAAAAGCGCTGCTTTATCTAAATCTTGTAAACGTATTTTTTCCGTGTTAAAATAACCAGGTTTCAAACGTTTAGCTTTTAAGTCAAGTAAACTCTTTAAGGCAAGATCAGTTTGATTGGTATTTAACGCTGCTTCTGCAAGAACAAGATATAACTCGCCATTACGGAAAGATATTTTCAAAGCATCTGAAGCACCTTTTACAGCTACATACCTGCTACCCGATTTACTAAAGTACTTAGAAAAGCGCAAGTCGTTCTCCTTGTTGTAACTGTTTAACAAATCTGGAGAAATGTAAGACGTATTGCTAATCAAGGTACTAAAGCCTTTCTCCATCGACATGATATTTTCTATCGCCTGGTAATGGTTAGGCAATTTACTGTCTTCGTTATTCAAATCTTCCAGTTTGTTATTCATTTGCAAAGCAGCCTGTGCAGCAACTAAAGCTTGGGCATCATTGCCCATATACTGGAAAACACGTGCTTCTAATGCCAATGCCGCATTTCTAGTGAAACGATAGTTTTTGCCTGCTTCAAATTTGTCTACACGAAGGAACTTCTTACTTTCTGTAATGTCTGCGATTACTTGTTTATAAACATCAGCGATTGTTGCTGGTGCATAATTTTGCTCCAGGTCCATTTTCAATGACAATACAATACCACGATCTGTCGCTGCGGTATTTGAATCATATGGCTTAGCATACATATTCAACAGCTCAAAATGACTGTAAGCACGCAATAAATAAGCTTCACCTTTCATCTGGTCGCTTTCTGTATTTTTTCCAGTCCTGTTTTCTACTTCAGCAATCACCTCATTAGCATAAAAGATAGTCCTGTAAAAAGCCAGGTAAGGATATGATAAAGTTACCGCATCAGGGTTATTGTCATTCCATTTATATAAATCACGGAAGCTGGCAAAATCATAGCCATAGTCGTCCAATAACAATTCATCAGCCCTTACCGCCAATAGCGATTTATGATCTGCAAAACTGCTGTAAGCCGAAGTCAGTAAAGCTCTGAAATCTTCTGTGGTATTCGGAATTACCTTTCCAACTGGTTCAATATCCAGGTATTTTTTACAGCTGTTTAGCGAGAGTAAAATCAGGCATGCTGTGGTGAGTTGTATTATTTTATTCATCATTATTTAATATAAAAAAGGGCCTAATTTGCCCGACAGCAAATAAGTAATTAAAAGGTAGCATTTAAGCCAAAAGAGATACTTTTGGTAATTGGTTGTGCATAAATATTACCATAGGTTTCAGGATCGAAATAACCATCATAGCCACTGCCAAAGACAAACATATTTCTGGCTTCCACACTAAACCTCAATGTATTTGCTTTAATCTTTCCTGCAATTTTTGAAGGCAATGTATAGCCTAAACGCATGCTGTTGATGCGCACATAGCTCATTTGCTTAGTGAAAATATCAAGGTTTTGATAAGAGTTCACCTGATCACCGCCACTTAGCCAGTTATAGGCCATCCAACGACTGCCATCACCTGTGTCTCTACCAATAATTTGAGGCAAGGTACCATTATTATTTGCTGGGGTCCATGCATTTAAAAGGTCGCGGGAGTAATTTTGCCCACGGTCAACTTCTGCAGGATTATATGTTGGTGCAGAAACCATCATCTGGTCAATGTTGAAGATCGCAGATATGGTAAAATCAAGATTGCTATAACGGAAACGGTTAATTAAACCACCAGTATATTTAGGATCCCGGTCGCCAGCATAAGTATACAAGTTCTGGTAATCCTTTCCTGTTAAAGAACTCTGTGACAATTCACCCGGAAAGAAATCAGCCCAAGGATCATACAAACTATAGAAATTCTCTAATGAAACTATTTTACCATCTTTTTTAAATTGTGGAATGCCATCTGCATCTAATCCTTCTGTTTTCAAAACAAACAGCGCATTTACTGGGTAACCTTCTCTGGATGGTGTGTATTGGTTAGCACGTACTTTTTCAGTGAGCACTTTACTTTTGTTATGGGCAATGTTAAAGTCTGTAAACCACTGGAAACTTTTGTTGCTGATGTTTCTG
>NZ_JAZQPU010000390.1:0-3080 GCF_045628745.1 Pedobacter sp.
AAAAAGACCTCAAAAAACCAATCTTGCCGCTTGTTTTTTTTCGCCCTTAATTGTACGTTTGTTAAGCGCCTTAAAATAATAAGGTATAGCCCACTATACTTTACAAAAAATCATATCCCCGAAAAGGGTATATAATTTTCTGTAAAGTGCGGGTGCTGCGCAGCTAAAAAGAGAAATAAAAAAAATGGGATTTGCCGTCTTTCACATCGAAAAAATAACCACCGGTGCCAGCAGTTTAGGCGCACACATTGACCGTTCACCTGGTCAAGAGTACACCTATAAAAATGCTGATCCGGAGAAGCTTCAGGAAAACGTCCATCTGACTTGCGGTAAATTCAACACGATGAAGCTTAACGAGGCCATTGATCTAAGAATTAAAACAGCATACACCGGCACAAAAGCGATAAGAAAGGACGCTGTCAAGGGTATGAGCATTGTTTTGACCGGGAGCCATGACCAAATGAAAAATATATTTAGCAATGAAAACAGCAGAAATGCCTGGCTAAATGAAAATATCAAATTTATAAAAGAGGAATTTGGAGGGGAGAACGTCGTTCGCTTTACCCTCCATATGGATGAAAAAACACCTCATGTTCACGCAGTTGTGGTTCCGCTCACTAAAGATGGCCGATTAAGCGCAAAGGAGGTGATGGGGGATAAAACTGCCATGAGTGAAAGACAAACCCGATATGCGGACAAAATGAAGCCATTTGGCTTAGAAAGGGGCATTATCGGTTCTAAGGCCGTTCACAATTCGGAAGGATGGTATTTAGGCCAGCAAAAGAAAGAACAGGAAGCTGTTTTAAGCCAAATACCGCCCTTAACTTTTTTAGATAGGATAAGTCCAACAAATTACATAAATAAGCTCACAGAGGGCTTAAAATTAGCCGCAAAACAAAAGAAAGACGCTGAAATGATAGCTCATTCCAGAACTGAAAATTTAAAAGTGGTCAATGGTCTTATTGAAATCAATAAGAAAGTTGCAGAAAAAGATCTTCAAAAAGTAAAAGGCGATTTAGCCTTAAGCGAATTTAGATTCAAAACTATGGCGAAAGTGGTCTTTAATAAAGCTCTTTCTCCAGAGGAAGAAAGTTATTTTTCGGCTCTTAAAGAAGGATTAGAAAAGGTATCTCAAGAGAACCAAATTAGGAACGATTTATCCAGCAACCAAAATCAAGGTTTTAAGAGGTAAATTGACCCTAAATAAAGAGCTAAGAAGCAAATCCCGTAACTACTTGATTATCAGTATACCATTTATTTGAGTTTCAAATAAATTTTATTTGAGGTAGATATGTTTCGTATTTGAAAAAAAGGCTTTTTTCAAATAAATTTTATTTGTATGTTTGATTAATAAAATTTGAAAAACATGGAAAAACCAAATAGTTGGTATTTGAAAAAAGGTGTATTCGAAAAGTATACCACCAACCCATTTATAGAAAAAAGCATTGAAACGATACAGAAAAACAGTGTTGTTAAAAAGCAATATATGAAAGGGGATAAGGGGGTAGAAACTTCGATAATTAACCAGGATGCCGAAATAGTTGGCCAGTCTGTTTTTGTTAGGCTAGTTGAAGTTGATGAAGATAAATTTGCAAAGCTTTATTTGAATGAACTCGGCATTTTATGGGATATGAAAAAGCCTGCATTAAAGCTGTTTTCATACATAATGACAGTTTTAAACCCAAACAGCGATGAATTTTATTTAAGCAGCACAAAAGCTGGAGAATATACCGGATACAAAACGGTTACTGCCATCAATAATGCCTTATCCCAGCTATTAGACCTTGGAATAATAGCAAGAAACGTCGAGCCAAATTGGTACTTTATAAATCCTTTAATTGTGTTCAATGGAAGTAGAGTGACATTTGCTAAAACATATATTAAGAAGCAAAAAGCAAGGCAAGTAGATAAAAATCAGTTGAATTTACTTGACACAATAGCACACGAACAGGCATAGCTTAAAGTTTTCTAGTATGGGCTGATCTAAATAAACTTTAGCCATGCATAGATTAATGCTGTAATAAGGGGTATAACCCAGTTTAAGATATCTTTTAATGTGATCTTTTCTTTTTGTGTCTGCGGAATTTGTTGTTTTCTCATTTTCGTTTTCTTATAAATACTTCTTCAAGTTTAAATCGCTAAAAAATATTTCGAAAGGACAGGATAATGACCTTCAAGCCAAAATTACCGGTATAGGCATGGGCTGACAAGCAACCATAATTACCAAGACACGCTAATAAGTTCCATAGGTAATTAGAAGAATTGAAATGATAAACGACAAGTGATGTCCGAGCCAAAAAGGGGCTTGCGTGCTTCGCCACGCTAGGTTTTTACGACATATTCGGAGTAGCTCATGCCCGGAAACCTCGGGGCGCAGGGGCAGAGCCCCGCACTAAATACAATACCGCTTTATTGAATCCCGCTGGGATTCGAACCCAGGACCATTTACTTAAGTGTGTTAGTTCGGACGGGACTCGAATCCAAGACCTAACAAATGAACTAAATAGGCGTGCTGCGCACTAGTTTTTATGATAGGTTTTTTGGCATGAGCTACTCCGAATATGTCGGTCAATGGCTTCCAGTATTATTATCGTTGCTGCTATTTCTTCACTACGATCAGGGAAGGACAGACTTGCTATCGATAAAAAAGGAAGGGCAAAGTTGATTATAGAACTTACTGCTTTGAGGGGGTTGAATTTAGATCTGTTCATATAGCTAGATATTATGAACAGCAAAATTAATTCATCTAAAACGCCTTTTGTTGACCCAACTAGGTCAGTAGATAGCTAGTCCTTATTGAGAAATTTGCGCCAAAAAAAAAGACCAGGCTAACTAAATACCCTGGTCTAATTTTTTCGACTATTCGTCGTAGCACCCCTTATCCCTAGGAGTTGCTCCTCAGCATTGCTCTTACGTTTCAGGGGATAATCAAACGTACAAAAAAGACCTCAAAAAACCAATCTTGCCGCTTGTTTTTTTTCGCCCTTAATTGTACGTTTGTTAAGCGCCTTAAAATAATAAGGTATAGCCCACTATACTTTACAAAAAATCATATCCCCGAAAAGGGTATATAATTTTCT
>NZ_JAZQPU010000391.1:0-2711 GCF_045628745.1 Pedobacter sp.
TCTTTCTTTTTCCTCAGGAGCTGAGTCAATCGAATCAAATGAACGCGCCTCAGATAAACCTGCATCAGATAACACTTTAGTGATAGCTGCTGTTAAGGTTGTTTTACCGTGGTCAACGTGACCGATTGTGCCGATGTTTAAATGCGGCTTGCTGCGGTCAAACTTTTCTTTTGCCATGTTTTTATACTTATTAGTAGGTTAACTTTTATTTTTATTTGTTGTTTTGATATTATTCAATACAAAAAACCTTGCGCCCTCTGTTCTTATTACAGACTTTACAAAGTTCCTTTCCTTTATGAGCCAAAGATGGGACTTGAACCCACGACCTCTTCCTTACCAAGGAAGTGCTCTACCGCTGAGCTACTTCGGCTAATCTCAGCTTGCAATCCCTTTTAGCCGACTGCCCACCTTTAATATGAAGAGCGAAAGACGAGGTTCGAACTCGCGACCTATAGCTTGGAAGGCTATCGCTCTACCAACTGAGCTACTTTCGCTTCTTTATGGTGGGGGGAGAAGGATTCGAACCTTCGAAGTCTCGCGACAACAGAGTTACAGTCTGTCCCATTTGGCCACTCTGGTATCCCCCCATTCTTTAAACTGCCAACATCTTTCAATGTCGAGTAAAAAGAGCCTCCTATCGGGATCGAACCAATGACCTACTGATTACAAGTCAGTTGCTCTACCAGCTGAGCTAAGGAGGCTTATTAAATTAAACTTTCATAGAACCTTTTCCCTTTTCTTAAAAGCTTAACGCCTCTTCCGATTGGGAATGCAAATCTACAAGAATTTATTACCTATCCAAAATTATTTTAAAAAAAAATTGACGGTTTTAAGGCCGTCAATCTTTATTCTAATATATGTTGAAATAGATGCCTAATAATCAGACACTTCATTCGAACTTAAAATTTCTTTATGTTCACTTAATTTGGTTCTTGTTTTATCTTTATGTTTAGTAATCTGTTTTCTCAGGGATTCAATGGACAAATCTGTCGCCTCTTCAAAGGTTTTACATTGCTCTTTTGCGAACATGGTCATGCCTGGTACATTTAATTTTATCTCACTAATCTTGTTAGCCTCATCATCTACATTTTCCAGTTTTAAATAAACTTCTCCACTTATAATCTGATCGAAAAACTGATCCAGCTTATCAACTTTACGCTGGATAAACTCTAATAACTTTTTGTCTGCATTGAAATGGATCGATTGAACTGTAATCTTCATGTTGTCCTCCTTTTTTATGCCTTTGGATGGGCTTGTTTATAAATTGTTTTTAATCTCTCTATTGAATTATGCGTATAAACCTCGGTGGAGGCCAAACTGGCATGCCCCAGCAACTCTTTAATTGCATTAAGGTCTGCACCCCTGTTTAATAAACTTGTTGCGTAAGAATGCCTTAAAACATGCGGACTCTTCTTGTCTTGCGTAGAAACATACGTCAAATAACTTTTCACTGTACTATAGATAAAAGGCCGGCTTGCTGCTTTACCTTTATCTGTAACGATTAACGCTTCCGTTTTGTTGTCGAATATTTGTAATGTTTTCAAATCTATAAAATCTTTTAACAAAACGATTAAAGGTTTAGGTAAAGGTATAATTCTTTGCTTATCACCTTTACCTCGTACTTTTACGCTGCCCTGGTAGAAATCTACGTCACTATCTTTGAGTGCAATCAATTCAGCAAGGCGCATACCCGTACCAAATAGCACTTCCAGAATTAACTTATCCCGCACAGAAGAAAAGGTAGGGTTAAAATACACTTCAGAATCCAGCAGCTGATCCAGCTTTTTATCATCAATAAATACAGGTAAGGGTTTTGCCGCTTTAGGGCTACGGATTTGTGCCATGGGGCTGGAAGTAACCATGGCCAGCCGAAGGTTATGTTTGTAAAAACTGCGCAAAGCAGACATTTTTCGGCTTACTGAATTTGCGCCGGTACCATTATCCATTAAATGAACGATATAATCACGCACCTGCACGTATTGTGCTTCTAATATATTTAGCTCAAAAGTAGTCAACAAATAATCACGGAACTGGCACAAATCATTTTTATAAGAAAGGATAGTGTGTGGGGAGTAACGCTTCTCATTCGCTAAATAAGATAAAAATATTTCAATAGCCATAGACGCTGCTTATAGAAAACTCAATAAGTGAATATACGTAATTTGTAAGTATAATCCGCAAATAACAAAAAATATAAAAACAAAAAAAGCGCTACCGAATAAACGATAGCGCTTTCTATGATGGAAAAGAGGGAGTTAAACTGCTCCTTCTAATTGCATGTTCTGTTTGTAAATAGCGTGTTTCACTAATGTACGACGAGTAACAGATTTTTTCTCGTATGCTTGTCGGCTACGAAGTTCTCTTAAAACTCCTGTTTTTTCGAATTTCTTCTTGAAACGCTTAAGCGCTTTATCAAGTGATTCGCCGTCTTTAATATTAATTATAATCATAACGTTAAAATACCTCCTCTCGTTGTTTTTAGGACTGCAAAGGTAACACTTATTATTTATTATTCAATGAGAACATCCTAAAAATTAAAGGAAATAAAAAAGACCAGAAAACAGATAAGGCTTTCCGGTCTTGAAATAAATATATTTGGTTAGAATATGCGGTTTAAATATTATTCCAAGTTATGTATTTAATACTTCTCTTGCAATAACAATCTTTTGTATTTCAGAAGTTCCTTCTCCGATGGTACATAATTTACTGTC
>NZ_JAZQPU010000392.1:0-3136 GCF_045628745.1 Pedobacter sp.
GCGCAGTTGTATAAAATGCTGATTGAAGGAAATACTGATCTTCAAGTATCGACTAAATCAGGGTTGGGGGGCACTAAAATCTGTTTTGATGCCTTAGTTCATAACCAAATTGATTTATATCCAGAATATACAGGAACAGCTTTTCTGGTTTTATTAAAGCCGGCGAAGCCAATTATCGAAGAGCTGAGTAAAAATGCGACCGGTGTCTATCAATACGTGCAACATGAATTTCAAACACAATACCAGCTTAAGTTGTTAAAGCCCATAGGGTTTAATAATACTTATGCCTTGATGATGCGCAGAACACAGGCACAAAGTTTGCGCATCACCAGTATTTCAAACTTAACCCATTACCTAAACCAAAAGTAACATGTCATTCCTGGAACAATTTTTAAGTACTAGAGCTCGTAGTGAGTCTATATGCTCAGCGCTTGAAAAAGAAGATTATGTTGTACAACCCGTTGTGGATGTCAGTCCTCCAAAATGGCATTTAGGACATACAACATGGTTTTTCGAAACTTTTATCCTCAAACCTTACTGCATAGCCTACAAAGAATATAATCCAGAATTTCCTTTTGTCTTTAACAGCTATTATGAAACCCTTGGTGCAAGGGTAATCCGTACAGACCGTGGTAATTTAAGCAGACCTACCGTAGATGAGGTCTATAAATACCGTAGCTATGTAAATAAAGCGATGTTGGATTTTCTTAGAGATGGCGATTTAGAAGGTCCAATAGAAGAGATTTTTATGCTGGGCCTCAGCCACGAACAGCAGCACCAGGAGTTATTATGGTATGATATTAAATATATTTTAGGTCACAATCCTTTATTTCCAGCCTACAAGGAAGATGCCATAGAAGGCAATTTACCACAACCACAAGGGCATTCAATAAAAGAATGGATAGACATAGAAAAAGGTTTATATGAAATTGGCTTCAAGGGTGAAGGGTTTCATTTTGACAATGAAGAAAGTGCACACCAGGTTTATCTTCAAAAGGCAAGTATCCGTTCAACCTTGGTGACGAATGCAGAATACCTTGCTTTTATCATGGATGGTGGCTATCGGAATTTCAATTATTGGCATGCTGAAGGCTGGGATTGGGTAAAAAATAACCAAATTATTGCCCCCTTATACTGGCATACCATTGATGGCTTCTGGTATGAATATCAGCTCTCCGGATTAAAACCCCTCAACCTCAATGCAGCCGTAGCACATATAAGTTATTATGAGGCAGCAGCATTTGCACAATGGAAAGGTCTGCGTTTACCTACAGAATTTGAATGGGAAGTAGCATCAGCACAGTTTAACTGGGGACAATTGTGGGAATGGACAGAAAGTGCCTATTTACCATACCCAGGTTTTTCAAAAGTCCCAGGTGCCATTGGCGAGTATAATGGTAAATTTATGGTCAACCAAAAAGTATTAAGAGGTGCCTCTATAGCCACCTCACCAAACCATTCACGATCAACTTATCGTAATTTTTTTCACCCGAACCTGCGCTGGATGTTCAGCGGCATCAGGCTAGCAAAATCTTAAACAGGTTACCGACATATACATGGAACAATTTTTAAAAGAAGTACTGCATGGGTTAAGTCAGCAGCCTAAACAATTAAACTCGAAATATTTTTATGATGAGGCAGGAGATAAGCTCTTCCAGCAAATCATGAATGCTGAAGAATATTATCCTACCAATTGTGAACTGGAAATATTTAAGGAAAAAACTGCTGACCTTGCCAAAGTGCTGAAAAATGGCTTTGACGATTTTGATCTCATTGAAATGGGTGCCGGTGATGCCACTAAATCTAGTTATCTCCTGCAGGAGATGGTCAACCAAAAGGTAGCTTTCACGTATATGCCCATTGATATCTCTGAAACAATGATTGAGCATTTAGAAAACACCCTGCCTCATCAAATCAAGGGGTTGAAGGTTAAAGGTTTGAAGGGCGAATATTTCAAAATGCTTAAATCTGCTAACCACCTAACTGACAAGAAAAAAGTTATTTTATTTCTTGGCGGTAATATTGGAAATTTCGAAGTAAAGGAGGCTTATGCCTTCTGTAAGCAATTGAAGTCCTTTTTAAGTGCCGGAGATCTGGTATTGATAGGCTTTGACCTGAAGAAAAACCCACGTGTTATTCGTGCTGCCTATAATGATAAGCAAGGTTTCACGAGTGAGTTTAATTTAAATCTACTGCGTAGAATCAACCGTGAATTAGGTGCAGACTTTGATCCCAATTTATTTGAACATTATCCGAGCTATGATCCCGCTACTGGCTCTTGCAGAAGCTATTTGATCAGCTTGAAGAAACAAGTGGTGCATATTACTGATCAGGATATATTTTTTGAGGAGAATGAATTCATCTCCATGGAAGTTTCGCAGAAATACAGTGTGAAGGAAACCGAGCAAATGGCTGTAGGGACGGGATTTAAACCTATCAAACACTTTCTCGATCATAAGGAATGGTTTTTAGATACCGTTTGGCAAGTACAATCCTAGGTGATAGGTTCTTTTCGTTAAGTGTAAATTAAAAATAAACAAAGAAGCCGTACCATTTTCAATGATACGGCTTCTTGCTATTTATAAAGGTGTGATTAATATAAAGTGAATTCAACCCTTCTATTTTTCTGACGACCTTCAGCAGTTTTGTTAGATGCGATAGGTTGGTTTGGACCGTAACCTGTAGCTTCAATTCTAGAAGCATTAGCACCTTGAGATACTAAATAAGCTTTAACAGCTTCTGCTCTGTCTTTAGATAAAGCTAAGTTCAATTTCATAGAACCAGTGTTATCTGTGTGACCAGCTAATTTTAAGCTAAAGTTTTTCTCTACTAATAAAGCAGCAACTCTGTTTAATGTAGCATAAGATTTAGGTCTGATGGTAGATTTACCTAAGTCAAATTCTAAGTTTCTGATGGCTTCATCAACAACTTTACGATCTGCAGCCGTAACAATTACTTTTTCTCTAATGATTGGAGCAACAACTTTCAAAGGACAACCAGAACCGTCAACTACAGTTCCTGCAGCAGTACCAGCACATTTGTCAAATTTGTTAGCAACACCATCATTGTCATCATCGCCCATTTCTTTAGCATAAGCTTCTCTGTCTCTTCTGGCATTTTCTTCTTGCGAAGATAA
>NZ_JAZQPU010000393.1:0-2193 GCF_045628745.1 Pedobacter sp.
CTGCCAAAGGCATGGTTATAAGTATCTAATGCTTCTGAAAAGATGGAGTTTTGAATAGTTACATTTACAGTAGGCAGTTTCTGTGGTTTTGTACCATCCTGCGGATCGTAAACATGCCTGTAGATAGACATGTTTTCATCAAGACCCCAGCTGGCAGAAACGTGGTCAATGATGATGTTTCCAACTGGATTGCCTCCAATAGCATCATCTCTGCGGGTAACCTCTGTAGCTCCCCTGCGAAAACGCATAAACCTGATTACCACATCATGAGTATTGATCCATACCGATTCTCCGGCAATACAAATACCATCGCCAGGTGCACTTTGACCTGCAATAGTAATATAAGGTGCCCTGATGATCAAAGGTGTTTGCAGCTGGATGATCCCGGCTACATTGAAAACAATAATTCGTGGGCCTGCTACTTCAACAGCTTCACGTAAAGATCCTGGTCCGGAATCTGCTAAACTGGATACCACAAAGACCTTCCCTCCGCGACCACCAGTAGTATAAGCACCACCACCTTCAGCACCTGGAAAAGCTACAATTTTAGCTTGCGGCAAATCTGATGGTTTTGCTGCCCATGGAATATAGGGCTTACCATTTTTAGCATCTTGATCGATCTGCGCCTTTTGTTGCAGAAAAATAGCATCAGAGCGTTTTTGAATTTTTTGCAAGGCAGCATCTGCCTCGGTTTCCATCGCCGCAGGAATAATAGGATATTGTGCAAAGGCCGCCTGTCCAAGACCCATTAAAACCACTGCTAAAGAAGAGAATTTAAACCTCATGGTTATGGTTTTACAGTGTCTACAGGCACTACGCTATTTAAATAAACCTCAATATTGGCATAGCCATTAGGGCTGATCAATGCCGCATCAGCAGCATTTTTAGGATCAAGGCCAACTTTCTTCTCATAAGCATCTGGCATACCGTCATTGTCACTGTCTACATAAGCTTTACCTTTGTATACCGGATAGCCGCCAACCTGGCTGATGTCGGTGATGATACCCAATTTATAAGAATCTTTAGCTAAACGACGGTGTTCAAAGTCTTTCTCTGGCAATTTAACGCCTTCTATATAGGTTATTTTTCCTGTTTTTACTTGCTCAATCACCCTTTGATCTACTGGATCTCTTTTTGGTAAAGTGGCACCTACATTAGTCAACACATATTTGTGAGCTTCCATAGTTGGTAAAATAGTGATTGGCGCCATTGGCAAAGGCTTTTTCAAACGCATAGCCGCAAAATATTCTTTTGCATGTTCTGCTGTCATCGCATTACCCTTTTTGTCTTCTAATTGCACACCACCATCCCAGTTATCTTTGGTTACCCTGTCATTGCCTTCAACACTGTTACCCTCTACATAGGCACGACCGAAAACTACGTATGGAAGTTTACTGCGACCAGATTCTGGTTTTAATATGCGGTAGCTGATTGGATCAGTTTTTGACGTAACTGGTCCTGGTTTATAATAGTTGTTAATGATATTATACAAAGCGGTATAATCACCGCCATCGGTAGACCTGTTGTTCCAGTTAAAGATAACGTTGTTAGCGAAGTTAAAAATGCCGTTCCAACCTATGGAAGGGTTGCGACCACCATTATCTGCCCAAAGGTTGCGCATAAATGTGCAATTTTCACCACCTAAGGTAGAACCGAAAGCATGGTTCCAGGTATCTAAAGCTTCAGAGAAGATAGAATTTTGTATGGTGATATTTACTGTTGCCAGTTTTACTTCTTGCTTGCCTGTGCTGTCGTTATACATGTGTCTGTACATAGACATGTTTTCATCTAAGCCCCAGCTTGCTGAAACGTGGTCAATCATGATGTTACCCACTGGGTTTCCACCAATGGCATCATCTCTGCGGCCAACGAAAGTTTCGCCTCTGCGGAACCTCATGAAACGCACTACCACATCATGTGTATTTAACCATACTGATTCTCCGGCAACACAAACACCATCACCAGGGGCTGTTTGTCCGGCAATGGTAATGTAAGGTGCCCTGATAATTAAAGGTGATTTGATTCTGATGATACCAGAAACATTAAAAACTACAATTCTTGCCCCACCCTGCTCACAGGCATCACGTAAAGAACCCGGACCACTGTCGTTTAAATTAGTGACCACTATTACCCTTCCCCCGCGACCACCGAAGCTATAAGCACCACCGCCTTCAGCACCTGGAAATGCAGGTA
>NZ_JAZQPU010000394.1:0-10139 GCF_045628745.1 Pedobacter sp.
GGGATAATTGATCTTGACCAGCAGTCGTAACTGCATTTAAATCGCCTTTCATGTGTTGTTTGTATAAGGGGTTAATGACGACCGTCAGCTATTCCAGATGCTGGAAAGACTTACGACGCGAGCGGTGTGTTTTTGATCGTTTTGCTTAATCGGAAGGCAGCTAATGCGAAATAAAATGCGCCAAATGCAGAATAACCGGCCAATGAAGCTACACCTTGATTTGGAGTGTGCGCCGTGGCAATGATGAATCCGCCGGCCAACATAGATTGAGCTCCACTAATGATCATTGGCCATTGTCCTTCGAAATGTTTACGACGCGAATGCCAAGCATCAACTGGATTAAGCCGGTAAGAAAAGCCCATACGCCAAATACCATCAGCGCTTCCGGAATGCCGCTCTGCAGGGCAATGGTCACTGCAATGGTCGTAAGAATCCCAATGCCCACGTTAACATATTGCGGAGTTTTGTTAGCGGTGGGTAGATTTGCGTTGATATCAAAAAAAGTTGCCGCAACATCCCAGGCTGGGTAAAGGATAAATAGAATGGTAGCTAAAGTCGTATTCGCCTTCGCCAGGGTCACTACAAGGGCTATCCAAAGGACTGAAAATGCCACACGGGTAATATAAAGTTTGCGCAATGCTGTAGCAATTTCAAAAGCCTGGCTGGAAACGCTATAATTGGATTGATTTGTTGTTGTCATGATAGATATACTTTAATTTGTTTCTGTCCCCAAAGTTCAACCTTATTCTACCTCCGGTTTTTAACTTAAGTGAAAACTGCTAAAAAAAAGTGAATATTATTTAGCGGTTATTTTTTGCTATCCGGCTCAAAGTCAAGAGAAACGGAGTTCATGCAAAACCGCTTATGGCTAGGCGGCGGTCCGTCGTCAAAGATGTGACCCAGGTGAGAATCACAGCGCCCGCACAGTACTTCGGTTCGTTGCATCCCGTAAGAATTGTCGGTATGATAATGGACAGCAGCTGTCCGGCTTGGCTCGTAGAAACTGGGCCAGCCGCAGCTACTGGCAAACTTGGCATCGGACCTGAACTGTTATGCGCAATATTAAATGTGATTTGTGCATGTTTGCTCATAATGGTTTCTTCAGATTATGACTGCTTTCTGCAGCTTGCACATTCGCCTGAAAGAGCTGAATGTGCAACAACACCGTTATTTGCTGTTCAGAAAGGTTAGAACCTGTTTAGAATGTTCATCACCTTTCATAAAATCCCTGAAGCTGTAAGCCACAGTACCATCCAGCCCGATGACGAATGTTTCACGGCCACTCACCTTCACATTGTTGCCGAAGTTCTGGGCTTTCACCTGGAACAGGTTCAACACCTTGTTTTCCGGATCACTTAACAACGTGAATGGGAGATGCTCTTTCTCCGCAAAGGCCTTGTGGCTGGCTACCGTACCATTATTGATGCCGATCACCAGCGCATTTGCATCACTGTATTTAGCATATGCATCCCGGAATGCACATGCCTCGGTGGTACAAACCGGGCTTTCATCCTTTGGATAGAAGAAAATAATCAACTTTTTTTTACCGACGAATTGAGCAAGTTGGAAGGGATCACCATTCTGATCCAATAAGGTAAAGTCCGGCACTTTTTCACCTGGCTTTAATGTCGTGGTTTCCACTGGGCCATCTTGTGCCATTGCCAGGTTGACATTAAGGCCGAGGAATACGAAGATTGCGATCAGGCCGATCCATAAATTGTTCTTGAAGACTGCTTTCATGATGTTATTTTTAAAATTTATAAATTGGTTTATTTAATGATCTGTAAAAGAAATCCAGTCACCTCTTCCGGCTTGGTAAGCATCGGACAGTGGCCTGACTCAACAGCAAAAACATTCTTGATTCCTGCAGCTTCGACCATCTTCTTTTGCAAATCAATGGTAATTGCATGGTCCTGGTTGGTGTAGATGTAATATTTTGGCACCGAGGCAAAAGCCGGATTTTTCAAATGAATCTTATCTGCCTGGGCGGCGATGGGCTCTGGCCTGTTGTTTTCAATGAGCAACTGTTTCACCTGTTCATTTCCATCCTGAGCGAAAACCTGCATGACCTTATCATTGGGAATGGCGACTGTAAAGCCGTCCGCTGAAGGAATCAAAGCCGGACCGAATTGTGAATTGGGATCCATCGACGTCAGATCGAAAATAGACTGGCCATTCCCTGGAACGAAGCCGGCCAGATAAACCAGTTTTTCAATACGGTCTGGAATAGTATCTGCTACTGCGGTGATGATTGCACCGCCAAGACTGTGACCAACCAGTACAACGGGACCCTTTATGGCTTTAATCGCAGAGACTACTTTGTCCCGGTAGTTATTGATGCTGATTGTTTCAGGTGGGGTCTGATCCTTGCCGTGGCCAGGCAGTTCAACAACCACAACTTTTTGTCCTGCAGCTTCTAATTTCGTCTTCACGAACTGCCAGGCGTACGGTGCCTGAAAAGCACCATGCACCAGGACAAAGGTTTTCGAGGTGGAGCGATAATTGTTGTCGTCTTTATCGCAGCCGGTAAAAGCCAGCATACAGACAGCCAGCATAAGCGAGAAAAATAATGGCCTTGCCATGTTTTTGTTCTGAAGAATTTTCATATCAAATAAGTATTTGATACAAATATCGCTGGCTTCCCTAAGTCATTTTTTCACTTAAGTTAATTGGCTATTTCACATCATCGCTATAAGCTGGGAAGAAGATCAGCAGAATAACTTATAACCGACGCCGCGTAGGCTGAGTATCTGTACCTTCGGGTCGTCCTTAAGCAACTTTCTTAAATGAGCCATAAAAACATCCATGCTCCTGGTGTTGTAATAGGTGTCTTCCTGCCATATCTTATTCAATACGTCCTGGCGTTTCAGCACATCGTTTTTTCGTTGGAGCAACATCTCTAGCAGCGCAGCTTCCTTAAATGACAATAAATACTTAGCTAATGGCGTTGTGAGTTGCTGATGTGTCGCATCGAAATGGCAACCAGCAAATTCGTACATCCGCTGCTCAACGCTGGCCCCAATCACCGGAAATTTCCTAGCTCTTGCGAGTAAAGATTCGATACGTACGATCAATTCATCCATGCTGAACGGTTTTTTAAGGTAATCATCACCCCCTGCCTTAAAGCCCTGAACCACGTCTTCTGTAAGTGATTTCGCACTGACAAAGATGATTGGAATGTGCGAGTCAATCTTTCGTATCTCTGCCGTTAACGAATATCCATCTATGGAAGGCAGCATAATATCCATAACGCATATGTCAGGCGAAAACACCTTCAACGCTTCCATAACCAACTTACCATCAGCCACAGCTTTGACAACAAAGCCGCTGCTCTCAAGTCCTTCACTAACGATCTGCGAAATGAACGGCTCATCTTCGATGTATAGAACTTTAGAATTCATTGCTTGCTGCCGGTAATTTAATTGTAAATGTACTGCCCTCACCCACTTCACTCTTTAATGTGATTGTACCCTTGTGACGATGAACGATCCCGAGCACATAATTCAGTCCCAGACCTGACCCTTTAACCGGGTGTGTATTGCCGGGTTGTGGAACCCTAAAAAAGCGTTCGAAGATCTTATCCTGATAAATCTGCGATATACCCGGGCCATTGTCTTGGAAACTGATGGTTACCCAATCCTCATCACATGCACACGTAATCAGCAATTCTAATGGGCGGGTCGCATACTTAATCGAGTTTTCTATCAGGTTAAAAAATACAGAGGTGAGGTGTACTGCATCCCCCTCAATAAAACAAGGCTCAGGCGATACAGCCAGTTTGCAGAAAGCGCCTGCATTTTGCAAGGGCAGTTCCATGGATTGGATCACATCGGAAAGTCCCGCCTGAACATCATAGAAAACCGGGCTAAGGTGAATTTCGCCCTCCTGGCTTAGGCTCAGCACCTTCTCTACCATATGACTGAGTCTTTGCAGCTCCTGTTTCCCCATATTTAGATAGCGTTGTAGTTTCTCCGGATCACTAACCAGGTTGTATTTACTGATTGACTCAAGCGCCAGGGCAACTGTAGCGATCGGGGTTTTAATTTCATGCGTTATGTTACTAGTAAAATCCACGCGGGCGTCTGCATATAAGCGGCGGCTGATCATCAATCTAATTATAAAATAGAATGCGACCCATATCAACGAAAGCATTAAAATAGAAGATATTAAAAAATAGCGCATTTTAAATAAGACCAGACGAGTTACGGAATTCACAACAAGCTGGGCACGACGAAGGTGCAAAAGATTGTAACCATAGCTTTTACTTCTAAAATCTTCGGACTTCAACCCTCCCGGTAAACTACCCACCGCACCGTAAGAATTAACGGTGAAAGAATGTCCCGATTTAAGACCCAATGCAACAAGTTTTGCCGCAACCAGCTGTTTAAAGCCGATGAAAGACAGGCTATCAAGTCTATTCATTTCCTGAATAGAATAACCCATATTGTATTTTGGAGAAAGCCGTTTTGCGGGTGGATTTTGTAGAAAAACCATACGGAATTCCAGTGTGGTGGAGTCGGCTTGCGGGTCGATATCAAAAGATTTGTATAAACCCAAATCCTTCGCATCTTCAAAGCCCTGCCAGATGTCTACCCATTCGGCAGACAGGAAAAATCGCTTCAGGGCAGGGTTCCCTGTAAACCTATCATCTAATGTTGCATAGATATTCTCCTTTGATGCCGAGATGGCTATCTTTTCCAGATCATCAATCGTTCGTCGCTTTTCTTCTTTAAAAAGCTGACTTAACCAGGCTGCCTGCAGCAACAGACTTATCACTACAGATAATACAACCAGCGGATAAATATATTTCGGCGCCAAATGCTTCATTCTCCAAAAGTCTGCTTTTTTCCGGCAACAAAATCTTTCACCCCTCAGATTTAACGCTATTTAACCGAGCTTAACTGTCTTTTACATTACCGCTGCCTAAGTTTGCATCCATAACTATCAACTATAATATATCCATCAGCGCTTTATCAATTGAATTGTGATGCACTGATGCAGAATGAAATAATCCTACATAACAATCATCTCAACACATGGAAATTAAAACACCGAGGCTTAAAGCCGCATCAATCTTTTTGTCTATCACCCTATTATTAAGCTCCATTGTATGGCTGCTTACCATACATACACTGGGCAAAACCGGAAGTTTTGGTAACCGGGTTTACGGCTATGGAATCATGTGGTGTCCCGCGCTTGCCGCCTACATTACCTGCAAAATCTTAGGAAGGAACATTTCTGATCTGGCCTGGCAATGGGGTAAACCCAAGTATATGTTATTTTCCTATCTGACACCCTTTCTTTATGTATTGATCGGCTATACAATCGTTTGGATTTGCGGTGCCGGGGGTTTTTACAATGCCGCTTTCCTAGCAAAAATGCAAGAGGATTTAGGTTGGACGAACGTTCCACCTGGTGTATTTCTAGTTATCTTTTTAATCTTACAGGGCGTAATTGGGTTAATACCCAGTATTGCAACAGCTTTGGGTGAAGAAATTGGATGGCGTGGATTTTTATTGCCTGAAATCGCTGGAAGTACAAGAAGCTATACCAAAACCGCTTCAATTTCCGGACTAATTTGGGCTGTGTGGCATTACCCTTTGCTGATTTTCGGAAATTATAATTCCGGGGGGCCCAGTTGGTATTCTCTGGTTACGTTTACGATAGGTGTCATTAGTATAAGTTTCATAGCGACCTGGTTCCGCTTAAAGTCGAACAGCTTATGGACCGGCGTAATGCTGCATGCCAGTCATAATTTATTCGTTCAGGGCGTGTTTGATCCAGTTACGGTTAATTATCCAGGAACTAAGTACTTTACTGGGGAGTTCGGGATCGTAATTCCTTCCATAATTTTACTGTTCGCCATTTATTTTTGGACAAGGCGTAAAGAATTACCACTTTGTCCCGACACGAATACGACACCGTCCAGTATACACCCGTCCGTGAGTTCCAACTGAGATTCAGGCAGCACTCATGGCATTTAAGAAAAAGTAAATGCATTAGCGCTTTATCAAATTCATGCATTTACAAACAAAGTATTTAAGGGTTTATATACCACTGACTTCCCTTCAAGGATACCGGTTTAGGCCAACTTACCGTAAAACATATTGAACTCACTAAGCATCAAATCCCAAGAGGTCTTCAAATCGCAGGATTACGTTCTGGTTTACGACGCTGAAGCAAATGTAAAAAACATTAAAATTGACCGGGTACAATTTGACCAGCTTAACCTTGATCCGGGAGGTATTGTAGTTACTGCCATTTTCACTCCACAGGCCTCGATTATGACCCGGTGACTGGCTCTGCACGTTGCTCTTTAATCACTTTTTAAAGGGTGTTGATTAGTTGTGCTTTTTATGTTTTACTGTCCTTTCCGAATATTCCGCACGGTTTCAAACTGCAGACTATGAGGAAAACATAATATCTAAAGTATGAATAAGAAAACCAACTCACTCAAACCCAAACAAAGCCACTTTAAAAATTCCTTAAAATGGCTAGGATCCTACTTGAGATCTTTTTAGTGATTATTAAGATCGTCATCTGTTTTTTACCCCCTTATTTAGTAGATTTCCTTTGCCGGCCTCAGCAGTCAACCACTTTTTATGATAATATTAGTGGCATGCATATATATTGAACCAAATAACACAACGTCTCAATTTTGTCTTCTATTTACATGTTCCACAAAGCACAAATTTGATTGTGATATAGTGGTGAAAATGACGCAAGGTCGAAAATATATGATCAGGGCAAATTCCAGTTCCATCCTTAATCGCTTTATATGCAGTTATTTTATTTAATGTGGAACCTGAGAATCAAATAATTATCGACTCCTAACGACTTTTCTTTTTGAAATATGCGTGAATTATTTCGCATTAAATCCACCGTCCACAGATAAAATGCTGCCTGTCAAAAAGCTGTTTTCTTCTGCAGCAAGAAATATAATCGCATTTGCAATATCTTCTACTACCCCCATTCTGTTCATTGGATGAATAGCAGCAATACTTTCTTCCGTATATAATCCAGAATCTAATGAGCTTTTGAAAACCTCTGTTTTTATTGCTCCAGGTGCAACAGCGTTTATGCGGATTCCGTGTTGTGCATATTCAACAGCAGCAGCTTTGGTTAGTCCAACTACTGCATGTTTTGATGCGCAATACTGTGCAGCATACAAAATACCGTTTAAGCCAGCGATAGAAGCAAGATTAATAATAGCGCCTCCGCCATTATTTAACATGGCGTTGATGGAATATTTCATTCCAAAGAATACTCCCATCACATTAGTATCTAAAAGATCTCTCATGTTCACTGCACTCGTATCTGCTAACAGACCCTCTGACGCACCAGCGATACCACCATTGTTAACCATAATGTCGATTTTACCAAACCTTTCCATGGTTCCATTAATTAATTTAATAACGTCTTCCTCGTGGCGAACATCTGCTTTAAAGAATTCAGCCTCAACTCCCTTAGCCCTTATTTCTGATAAGGTTCTAATTCCTGTTGATTCATTGCGACCCGATATAACCACATTATATCCTTTTTTTGCAAACCCTATAGCTGTTGCTTTACCTATTCCCGAATTTCCACCTGTTATGATAACTGTTCTATTTTCCATTCTAATCTTTTATACTAATAATATTATTACAGTACAAAGATATCGTAAGTAAGAAGTTGATGGTTTTGTCAGCGGTTCATAAATACTTTGCCTACAAGTTCATTATAAACTCGATACGTTATATCCAAATGCTTTTTTAAACGATGCAGAAAAGTGAGAAAGGTTCTCAAATCCCACCTGCAGGTATACTTCTGATGGTTTATGTTTTTTTTCCGCTATAAGGTAATGGGCTTGTTCTAAACGCTTTTGATGTAACCATTTTTGCGGTGGAACTGAATAAGCCTTTTGAAAATCTCTTTTGAATGTGGATAAGCTTCGGCCAGTTAGGTAGGCAAATCTTCTTAGTGGAATATTAAATACATAATTTTTATCCATAAAATCCGAGATATCAAGTTTTCCTGGCTCACTTAAATCTCTCAAAATATCGTCTACTGAGTGACTAATCTCACGTAAGATGGTAAGCGCCTCATTTAATTTGATAGCAATTAGGTTCTCTGAAAGTTCACCTGCAAAATCATAATAAGGTAGAACAGAATTAAAAAGGCTATTAAGCAAAGGATGCGGACCAAACTGTAATAATTTGGTACCCTTATGTGCTATAGTTTGTAGTCTATTAGAATCAAAGTGCTGTTGTAAAAATGACTGATAGAAAAAAAAAGTAATGGATTTACAGGCAGCATCTCCATCCGGTACTTTTGTGAATTTTGCAAGTTGGTTTCTTGCAAATAGAGCAGTCTGTCCTTTGGTAATACTATATGTCCGATCAGCTTCCTGTACAATTATTTCCCCTTGATGTACATGAACCAATAAATGTTCAGGTATAAAATATTCTGTAACCCTATGCTTGTCTTCATGACAAGAGAAAAATATTCCACCTTTTGATATAGGGTTTGTAACCATCGAATCAATCTCACTCTTTTCCATATTCAATTAACTTTGTTACTATTTATGTAAAGGTAAAAGAATTTGAAATATCTCGAACAGTGTGGCAAATCGAAAGCGTTCAATCCTGCACTTTAATTTAACATTGATACTTAAGATTATAAGGAAAATTTTTGTAGCAACTGCGTTATCATTATTCCCTGGTATTTGAAATGAGCATCTAAAACTACACTTTTCTAGATCTTTCTTAGATTGTATGTTATTTGTATCTGCAATCGCATAACTTACAGGAAGTTATAACTTATTAACTTCAAGTTCAACGGCTGCCTTTAAGGATTCTGTTGGACGGTAAGACTGAACAAAACAAGCTGAATGCCCTTCAGGTGTCAGAACGGATGGGGACACTTTGCTGTGAGAACAACGGTGATCTGTACGCATCAGTGGAGAAGCCAGAACTTACTTGATGGGTAAGATCTGGCTTCCCGGATCCGAATTCAACACATAGATGAGGCTATGGCAGTGTCTCTAGCTATTGTGCACGCTTGCGCTCCTCTTCACTGGCAGTGCTCCTGCTCCGCGAAGCTGCTACATTCTTACCGAAGCGATACGAAAAGCTTAACCCCACATTCCGGCTTTCTACATGATGAAAGAAGCTGCTGTGCTGATCCAGGTAATTAATTCGAATATAATTGCTATTGGTGTTAAAAATATCGTTCACAGCCAGCCGCAGTGTACCCAAACCGTGTAAAACATTGGTCTTAATGCCCGCATCTACAGTAGAGCTGTGATCCACCCGGTAGATACCCTGAATGCCCGGCCCCGTCAACGTTCCGCTGATCTCGGCTTTTAAAGCCGATTTTGCATCAATCGTGAAAGACTGGTTCAATGAAGCATAATAGGATATCAGGTGGAAATCATAACTGCTCGTCAGGAATGCCGACTTTTCCTGCTGCCGGTATCCTTCGGCAATTACGTTCATATCCCACCACCCAGACGGATGAAACGAGGAAGATAAACGAATCCCCGTATTCACGCTCGATCCCAGGTTGGCATGTGTCCCGGAGTAAATTTTTGTTTCATTATCCTGCACATTGATGTTCGAAAACAAATCATGCGTCGCACTGTAATAGGCCGTAACATTATAGTCCTGTTTGTAGGTGTAACTGAACTCCACATTCTGTACGAATGCAGGTTGTAAAGCCGGATTCCCAACATAATCATTATATGGAGAAGAGAATCGCTTTGCCGGATTCAGGCGGTTGTATTCCGGGCGCTCAATGCGGTACGCATAATTGAGCTGCAATTGATTATCATCATCCACCTTATACTGAATAAATGCGGTTGGGAACAACTTGAAATACTTCCGCGCGTTCACGGAATTAAGCGTCAGGGAATTGCCCCTGGTCCGGGTGTATTCGCCGCGCAGCCCACCCTGCAAAGTCAATTTGCCAAAGATGCCACTAACGCTGGTATATGCGGCAGCAGTCCTTTCCGTGTAAATAAAATGATTGGAATTCTCCGGAACGGCAGTTACAAAAGATCCTTCACGGTTGAAATAATCAAAATCGTTCCGGCTTTGTGTACTGTTGTATTTGATACCGGAGCTCAGATTCCATTTTCCAAACAACTGGTACGTATAGTC
>NZ_JAZQPU010000395.1:0-2246 GCF_045628745.1 Pedobacter sp.
GGGGTAATAAATTCTTTAAAACCACCAGAAACGATCAATATTTCATCAGCATGTTTCTTAAAGAAATCTGCATTGCGGGAGAAAGAGCTAGACACCTTTTTCTTGAGCATTTTGATCAGCTGTTTCAGGTGATCTTCGTTAGCTTCTAATAATTTTACGCGCTGGGCAAGACTTTCACTGAAAGAAAGTTTCCCTTCCATAGCCAAATTAGTATACTCTTCAATTTTTTTATAAATAAGCTCTCTGTCGGGGTGCTTTTTTAAAGAAATTCGCGCCAGTTCATCTAAAGCCTCTACTTGCGTAAAGGTGCTGTCGAAATCTATAATGTAAAAGTTTTTAGTACTCATATGCTCGTTTATGATTAAACCTTTAGGGCCAGTGCAGCACAAACTTCGGCAATACTCACTGCCAGCGGTTTAAACTCCATACCTATGGTTTTTTTTATTTTTTCGTTACTATAAATGCTGTTGTTGAAGCTGCTCTTTGCTGTTTCATGGGTTAGGCCAGCAGGTTTCCCCGTAAATAGAGAGGCAAATTTTGCAGCACGCCAGGCAATGCCCAGCATCAAAGGGGTAGCCATTTTTGAAGGGGCCTTTACTTTGAAGCCTTCAGCAATGGCAGTAAAAAAATCTTTATAACTGCAGTTTTCCGCAGAGATAATAAAACGCTCGCCGCTTTCACCATTTGCAGGTTTAATGTCCCTGGCCATCAGTTTAACCATAGCCGATGCTACATCCTGCACATCTACAAAACCTGTTGAACCGCTGGTGTAATAGGATAAGCCTTTTTTGATGAGTTCGAAAATAGCACCGCTCCCTTTAAAACCTGCATTGGCGCCAATAATGATAGATGGATTGACAATGATGGCGTTTAAACCTTCGGAAATGCCCCGCCATACTTCCATTTCACCTTCATACTTAGAAATGGCATAGCTGTGTACATTGGCATCGTAAACCCAGAAGTCTTCTTCGCAAATTTCTTTGCCTTTTTTTGCCAGGCCTAATGCGGCAACAGAACTTACATACAGCAATTTGATGTGAAGATCGAGGCAGAGGTGAACAATATTACTGGTGCCTTCTATGTTTACCCGCAGCAATTCTGCTTTATCTTTAGGGTTAAAAGAAACCAGCGCCGCACAGTGATACACTTGGGTAATGCCTTCAAAAGCATCTTCAAGTGTAGCCAGATCGTTGATATCCGCTATAACCCAGGTGATTTTTGTGTTGCCCTGTAGTTGCGCCGGAATCACAGAATTTTCCCGCTTGATGGCAGTAACCTGCATTCCCTGCCGGGTGAGTTGATGGATCAGTTCAGCCCCTAGAAATCCAGTAGCGCCGGTAACCAATATCATTTCATTATTTTTAGGATGTTCATTAATGTATGGGCTCAAAAATAGATATTTGTGCCCATAGATTATATTACTTTATGTCCTTATCAGATTTTTTTTCTCCTTTAAACCTTAAGGGAATTACGCCGAAACAAGGATTTTTAAGCAGTCAGCTTGGATTGAAGGCCACTTTTTACACCGATAACTTTCCCGAACTGGTAGAAAATGTTTTTGATATTGCCATTTTCGGGGTGCTTGACGATCGTGCTGCGGTAAATAACAACGGCTGTGCGCTGGGGCCTGACCATTTCAGGTCACAATTTTATACCCTTCATGAGGGCAATTACAACAGCCGTATTCTTGATTTAGGGAATATTAAAGCTGGTGCAGCACTTTCAGATACTTATGTTGCCGTAACAATGGTGGTTGCTGAATTGATTAAACTGAATATCATACCCGTTATTATTGGTGGCGGCCAGGATATCACTTATGCACAGTACATGGCTTACGAGCGGCTGGAGCAAAAAGTTGACCTGGTAGTGGTAGACAATAAATTTGATTTACACGAAGATGACCATGTAGGCATTGCAGCCCGTTCGGACAGCTACCTTAATAAAATATTTCTTCACCAGCCAAATTACCTATTTAATTTCAGCAATGTAGGCTATCAAACTTATTATGTAAACCAGGATAGCCTGAAGGTGTTGAATAAACTATATTTCGATGTCCATCGTTTGGGAGAATTTGCAACGGATATATCTTTAGCCGAGCCGATCATCAGAAATGCAAATATGATCAGCTTTGACATCTCCGCAGTACGTTCATCAGATGCTATGGGCAATGCCAATGCAGGTCCGAATGGCTTTTATGGAGAGCAGGCATGCAGTATTGCCCGTTATGCAGGCCTGAACGATAAATT
>NZ_JAZQPU010000396.1:0-1700 GCF_045628745.1 Pedobacter sp.
TGACCGTGACTTAATTCGTCAGCAGTTGCTTCACGTTCTGAGATTATTCTACCAGCAAAGATTAAGTTTTTACCAGCCATTGGGTGGTTTAAATCTACAGAAACAGTTTCTTCATGAACGGCAGTAACACCAGCTCTGAAGTGATTTCCCTGGTTATCTTGCAAAGGAATAATATCTCCAACATTTGGAAGATCGACTTCTTTGAACATATCTTTAGGTAAATCTGCAAAAGCTCCCGGATCGATTTCACCGTAACCATCTGCTGCAGAAAGCTCAAAGCTGTACTCATCACCAACATTTAAACCAAGTAAATGCTCTTCAAATTTTGGCAACATCATACCTGCACCATATAAAAAAACTAATGCATTTTGCTCATCGGCTTTTTCTACAAAAACTTGTTGTCCTTCTTCGTTAGTCGTATGCAACTCATACGTTAAGGAAACTACTGTATTAGGTTTAATACTCATTAGAATCTAATTTAATTTATTAATTTTAGTGCCTCCTCAACTGTGTTTACAGGCAGCTGACATGCATTATTTCGGCAAATATATATTTTTGTTTCTATGCTTTGCTTATCTTTTAACAAAGGGAGTGAAGAATTTGTTCCTGCAATTGTAATTTTATTTGGAATATAGTTGTTATTCAACTCCTTAACCATTTCTGCAAAGCCGTTGCCGGCAATAGCAATTTCATTGGTACTGAACACTTCATTTAGCATTTGTATGGCCCAGTTAGAATAGGCCGAGCCATAGGTTTTCAACTGTGGTTTTACCGCAGCCAACATGGCCGATGCTTTGAAAAGGTAACTTTGCTCATCAAACAATAAACCCAGGGTATGCAGGTTTTGTGCCATTGCAGAATTAGATGAAGGAATAACATTATCCATAATTTCATGCTTGCGGGCAATTAAAGCTTCGCTGCTGGCACTGGTATAAAACAACATAGGACTGTGAGGGTCATTGAAATCTGCGAGCACCAGGTCGGTTAGCTTTTTAGCTTCCAGCAACCAGTATTCGTTAAAATCTGCCTGGTATAAGGCAATTAAAGCATCAATAAAAAAGGCATAATCATCTAAGAAACCCGCAATGCTTGCCTTGCCATTTTTATAATTACGGTATAAACCACCGTTTTCAGTCCTTAAATCAGATAAAATAAATTGAGCGGCTTTTTTGGCCAGCTCCAGGTATTCCTGCTCAGCAAAGATACCGGCACTTTCGGCAAGTCCCTTAATCATCATGGCATTCCATGCCGTAAGGCATTTATCATCCAAGCCGGGGCGCACCCTTGCACTCCGATGTTGCAACAGCTTTTCTTTAGCCATTTTTACTTTCATCTGCAGGTCTTCAAGCGCCAAACCTTCCTTTTGAGCAAATTCTTCATCCGTAACACGCCTAAAAAGGATGTTCGTTTGCTCCTCTTCCCAATTTCCTTCTTCGCTAACATGGTAATATTTAGCTAAAAGCTGATGATCGCCTTCAGTTAATACTTCAAACTCGTCTGCCGACCAAACATAAAACTTACCCTCTACCCCTTCGCTATCTGCATCAAGCGCAGCATAAAATAAGCCTTCCGGAGAAATCATTTCTCTTTTTAGCCAGCCTATGGTTTCTATGGCCACTTCTTTAAATAAAGGTAGTCTAGAGCATTGGTAAGCTTCGGCATAAAGGCTCAGCAGCTGACCATTGTCGTACAGCATTTTT
>NZ_JAZQPU010000397.1:0-28788 GCF_045628745.1 Pedobacter sp.
TCTTTGAAGCCATCATAAACACCTTATGGCGGCACTTACTTGCATTTTCCGCTAATCCAGTTAATCAGTACCAGTTGTCCTAATGGCTGAATAAAAGATCTGATGAATCAACGTTTCAAAGAACATTCCCCTTCTGCAACAGCCACGAGGGTTTAATGATGTAGGTAGTATAAACGCCTTTAAATGATATTAATCAGCAATAAAAAGAAGTGTCGTCTTAGCGGATTTGGAGTGTGTCAAATTCTTAGCTACCTTAAATATTAAATATGAAAGTACCAACACACTGACCCCGATCACAAAGAAAGTGTAGGGACCATAGATATTAGGTAACAAAATATTGCCAGATAGATTGGTCTTAAACAAGGTATAAGAGATAAGCTGACTGGAAAAATTAGACAGGAAATGGAGCAAAATGCAAAGACCTAAGCTTTCTGTTTTGTAATAAATCCATCCTGATAGAATGCCGAAAAAGAGTGCCCCAAATAGCTGAACCGGCTGAATATGAATCGCACAAAAAAGGACACCGGAAAGAATAATTGATATTGCAGGAGTGTATTTCGTTAAAAAGCCCTTCAATATTGTGCCTCTAAATATGAGTTCTTCAAAAAGAGGCGCTAAGAGAATAGCTCCCAAGAATAAAGGCATTTGACTAAAGGGATTGCTGAAAGTGGATTTACCGTTTAGGTAAAAGCTTAGTACATTAGTGAATGGAGCATTAATCCCTGCCTGAAAAATCAGGATTATTAAAACTGTTAGTGCAATAAACTTTGGAGACTTTATTGGAAGTGCGAACCCATAGTTAATATCTACTTTTCGTTTTGAGTTAATCACTTTGGCGACGCATATAATAGCAATGCAAAGCACAATGAACATAATGCTTCCTGTTATATCAGCAGATAAGTGACTATAGTATGTTTGAGTGATGAAGATAACAGGTGTTGCAGTGACAAGACCAATAAAAAGAAGTAGTAAGGCTTGAAAGATGTTACTCGGGAATATTTTATTCATTCAAAAATGGTAGTGCCTTAGCTAATTTGCCTTAGGCTTGTTTGTAAGTTCGCAATCCCTGACAAGGTACTGAATAGTTCCAAAAAACGGTCGTTTTTTAATAATCAAAATGTATAACGGCAAAATACCGTTCAAGAAATCGTGCAGTTTATTATTAAAGATTACAACAAATACGACTCCATTTCAAAACAAAACTATTAATTTAGCTAAGTTTTTAACCATCCTTAGTCCTTAACGAATGGATATAAAGGCAGCACATAAAGTGTATTTTAAAAATCTAAATGCACTACGTTTCATTGCAGCTTTTCTGGTGATTATTCATCATACTGAACAATTTAAAGCATTATATCAGCTAGAAAACGGATGGAATCATGAGGTCATTAAACTCATTGGTAAACTTGGCGTGGTCTTGTTTTTTGTATTAAGTGGTTTCTTAATTTCTTATTTGTTATTCAAAGAAAAAGAGGTAACCAACACCATCAACATCAAAAACTTTTACATCAGGCGACTATTAAAGATCTGGCCTTTATACTTTTTAATTGTCTTTCTTGCCTTCTTTATTTTGCCTCAACTCGAATTCTTTGACATCAAGAGCTTGCACAAGCCCACAGACACCTATTTCTATCCAAAATTTCTGTTATACGTTTTTTTTCTACCTAACCTTGTGTTTAAAGTTTTTCCGCCCATCCCTTATGTTTCTCATACCTGGTCCATTGGCACGGAAGAACAATTTTACCTGATCTGGCCTGTTTTAATTAAAAGATTTCCGCGTCGGCTGGCATTAATGTTAACGGTGATTTTCTCTTACTTATTAATTAAAGCAGGATTAACATTATCGCCTAAAACTCAATTCTTTGACATCGCCAAAAAATTCTGGGAATCTACCCCGCTTGACTGCATGGCCATCGGAGGCCTGTTTGCTTTACTGATTGATAAAAACACCCCATTAACACAGCGTCTACGAGCTTTCATCTTTAGCAAACAGCTGCAATGGATAATATTATCGCTAACGATTTTCCTTTTAATGATAGGTTTTCATCTTCCTTATTTACATTATGAATTTTACGCCATCCTATTTGGCATCATCATCGTCAACTTTGCAGCTAATCAACAGCGGATTTTCTCCATGGAAAATAAATGGACCAATTACCTGGGCAAAATTTCATACGGCCTCTATATGTATCACCCCATTGCAATTGTTATCGCAGTAAAAACCTATCTTTATTTGAGCACCTTTCCTGCGCCAATGATTTACCCATTAGTTTTAACCCTTGTTATTGGTATTTCAGCCTGCTCTTTCGAATTTTTAGAAAAACCATTTATAGACCTAAAATCCAGGTACACCAATATTGTGAGTGGCAATGAGGCACGATCATCATCTTTATAATTTTGTAACTTTGCGCTACAACAATTAACTTCATGAAATGACATATATAGAAAAACTAAGCGCTATCCGTGAACAAATGAAAGCAGATAATGTCCATGCTTATCTTATTCCTTCTGCAGATCCGCACATGAGTGAGTATTTGCCCAAACATTATAAATGTATTCCTTTTGCGTCTGGCTTTAGAGGCTCTGCGGGTACTTTGGTAATTACCCATGATTTTGCAGGCTTATGGACTGATTCAAGGTATTTTGAACAGGCAGCGGAACAACTTGCTGGCAGCGGCTTTGAATTAGTTAAATTAAAAGTGCAGCACATGCCCGAATATATCAACTGGCTTGGTGAAACTTTACCTGCGGGAAGCACTGTTGCTTCGGATGAAAAGTTATTATCGATCCTTTCTGGTGACCTGTTAACTAAAAACCTGTCAAATAAAGGTATTACCTTAACTCATAAAGATTATTTAAACCCTATTTGGGAGGACAGACCATCTCTACCGACCGATCCTGCCTTCTTAATTGAAGAACAGCATATTGGTCAATCGGTCAGTTCAAAACTAGCAGAAGTAAGAAAAGCACTTAGCAGTTTTCAGGCAGAGTACCATTTGGTTTCTTCTTTGGACGATATAGCCTGGTTATTTAACATTCGTGGAAAAGATGTGAATTATAATCCGGTAGTGCTGAGCTTTGCATTGATCAGCCAGGATCACGCTAAATTATTCATCAATCCTTCTAAATTAACCGAAGCAGAAAAACAAGCTTTATTAAAGAATGGTGTAGAGGTTTTACCTTATGAGGAAATAGAAACAGCTTTATCACGTTTACCGGAAAACAGCTCCATCTTTATCGATCCAAAAAGAAACTGCTTTGCTTATTTAAAAGTATTGCCGGCAAGTGTAAAAGTGATTAAAGAAACCAATCCTTCTACTATTTTAAAAGCAGTAAAGAACAATACTGAACTGGCAAACACCAGGACTGCCATGGTGAAAGATGGTGTGGCCCTTACCCGTTTCTTTAAATGGATTGTAGAAAATATAGGCAAAATAAAAATTACAGAACTTTCTGCGGCTGCTAAATTACGGAGTTACAGAGAAGAACAAGAGGGCTTTGTGGGTGATAGTTTTACAACTATTAGCGCATATAAGGCACACGGTGCTTTGCCACATTATTCTGCTTCTGCTGAAAGTGATGCAACACTTCAACCGGAAAGCTTATTCCTGGTAGATTCTGGAGGTCAGTATTTTTATGGAACAACAGATGTTACCCGTACAATTTCTTTAGGAAAAAACACAGAAGAAGAATGTATTGATTATACTTTAGTTTTGAAGGGTATGATTGATGGCTGCAAACTGCGTTTTCCGCAAGGCACCTGTGGTTACCAAATTGATGCTATAACCAGGAGACCAATTTGGGAAAATGGAATTAACTATGGGCATGGAACCGGACACGGTGTAGGTTATTTCTTAAACGTGCACGAAGGTCCCCAGGTATTCAACCCTACCAATAACCCCGTTGCTATTGAGTTAGGAATGATTACTTCGATTGAACCTGGAATTTATCGCCCGGGAAAGCATGGCATCAGGATTGAAAACTTAGTCCATACCATTGCCGATTCAGCTACTGAATTTGGTGATTTCTATGCTTTCGAGGCCTTAACCATAGCGCCAATCAATACCACCATCGTTAAGAAAGAACTTTTAGAACAAAGTGAAATCACCTGGTTAAACAACTATAATGCGATGGTTTTCGAAAAGTTAAGTCCTTTCTTAACTGAAGAAGAAAACAACTGGCTTAAAACAGAAACACAGGCAATTTAAGTCGGCAGACTTATTTTACCCATTAATACAGCTGGCAGACCAGGGCGACTTCCGAAATCAAGTCGCCCTCCTGTTAGACACTCATTCGCTAAAAGTGCAAACAACACCGCTTCCTTGGCATCTGGATCTATCTCTAGTTCCTTAGTATCCTTCAAGGTTTTGTTTAATTTTTCCCCTATTTTCTTTACCAGCAAAGGGTTATGCATTCCCCCTCCACTCATGTAGATTTCAAAATCCTGAAGTCCGCCCATGGAACGGTTAATGGCATTCACTATACTGGTTGCAGTAAACTCACACAGGGTAGCTAAAATATCTTCATTGGTTAACCCTTCATTATTAGAAACACTTAATGCCTCGCTTAAATACAGTAAATTAAATAATTCAGGTCCTGTTGTTTTAGGGAATGGTAAATCAAAAAAGTTATGGTTTAATAAAGCCGCTAATAATCCTTGGTTTACACTACCTGCAGTAGCTAAAGCCGCATTTTCATCATACTGTTTTCCAGGATAGTGCAATTGTACATACTGATCCATCATCGTATTGCCAGGTCCTACATCAGTAGAAAATACGAGTTCAGCATTTCTTCCTGAAGGAAGGTAGGTAAAGTTGGCAATTCCTCCTATATTTAATAAAATGCGATTTTCAACTGGGCTCGAAAAAATAAGGTAATCTCCATAAACCGCTAATGGTGCTCCCTCCCCTCCTGCAGCCACATGTTTTTGTCTAAAATCGCTGAGGGTAATGATCCCTGTTTTTACAGCCAGGTGATCTCCATCACCAATCTGCAAAGTAGCATTTGGCCATTCTGCTAAATGATGTTTGGTTTTAGGCGCATGATAAATGGTTTGCCCATGGCTGGCAATAACAGCTACGTCTTCAGCAGCAAAATCCCATTCCTGAAGGCACTTTAAAATAAGCTCTCCATGGTAAGTGCCAATGTAAGCATTTAACAAGGTTACTTTTTGCAAGTCAACACGGGCCTTAAATGATATCGATTTCAGTTCCTTTTTAAATTCAGGCTCATAAGGAACAGTGGTAAAATGAAGCAGCTCTGTACTGGTAGATAAACCTGAACCATGAATACGGCAAAGGGCAATATCTAAACCGTCTAAAGAAGTACCAGACATTAAGCCTATAATAATGCGACTGGGTGCGGTTGAAAGTTCGTAAAGTTTCTTTAAATGCTGATTCATTTTTATGAATGGTGAATTTTATGAATTTTTAAATCAAACGAATTCCAGGAATAAACTGAAAATGTTTTTTATTAAAGGTATAAAGAGGCAGATCGTAATAAAGCTTAATGTTACAAATTCAGAATAACCGCATTACGATCCGGGTAATCCAATTTAGTGCTTTTCCTTGCTCCATTATAAATCATATGCATGATATTTCCCTGATCATCAAACACATCATACATTAAACTGTTCTGAATTTCCAACTTTTTGAGTCCTTTAACCGTTGCAGATTCTATATAAACAACAATAGCCTCTCTATCTTTCTCAAAGCCTAAATAATTTAAAGGAAGTGCTTTTTCGTTCGCCTTTAGCTGCACATGCATGGCTATGTACTTTTTCAATAACTCATCCATTGCTTTATGCTTTGCTGGTGCTGAAAGATCTGCCGGCACTTTAAATTGTTTCCTTAAGGCATCTTCCAGGTCGTCGGTAAACAACCGGCAACTAATTTCCAATGTTCCTCCCTTTGTCGTATAATTGAGTTCCATACTGCTCAGGTGTAAAGGATGCCTGTTGTTAAAAACAGGAACACCTTCTTTTACTGGTAAAGGGAAAATCCCTAGTAGAAAGTAACAAAATAATAGAGATTGACTGATTAATATCGACATAGCTGTAAACTTTATTTCACTTTGCAAAAAAAACGCCTAAATTTATATTCGCATCTTCTTCCAAGGAGCTGCAAATTAATTCTAAATCCTCTAATAAGCTATAAATGAAGAAAATCTTTACTTTTTTTGTCTTCCTGGGCTCTTCAATGGGCATTGCCAATGCTCAGAACATAAAGAACAACCCAGAAAGCAACCATGGAAATAAATTTGAGCAACTGGGCACCATCCTTACTACGCCAAATGAACAAAGAACAGCAAGTGGTGCTCCCGGTGTAAAATATTGGCAGCAGCGTGCAGATTATGATATTAAATGTACCCTTGATGAAAAAAACCTAAAGCTTACAGGTTCAGAAACGGTTACCTACATCAATAACTCTCCTGATGTACTGACCTATGTATGGTTGCAACTTGATGAAAATCAACACAACAACATCAACAATGCCAATTACCAGAGCAGCTCTACCCTCCCTGAGCGTGCAACGACGGCTATGCTTGATAAAGCACAACAAAGCACTGCTGATAATGGTTATGGTGTCAAAATCACCAAGCTGACTGATGCACAAGGTAAAGCCCTAAAATACACCATCAATAAAACCATGATGCGTGTAGAAATCCCTGCACCTTTGAAATCTGGACAGACTTTTGTTTTCAAAGTTGACTGGAATTATAACATTGCCGACAGGATGACTATTGGTGGCCGTGGTGGTTACGAGTTTTTTCCTGAAGATGGGAACCATATTTTTACCATGGCACAATGGTACCCACGTTTATGTGTGTACAGTGATTTCCAGGGCTGGCAAAATCACCAATTTACAGGTCGCGGAGAGTTCGCCCTTACTTTTGGTAACTTTAAAGTACAAATGACAGTACCTGCAGACCATATGGTTGCCTCTACAGGAGAATGTGTTAACTATGATAAAGTGTTAACTGCTGGACAGTTAGACAGGTACAACAAATCTAAATCGGCTACAGAGCCTATTGAAATTGTAACACTGGATGAGGCTAAAAAAGCAGAAACCAAGAAAAGCATTGCTACCAAAACATGGGTATTTAATGCCAATGATGTAAGGGACTTTGCATGGACTTCTTCTCGTAAATTCGTTTGGGATGCCATGGCACAGCCTATTGAAGGTAAATCAGTCATGTGTATGAGCTTTTATGGTAAGGAAGCTTACGGTTTATACCGTCCGTTTTCTACCAAAGCCATTGCCCATACCATCAAAACTTACTCAGACTTCACTATTCCTTATACCTACCCAGTAGCACAAAGTATTGAGGCTGCTAATGGAATGGAATACCCAATGATCTGCTTTAACTATGGCCGTACTGAAAAAGATGGTACTTATAGTGAATCCAGCAAAAATGGAATGTTAGGGGTAATTATTCATGAGGTAGGTCATAACTTCTTCCCAATGATCATCAACAGCGATGAGCGCCAGTGGACATGGATGGATGAGGGTTTGAACTCTTTCATGGAATATATTACAGAAGAACTTTGGGATAATAAGTTCCCTACTAAAAAAGGGGCTGCATATACCATTATAGATTACATGAAATTACCGAAAGACCAATTGGAGCCGGTAATGACAAACTCTGAAAACATTGTTCGTTTTGGTCCTAACGCTTATTCTAAGCCTGCAACGGCCTTAAATATCTTAAGGGAAACCATTATGGGCCGTGAGTTATTTGACTATGCGTTTAAAGAATATGCGACCAGATGGGCTTTTAAACACCCTACTCCAGCAGATTTCTTCAGAACAATGGAAGATGCAAGTGGTGAAGATTTAGATTGGTTCTGGAGAGGATGGTTCTATGGAACTGATGCCTGCGACATTTCCCTGGATTCGGTGAAATTTGCCAAAGCAGATTTCAATGCTAAACTTGGATCCAGACAAATGACCGTGAAAGTTGATGCACCTGCAGTGAATGCCTTTGAAGACATTTCAAAAATTAGAAATAAGAACGACAAAAACATTAGCTTTTATACTGATAAAGACCTTAAAACAAGGGATTTCTATTGGAGATATGCACGTGGCTTAGAAAAGGTAGATACCACAGCGCGTAAACAGGAAAGTAAACCAATGGTGGAAAACCTGCCTGCTGCTGAACAGGGAAAATACGCTAATAAGTTTTACTATGAATTATCTTTCAGCAATAAAGGAGGTTTAGTAATGCCAATCATTGTAGAATTTACTTATGCTGATGGCACTAAGAAGATAGACCGTATTCCTGCACAAATCTGGAGACTGAACGAAAACAATGCTTCTAAGTTCTATGTGGAAGACAAAGAAGTAACAGCTATCAAATTAGATCCTATGCGTGAAACTGCAGATATTGATGAAACTAACAATACCTGGGGTGGCAGTGCGCAGCCTAGCAAATTCCAGTTGTTTAAACAAAAAGCTGGTGGCGCTGTAAGAGGCCAATCAACAGGATTGAACCCTATGCAAGCAGCTAAGAAATCATAAGTTAAAATACCTTATACACAAAAGAGGCTGTATCATTTTTTGATGCAGCCTCTTTTTTTATGGAATTAACCCCCGAAAACAGCTATAAAAACTATTAGTTATTAAGGATTTACAACTAGTTTAAAGTTATACTGCAACTTATAGTTTCCATAGCGTTCAGAGGGCATTGGTAGGGCCTTCGTAGGGCCTTCCTATATCGATTGATAACTGAAGGCCCTGTTAATGCCCTGTCAATACCTGCGCACCGATTAGGTAAATATTACTTGTTGATCAGGTGCCTGAAACAGAAAGATCCTGTACCATTCTTCATGATACAGGATCTTTTTAATTATTGTTCTTTTTGTTATTTAATCATTTTCAATAGGTAAGCTCCATAGCCACTTTTTACCAATGGCGTAGCAACCTTTCTCAATTGTTCTTTGTCGATGTAACCCATTCTATAGGCTACCTCTTCAATACAGCCAATTTTTAAACCCTGGCGTTCTTCAATAACTTCTACAAATTGACCTGCCTGCATTAAAGAAGCAAAAGTCCCTGTATCCAACCAGGCAGTACCCCTGCTCAATACACCTACTTTAAGTTTACCCATTTCCAGGTATACTTTGTTCACATCAGTAATTTCATACTCCCCACGTGGTGAAAGCTGAATATTTTTAGCAATTTCTACTACACTGTTGTCATAGAAATAAAGTCCAGGCACAGCATAGTCTGATTTAGGCTGTACAGGCTTTTCTTCAATGGAGATCGCTTTATTATCGCCGTCGAACTCAACCACACCATAACGTTCCGGATCTGCCACCTGGTAAGCGAAAACAACGCCACCTTCAGGATCTGAACTACTTTGCAGTAATTTAGACATGCCATCACCATAAAAAATGTTATCACCTAATACAAGGGCAACTTTATCATCACCAATAAAATCAGCACCAATGACAAAAGCTTGTGCCAGTCCATTTGGTTTTTCCTGTACAGCGTAGCTGAACTTACAACCAAGGCTAGAGCCATCACCTAAAAGTTTCTGGAAGTTAGGGAGATCGTGTGGGGTAGAGATGATCAGTATTTCGTTGATCCCGGCAAGCATCAAGGTTGACAATGGGTAATAGATCATCGGCTTATCATAAACCGGCATCATTTGCTTACTCATGACCAAGGTTAACGGGTGCAACCTTGTGCCACTTCCGCCTGCTAAAATTATTCCTTTCAAATTATAAGAGTTAGAGGTTAATAGATTATTTATAAAGCTACAGTATCTTCGAGTTCTTTATACCATTCAGCGCCATATTTTCTAATCAGTGGTCCTTTTAAAAATTGGTATACCGGCACTTTCAGCTCACGGCCAAAGGTACAGGCATCACTGCAAATACTCCATCGATCGTAATTTAAAACATCAAATTCTGGATATTGGGTAATTCTGATTGGATAGAGGTGGCAAGAAATAGGTTTCTGCCAGTCTACAATACCTTGCTCATGGGCCTTTTCAATAGCACATTTTGTAATGCCATCTTCAAACGTTACATAAGCACATTCTTTGTTGCCCTCTACACATGGCGTGGTTAAATCGCCATCTGCATCTATCACAGAAGTACCGTATTCTTCAATAGCAGCAATACCGCGTGGGGCCAGCAGGTGTTTAATTTTTGGATATATTTCTTCAAGGATTGCCTTTTCAGCATGTTCTAAAGGTGCACCAGCATCGCCTTCCACACAACAAATCCCTTTACATTTATTTAAATTACACACAAAGTTCTCGCGGATTAAATCTTCATGCAACAGGGTGTTTTGTACTTCTATCATTTTTATTTTTTAATTATAGCCAGCGGATATTTTAATCCGGCGGCTGATTTTATTTCCATGGTCACTGCACCAACCAGAATCTCTACCTGGGCTTTTACAGGCACTCTGTTGCCATCATCAGTAATCCAGAGGTATAATCTGCTGTCTTTTCTAAAAATCCTTCCTGGCTGAATAGAAGGGCTGAATTTCAAACACCTGATGGTACCAAGTTTAGTCTTTACGGTTTCCCTGCCAATAAATTCAATCTGTAGCTGACTGATCTCATCGCCCAGAAAATAATTCAAAGCGAACTTATCACCAATTTTCATTTTAGTGATGTCAAGGCTTCGTGCAAAATAATAAGCAGAAACCAAATCAAAGGTCTGGTGCGTAGGCCCGGTAAAATTGCCACGGTTAGAAACTACCTTGCGGGTACTTTGGGTAAACCTTGCTTTATCTTCTCTTCTATAACCGCCCTCGCGCACATTCTCCTGGTAAAAATAAGGTGTTAAAGTGTCCTTATCAATATAGGAATCATAGCGGTCCCTTATCTTATAAAAAACATCAAAACTCCCAGAGGTCTGCGCATCAACATTCAGTCTGTAAGTAGGCTTTCCGTTAAACTTCTGGTCTGTATTCAACACTTTAATAGTAGCTTCGGCAGCGGTAATAAAGCCATACTTCAGCTTATATTCCAGCACTTCGCCGGGCTGAAATACAGGTTCTTTTTTTAAGGGCAGCTCCTGAGCAGATGCGCTACATGCAAATAAAATCGAGAATACGACAAACAACAAAGTATATCTCATACGGGAGCTTTGCAAAAAGCCGTCCAAAATCATTAATCCTTACGCTTAAATACAGGAACCGTAGAACAAGGCTCACCATACATAATGCTCTTTACTACAGGACTCAGCAGGTTGGTGAGCTCTACATAAGCAGCTATTGGCACATCAATATCGCCACATCCTTTTACTACGACTCTTTCATTAGCAAAGGCAGCAATATCAATTTTAGCCAAAGCTTTGCTAAACAATACAGCTTCCAGTACTTCGAGGGTACCAAATACCACTTCATTGGCATAGGTCGTCATGCGGTTAGACAAGAGCATATAAGCCCATGTAGGCACAATAGCGTCTGCAGAACAGATGATGGCTACATTTTTGTCCTGGTATTGAGCCCAGTCGTGCGTCTTGATAAATTCCCGGAAATCTTTTTCGCGCAAAATTAGTCCATGAAAAAGATTCTCTTTGATATCATATACTATACGCTCCCCTTTAGGATAATATTCCTCAAGGTTCAAGGTAACCAACCCACTGGCAGCTACTTTATTAAAGAAATTTTCCTGAATATCCATTGTCCTTAAATAAAAAAACCGGAAGCTGGTTTGCTTCCGGTTACAAAATTACATAAAATAAGATTAATAGAATTTCACCCTATTGTCTTTTATCTCACTTTTATCCATTAATGCCTGGAAAGCAGCACCTAAAGAGCGTTGCGACAAGGTCAATAACATTGTTTCTTTTTGCTTGTAGGTATTAGCTAAGGCAGCAGGATTACTGAATCCTTTTACACTAAAAGCATAAACACCACGTTCACCTGCAACAGGTTTAGAAAGTTTTCCTACTGATGATCCGAAAACAGATCCAATAAGTTTGTTTTCCTGACCAACACCTGAAAGTACAGGGTTAGCAAATACAATATTTTCTGCAGTTTCAAGAGGCTTACCCACTTTTTGAGCTACCTGATTGATGTTTGATGCACCATTTAAAGCACTGTTTAACTTTTCAGTCAGCATTTTTGCTTTTACAGCCTGACGAACCATCGGCTCGATATCTTTTTTAACAGCTGCCAATGGCAATAAACCTTTTGGCTTGATGTCCGTTAAGCGAGCAACTACGTAAGCATTCTCCATGGTATAAACCTGCTCTAACACATCGCCTTTTTCAGCTGCATAAGCATCTTTAATTAAAGGACGAGGATTATCTAATCCTGGAGCATAACCTTGGCTTGCACCAATTTTATCAGCTACAGCAACAGTATAACCATTTTTCTGTGCAAGGGTGTTGAAGTTATCACCTTTTAAGCCACTTAAGAAGTTAGTTGCTTTTTTATAAGCAGCATCTTTAGTTTTGCTGCTAGGGTTAAGGTTTTTCTCAATGTAAGCTAGCTTAACCACTTTTGAAGAACCTACTTGTTTTTCAATTTTGATTAAGTGAACACCGAATTGTGAGCGTACCACTTTAAGATCTCCAACAGCACCGTTAAAGGCTGCATTTTCAAATTCAGCAACCATTTGGCCGCGGCTAAAAGTACCTAAATCGCCACCTTTATCTTTCGATCCATCAACGCTGTATTTTGCAGCTAATGTTGCAAAACTTGCACCACCCTGAACCAAAGTTTTTAGGGAGTCAGCCAATTTCATCGCTTTATCAGCACCACCAACTTTAGCAGCATCGATTAAGATATGACTTGCTTTAACAGAATCAGGCGAAAAACGGCTATCAACAACTTTTACCAGTTTGTAAGAGTTTCCAGATAATACCGGTCCGTAAAAACTTCCAGCAGGCAAATTGAAGACTACTGAATCTACAGCAGGATCAAGTTGACCTTTGGTGATATAAGTATAAGGAACTTTAACGTCAGAGTTAATTGAAGCGAACAAGGAATCGTTTTTAGCAGTTTTGAAATCAGCTGCTAACTTATTGATTTGTGTTTTGATCGCTGCAGTATCTTCTTTTGTCGGATTAACAGGGAAAGAAACGTATTCGAAAGTCCTTGTTTCAATAGGATTGTCAAAACGTTTTTTGTTTTCATTGTAATAATCAGAATAATCTGATTCAGACAATTTCAAAGTAGCATCAGCAATAGAAGCATAGTCTAAATTCACATAGTTGAAGTTAGCCAGTTTGTTTCTATTCATGTATTCGTCGTTAGCTTCTAAAGAAGTTACGTAAACAGAATTTTTAATCATGTTACCGTATTTCTCTTGTAAAGCTTGTTTTTCAATTTCTAGTTGCAATAAATCCCATTGCTCTTTAAGCTGAGGATTAGTATTTTGTTGTTTTAAACTTGCAATAACAGCAGCACGGTCAACCTGTCCTGTTTGAGGATTGCCAAAATATTGAACAATTAGCGGGCTAGGTTTTTTACCTTGTAAAAGGTCAAACAACTCATCACCAGAAACTGCTAAGCCTAAACGGCTATATTCTTTATTTAAAAGAATACCTGCGATTTCACCATTCCACACATTTTCTACAGCCATCGCCTGCATCTGAGGGTTTGAACTACCGCCGTATTGCTGTTTCATTTGCGCTTCGCTCTGTTCTACCTTTTTTCCGAAAGTGTCAATGTCGATGTTTTCACCATCTACAGATCCAACTACTTTTTGAGATTCAGCCCAAAATGGCTTACCTACGTTAATTGCGTCGCCCAACAAAAATGCAACAATTGCAAAACCAATAAAGCCTATAAGGATATAGCCCGCACGATTACGCAAAAATGTCATTAAACCCATAATAATTATTTTATATTTTTTTAAGAGGCGCAAGATACAACTTTTGCGAAAAAAAGAAAATTTAAAAAGCTTTTTGAATAAGTATTTATAAATTAAGGAAATAACCCGACAATATTTTAACTATTGCTGGCTTAAATCACCTTTAATATATGTCTCCCCAAAGCCCTGTTCGAAGGTGGTGGTACTGAAATCCTGGGGGGCAGAAAAGTTAATGGCATCTACAAAAGAGCCATCAGGTCTTGTTACTACTCCTTTAGGGGAGAAAAACTTCTTTTCCTTTTGATCCCAGGTCAGCTCATCAGTGGTAAAGGTCATGTTATCCGTAACCACCACCACATTCTTTCTAAAAATCGTAAGTTGTTCGGTATCCTTCATGATGGCATAATCAGACTTGATGCTGCCGGTTTTTACCAGCAGGTCACCATAGAAATCTATGGCTACCCCTTTGGGCATCTCCTGGTATGTGTTACCATCTTTAGGACTCATTTTATCGAGTACCGGTGCAAAGCCTTTGGCTTTTACCTTGGCAGAATCGCTGTAGATAACTTCTACACCGAGCGACCGGTCTCTGGTAAAGGTAACTTTACTGGCAGATATAGCTGCCGCTTTTTTAAGGTCATCTTCACTACAGGCACTCAAAAAAAGCGGCATAGCGCATAGTATAGCGTAACAAAATTGTATACTGCGCCTGTTCATGTTAATCGAATTTAAACTTCCTGAACCATTTATCATTCAGCGTAAAGCCAAAACTGAAATTCACAAAGTTTTCCTGAACCAATCCGTTGTTGATGTTTCCTCTTTTACCAATCTCCGTTGTAAAGTTCATTTTATAAAACGAAAGACCACTCATTGAACGTGCCAGTGGCAATCCAAATCCAAAAGTAATGGCCATTTGTTTCACATCCTGGTTGTTTACCTGAACATAAGTTTTATCATAGGTATAACCAATACGGTAATCTACCCTGTTCCAGTAGCTACCTATGGAATTGATATCCGGTGTAATTTGAGCACCTACAGAATAACCATGGGTATCTTGTAAGCCTAAACTTTCACCATTAAGACTGCTTTCAGACCACTTACCCATGCGGTAATCAGCACCGATTAACCATTTATTATCTTTCTGAATGGTGAAACCAAAGTTATGTATCAATGGTAATTTAAAGTTCGATTCAGCACCGTCAACATTAACCAATGTATCTATAGCAGGCTGTTCTTCACCTAAAGAATTTTTGAAGTATTGTGTAACTACCGAAGACTTTGTAGACGCTACAGTAGAAGCTGCAGAGCCAGAGTAACCTAAAACAAGAGATGTTTTACTGTTTAAAGCAATATCATATTGAATACCATAAGAGAAACTAAAACCACCTATGCTATTTTTTGTCTGCATACGGGAGTTAATGCTGTTACTGCTACCTACAGAATCTGGCGCTACTAATTCAGTAGAACGTGAGTTCAACAGGTTACCAAAAAGGTATTCTACATTACCACCTAATTTTAAGCCTTTGCCAAAACGGTAGCCGTAACCAATATGCGCCTTGTTGATGCCACCTTCGCCCGTATAAATGTAATTGGCATCCTGGCTTGCAGAGTTAGCACCATTGCTTAGGGTAACCCTGTTCTCAATCTGGTAACCCAGTTCAGTATAAGGTGCCACACCAAAAGTCAAGGCAGAGCGGCTACTTACTGGCACACCGATCATCATGTGAGTAAGGGTGGAGTTAAAGCTGTTTTCAGAGACCTCACCAGTTTTCAGTGTTGTAAATCCACCAGCAATACCTATATCAACAGTGGTCAGGTTAATTCCCGGATAAGATGCAGGATTTTGCATATTTACATTGCTATAACCATTTGGCTTGTATACACCGGTAGAAATACCCCCCATAGCTCTAAACTGTGGCAAGGCTATCCCTTTAATATTTCCAACACCAAATTTTGAATAAGGTGACTGTGTGGTAACCTGGGCTTTTACTGTAATGCAGGTAAGCACAACCATAACGGCGGTGATACAACTAATTTTTTTGTACATATTCAAATGCAATGACTTCATTTAATCCTTTTAATACTAAGTAAGGTTCGTGCTGAACCTGATCTGCAAATTTACAATCTTTTAATTGATTCATAAAAAAGGCCGCATCGCCACCTGTAATCAGCACTTTCACTTTATTGTCTTTTTGAAACTGTTGGGCAATAAAACCCTCCACTTCATATGCTACCCCCTGCAAAACGCCGCGCTGGATAGCTTTATTTGTATCCGATCCCTCAGGAATCGTCATATTTTCATTCTTCCATTCTACCAGCGGTAACCTGCCTGTAAAATGTTGTAAGGCCTGGAACCTCATTTTTATACCCAGACTGATGCTGCCACCAAAATATTCTGCCTGCTCGTTCAGCAGGTCATAGGTAATGCAGGTGCCTGCATCAATCATAAACACAGCCTCACCTGGGAAAAACCTTTGTGCAGCGATAACTTTCGCCCACCTGTCTAACCCTAATGTTGATAGCGTTGTATAGTGGTTTTTTATTCCCGGATTGCTACGGGTAGAAAATTCTATATAGCGGGTACGTGCTTTAAGAAGTGCTATAACCGCCGCCTGTTCATCGCTCACACTTGATACCGTTGAGCCACTTACCTCAAAAGTGTCCAGCAATTCCGCTATCCTGCGGATATCAAGTTTCGCCAGTGATTCGAAGTGAACCAGCGTCCTTGATCTGAAAACAGCAACCTTACTGTTCGTATTGCCAATATCAATAACCAGATTATGCATTGACAAGAACAGGGGCTAATACGCACATGATGTCTCCAAACTTCATGGCACAAAGCTATTAATATCTAGCAAGTTTCAAGGGATCAAATTGTTAAAAAAAGTTAAACGAATAAAAAGTACTGTATGGTGATGACCAAAACAAGGAATAAACTTTCGTAAAACCAACGCTTTGTGGCATTTGAAAAATAATAAGCCAACAATACAGCTCCCGGCGGCACACATAATAAAAAATGGTAGACACCAAAATTAGGTTTTGTATAACAGCTGACCACAGCGATGATAAACATAAAAAAAAGCATTTGAAAAGCCTTTCTTGTGCTGATAAAACTATGGAAGAAGTTCTCTCTTAATTGTATCATGGCAAGAATCATAGCCACTAAAACAGGCACCAAAACAAGGTAATCGTTATAGTTAATGGTAAATACAGAAGGGAATTTATTGGTCAGCGGCAGCCAGATCCGGTAAAACAACCTGAGTTCATCATGCCAGTAGTAAAAAACGGCAAGGAAGAAAAATACCATTGAAAAACCAATTAAGCCTGCAAGCCATTCCCGCCAATTAAAAGAGCGATATAGTAAAAGGCTCAGCCATAGCATCAGCAGCATCACAATAAAAGGGAAATATATTAATGTCCCTAACGAAATGATCATGCCAATATCAAACATCAGCATGATGGCACTAGGTGATTTGCCTATTTTAAGCATTTTATCCATCATCCAGATGAGGAGAAAATTACAAACCAAGGTTGGACTTAAAACCAGGAAAGGCATAAATAGACTGGTGCCGGTAATATATAGTAATGCCGGCAAGTAACCTGGTTTACTCAATAAAGCATGGTTATTAACCACCCTGTTAAACACCAGGGCTTGTATAAACACTAAAATTGCAGCAACGACAATGTTAACCGAGGGGCTGAAAGAATCATTATTGATGGGGATCTGCAGAAAAAAATCAGCATAAGGTTCCAGGAATTCAAAATGAAGAACCGGCGGAAGATTCGTAAATATGGCCATCCGCATAAAAAAAGTATATGCAAGCAGAAAAAGCAGGTTGATGGGGTTAAGGGTTCTAAACTGATTAATCATGCTGTTTGTCGAGCTCCAAAGTAAAGAAAATTATCTGGCAAATGTCTGCACTACCTTAGCAATGACCGCAGCGGTATTGTCAGGAAATGAATATTGATGCTCCTGGGGGCTATTCACCCACTCTTTGAGGGCAGCAAGCCAGTTTTTATTGCTTCCCCAGATTACAGGGAAACCCATTTGTTTCAAGGCATAAGCATTACATTGCTGTTCATATTGATAGCGCATAGGCATTACCAATAACTTTTTCCCTAAAAACAGTGCCTCTGCAGGTCCTTCAAAGCCACCTCCGGTAAATAATCCTGCACAGCCGGCCAGGCTGCTATTGAATTCTTCATTGTTTACCGGAGAAACCTGTATGTTCCCTACTGTATATTTAAAATTGCTGTGCTTAGAAAATATATGCCATTCTACCTCCGGAAGCTGCTGCAACAAAGGCACCAGCAACTGGTCATCAACAGCGGGAAGGTAAACCGTATAATGACCAAGGTTGCTTACTTGTAGATTCCTGATTTCTGAACGGATTACCGGAGTATGGATAAAATCATCGTATTGATGGAAATGAAAACCCACATAATGAGTTGCCGGTGCATAATATTTCATCACCAGCTGCGCCCAGTCGATACTTTTGGGCTTGGGCACTTTCTGCGACTGAAAGGAGGCCTGGTGACTTAAACCTACACTTTGCAATCCCTGTAATTTACAGGCCCATGCGGTTACAGGTTCAAAATCATTGATGATGAGGTTGTAATCTTTTAAAGGAACCTGCCGCATGTCTTTAATAAAACGCGGCAGATTCATCCTTTTATAAGTTTCCCAGTGGTGAACACCACCTTTTTTGCCGAAGATAAAACTAAAACCATGAAGCTGGTATTTTACCGGCTGTATCAGTTTAACTTCAGATTGTGTGCCGCTAATCAGAAGGTCTACTTCACCATATTGCTGAAGTAAGGGTACAATTTCCCTGGCACGGCTGATATGACCGTTACCGGTACCTTGAATAGCATAGAGTATCTTCATTTTAGCAATTATGCCACTTTTTTCTTTTTCTGATCAGTATAAAAAGCAAAACCAAGGGCAGCTAACAACAATATTGATCCGGCGAGAGATATTTTCTCTCCAGTATAGTAAGATACAGGCTCAAATTTAAATTCAACAGTATGGTTACCTGCTTCTAACTGTGCTGCACGTAATACATAATCTGCCCTGAAATAAGGTTTTTTCACCTTATCTACATACATATTCCAACCCTTATCGTAATAGATTTCTGAGAATACAGCAATGACGTCCGTCGGTGCACTGTAAGTATAAACTAAATGATCAGGGTGATAGCTCTCCAGTTTAATCATCGCTGTTGGACCTCCGGCAGTAATCTTTTTTGTGTCCAACATCCCTTTGTATCGTTCATCAACAATGGCTTCTTTTTTAGGATCAAAGCTGCTGATGGCTTTCATTTCTTCATCTGCATTTTTAGCAAACTGCACGCTTTGTACTATCCATGCATTTCCTGCTGCTGTAGCATTACGCTGCATTTTATAAGATCCGTTTTGTTGATCCTGCGTAATTACATATTTAGTATTCAGCATGTCTAAAACATCCTGATTGATGCTTTTAGTAAGCTGCTGATCAATTAATTCCTGGTAACGTTTTAATTTAGCCGCATGGTATCCACCTACAGTTTTATGAAACTGTGAAGCTGTTGCATCTTGAAAAGTAGAAATGCTAAGGTCGAAAACCCTGAAATTAGGATCTTTATCAGCCATGATAAAAGTATCAACATCACGAGGCTGGAAATGGTTGGTTAAATTTGCCTTACTGGCGAAATTATTGTTATTTAAATAACGACGGTCAACTTGCCACATGTCTATTAAAACTGCAAGGCCTAATAAAATCACTGCAAATTGAAGGTTCATTTTTTTGGTAATGAAAGCCCATATCAAGGCATAGCCTATTGCAATAAAAAACAAAGATCTTAAAGCATCGGAACTTGCCAGACTAGCACGATCAGAAATCAATGCATCAGCAATTTTCAAAGCCTCACCACGGTTATTCTGCAAAATTTGTGTAAGCGCATCAACCATTAAGCCATGATTTGGACCTGCAAAGCTGAAGAACACCGTAGGCATAACGGCAACAAGCAAACAAAAACCACCAGTAATAGCTGCTGCAATCGTTAATTTTTTAACCAGCACTTTTTGCTCATAGCTACTTTCCACGGCTTCTTTAATCGCTAGAATAGCTAAAAGAGGCACCAATAAGCCCACAACGGCAAGGATAGATTCTACCGCTCTGAATTTATTATACAGAGGCAAATAATCGAAGAACAAGTCAGATACTAATGGGAAGTTACTTCCAAAAGATAACAACATAAAGAGAATGGTTGTACCGAGGATCCACCACTTCAGGCGACTACGAACAATCAGCAAACCGAAAACAAAAAGGAAGCAGATAATAGCACCAAAGTAATAAGGTCCGGAGGTAAAAGGTTTTCCACCCCAGTATTGTTGCAGACCTATCTGGCCACCAAGTTGTTGAATTGCCCGTGTAGGATCGCCACCTGTTAAGGAAGATAAAGCTTTATAAACATTACTTTCAGGCTTCACAAGGGCATCAATACCACTTGCACCACCATATAAATTTGGAATAAGGAAGGTAAAGCTTTCGCCCACACCCTGACTCCATCCGTAAGCATATTCTTTAGACAGACCAGAATTTTCTTCTGCTTTATCGCTTGTTAAATTAGATTTTCCACGGTTAGATTCCAATCCATACTCATAGGTAGTCCATAAAGTACTCGTGTTCACCATTAAGGCCAACACAGCGCCAATAGCAAGGAAAGAAAGACTTCTGCCAAATGGAGGAAAGCGTTTTTCTTTAAAAGCATGGTAGGCTTCAACAGCGATAAAAATGAATAAGGCAATGAACAGGTAATAAGTCATCTGGATATGGTTGGCGCGGATTTCCAGCGCCAAAAACAGAGCAAATAAACTTCCGCCGAGCCAATATTTTCCACGCAGGGTGAGCACCACCGAGGCTATTATGGGTGCAAAGAAAGCAATGGCCATGGCCTTATTGCTATGCCCTGCAGCGATAATAATAAAATTATAAGAGGTAAAAGCAAAGGCAATGGCACCTGCCGCAGCGAGATAAGGGTTGACCTTTAACACGCAAAAAAGCAGGTAAGCCCCTACTAAGTATAATAAAACCACATCTACCGGATCTGGCAATACTGTTTTAATCAATGAAATAACGTGTGTAGCACCATTCATTGGGTATTGTACCCATATCTGGTAGGCAGGCATACCGCCGAACATTTGGTTAGTCCACAATGGGCCTTTACCATCTTTCGCCTTGTAGTCCATAATTTCTTTCTGCATGGCTTTAGCCTGCAACACGTCACTTTGCGCTGGCCCTTTGCCTTGTAAGACAGGGCTGAAGTAAGCAAAACAGATAATTACGAAGAATCCGATGATGGCTAAGTGAATGCCATTTGTTTTAAACCAAGTATTCATTAAGGGTTATTTATATAAAACTAACCCCAAAAATATAAAAAGGAAAGAAATAAGCACTGAATAACGAAGAAATTATATTATTATATTATTTCAACTCCTCATAATCGACGAAATCACCTAGTTTATCGGCATTTCCTTGTTTAGGTTGCGGCGGCATATAATCGATGGAAATCGATCCCTCCGGTTTTTTTTGCTGTGGTGCAGCACCATTTGCCTGCTGTTGCATTTTGCTGAAAACTTTCTTCAACACTAATGGAAACACCAGTCGTAATATAATTTTGATCAGCCAAAGCACCAGAATGGCGATCAGTAAAAATTTCAAAAAGCCCATATTTTCAGGTTAATATTTACAAATATGACGGAATCCGTCTTTAATTATTACAACAATAAATACATTATTGCACTAGACTTACAAATCCTCTTCAACAATTTGGGCTACCCGTCCTACTTGTCCATCCTCCAACCGCACTTTTATACCGCGGGAGTGAAAAGCAGAAGACGTCAGTAAATTAGCCACTATGCCCCTTGTTAAAGCGCCACTGCGCTGGTCTTTTTTCAAAATAATGTCTACCTCTAAGCCTGGGTAGATGTCTTTTCTATTCTTTCCGTCCATTCAATCAATCGTTTTTATTTAACTAAATCTTTCATCAAACACCTTCTCCATGGCAAACATCTCATCCCTTAATCGGGCTGCCATTAGAAAATCCATGTCTTTAGCTGCTTTTGCCATATCTTTCCTGGTCTTGTCAATAGACTTCTGCATTTCTGCCTTGGTCATGTATTGCACAATTGGATCCGCAGCTAAGCTCACCTCATCAACCTCCACATAAGCTTTAGCCCTTGTTGCATTTTCAGAGAAATCAAGCATTGCACTTTGCTCCATAATCTCTTCCTTGGTTTTGCCTACAGTTCTAGGCGTAATGCCATGTTCAAGGTTATAGGCAATTTGCCTTTCTCTTCTCCTGTTGGTTTCATCTATGGTTTTTTCCATAGAATCTGTTATTTTATCAGCGTACATAATTACCCGTCCCCTATCATTACGGGCTGCGCGACCAATAGTTTGTATCAAAGACCGTTCAGAACGCAGGAAACCTTCCTTATCAGCATCCAAAATCGCTACTAAAGAAACTTCCGGCAAATCTAAGCCTTCTCTTAATAAATTGATGCCTATCAGCACATCAAAAACACCAAGTCTTAAATCACGTAAAATTTCTACCCTATCTAAGGTTTTTACTTCTGAGTGGATGTAACGACATTTGATGTTCAGCCTGTCCATGTATTTGGTCAGTTCCTCTGCCATCCTCTTAGTTAAAGTGGTCACCAAAATACGGTCGCCCATTTTAATAGTTTTATCAATCTCATCTAAAAGGTCATCCACCTGGTTAATGGCGGGTTTTACTTCAATCAATGGATCCAGTAAACCCGTAGGCCTGATCACCTGTTCAATATAAACACCATCAGACTTCTGCAGCTCATAGTCTGCAGGTGTGGCACTTACATAGACGGTTTGTGGTGCCAGTCGCTCAAATTCTTCAAAATTCAAAGGCCTGTTATCCAGCGCCGAAGGCAAACGGAAACCATATTCTACGAGCGACATCTTGCGTGACCTGTCGCCACCATACATTGCCCTGATCTGAGGCACCGTTACATGACTTTCGTCAATCACCATCAAATAATCGTCAGGGAAGTAATCCAGCAAACAGAAAGGACGCATGCCAGGCGAGCGACCATCAAAGAACCTTGAATAATTTTCAATACCCGAACAGTAGCCAAGCTCTTTCATCATCTCAATGTCGAAGTTTACCCTTTCTTCTAATCTTTTGGCTTCCAGCAAATTCCTGTCACCAATCAATTGGTTTTTTCGGATCTCCAGTTCCTCCTGTATACCCCAGATGGAAGAAGCAAACCTATCTTTAGGGGTAACGAATAAATTAGCCGGATAAATGGCCATGTCTTCTAATTTCTCTAAAGTTTTGCCTGTTACCGGGTCAATTACACTCAGCTCTTCAATATCATCACCAAAGAAAGAAACACGGTAAGCATTGTCAAGGTAAGCAGGGAAAATATCTACCGTATCTCCCTTAACGCGAAAAGTACCGCGTTTAAAATCATTGATGGTTCTGGCATAAAGAATTTCCACCAGGCTATGCAAGAAAGAGTTTCTTGAAATTCTGGTGCCTACAGCAAAACGAAATACCGAGCGGGAAAAGTCTTCAGGATTTCCCATACCATAAATACAGGAAATGGAAGATACCACAATTACATCCCTCCTACCCGACATCAGGGCAGAGGTTGTTCTTAAGCGTAGCTTTTCAATTTCCTCATTAATGCTCAGGTCTTTCTCAATATAAGTATTGCTGCTGGGCATATAAGCTTCAGGCTGGTAATAATCATAATAAGAAACAAAGTAGTTGACGGCATTCTCCGGAAAAAAAGCTTTAAATTCTCCATAGAGCTGTGCCGCCAGGGTTTTATTATGACTTAGAATCAGCGTAGGCTTTTGTGTTTGTTCAATTACATTGGCCATGGTAAATGTTTTCCCAGAGCCGGTAACACCAAGCAACGTTTGGTAATGCTCCTGGTTATTGACGCCCTCCACCAGTTGCTTTATAGCATTGGGCTGATCGCCGGTAGGTTGATAAGCAGAAACGAGTTTAAATTTCATTGGGGTATAATTTGGAAAGCTCCAATAGATGTTTGTTAAATTAATAATGTATAAAATGCACATTTTGTTCTCAGAAAAACGGCATTTACCCAAAGATAACAAATCTAGCGTATTGAAATGTGATGTTAATATCCTATTTTTATGGACATCATGAAGCTACTGGCCTATGTACCCTTATTGACTCCGCGGATAAAGTATATTTTTTACTTTATTTTTCATGACGTCCTAAAAGCTGATATCACCTTTAGTTCCAACCTGGCTGAATTTAAGAGTTCAGACCTCGCTAAGATCAGTTATTGTGACCAGCAGGTGGCAGATGAGCTGCACTTTAAAAATGCCGACCTGCTACTTTCTCATGAAATTGTGAGAACAGCATTTAAGACTACGGCTTTTGGAGATACCATTGTTCCTTTTGCGGTAAAAGGCGGTGTCTTACCATTTGATGTATTTGCTGCAGCTTTTTATTTCGTAAGCCGTTACGAAGAATACTTGAATTTTATCCCTGACGACGACGGGCATTTCCCTGCAGAATTAAGTCTGCAGAGCCGCTTGAAGCTGCTGCAAATTCCCGTGATCGATGCATGGGCGCTTATTTTAAAAAACCTGCTGCTCAAAAGATACCCTAAGCTGCACTTTGGAAAAAAGAGTTTTGCTTTTATACCCCTGACCTGCATGCAATCAGGAAAGAAAAATTCCAATGGACTGATTCATTCTGCACGTTATATCCTGAAGAAAACAAAGCGCTTTTTTTCAAAAACCACCGAAGGAGATGCTGAATCTGTTGAGGTACAACAGTTTCTTCAAGAACTTCATGAACAGTTCCAGCTGAAAGGACAGTTTTTTTCTTTGTCAGCTGAAGAAGATGACGGTGAAGTTTATGGACAGGTAAATTTACCAAATAGCTACCTGAGGTTGATCAAAGCGGGCATCAGCAATGATTACCGCATGGGTTATAAAAACACTACCGGTTTCCGTGCCGGCACCTGTAGTCCTTTTTTATGGTACGACCTGCAGCTGGAGAAAAGCACACACCTGCGTGTACACCCTATTGCCATTAATGATTTCAGCTTAAATGCCGATAAATTGATGCGTGCAGACTTTGTACTGGACAAATGGAAAAACATGGTAGATACGGTAAAGCTGCTCAACGGGCATTTTTACATTGTATGGCACCAGGATACACTCATTCATAGTGGAAAAGGAAAATCAGCAAGAAAGCTGTACGCTAAAATGTTAAGCAATTTTTTATCTTTACCGAATGATCTTCGACCTGAGTAAAACTGAATCAATTGCTAATGTATTTATTTCTGAGCTCAGGGATGAAAACATTCAGAAAGATGCCATGCGTTTTCGTAAAAACCTGGAAAGGTTAGGTGAGTTTTTTGCCTATGAGATCAGCAAAACATTAACCTATACCTCTTGTGAAACACAAACGCCTTTAGGCATTGCAAATTGCAGGCAGCTGAGTACACAACCTGTGCTGGCCACCATCATCCGTGCGGGTTTACCCATGCATAAAGGTTTACTGAATATCTTCGACAAGGCAGAATCGGCTTTCATTACAGCTTTCCGCAAATCAAACAATTTGGGCGGCTTCAATATTCAAATAGAATATATTTCCACACCAGATTTAACAGAGAAGGTCGTTATTATGGCAGACCCTATGCTGGCCACCGGGCTGAGCATGGTGCTGTGCTGTAAAGAGCTCATGAACCGTTTTCAAATTAAAGAACTTCATATCATTGCTGCTATTGCCAGCACAGAGGGCATCAGACATGTGCGCGCTAACCTTCCAAAAGCAAAATTATGGATTGGCGCCATCGACGAGGAGATGACCAGCAAATCTTACATTGTCCCAGGATTAGGTGATGCAGGCGATTTAGCCTACGGGAATAAACTTTAAGCATGACAAAACATATTTTTTTCGACCTTGATCATACGATCTGGGATTTTGACCGCAACGCCGAAGAAACGTTGATGGAGCTGTTTGAACAGTATAACCTGCCGGGATTAGGCTTAACCTCGCCGCAGAATTTTATCCAGACCTATACCGAGAATAACCAATTTTTGTGGGCGGAATACCACTTAGGGAAAATTACAAAGGAGACCTTGCGCTCTGAACGCTTTAGCAAAACCTTTTTACAACTGGGTGTAAGTCCAAATCTGGTACCACATCAGTTTGAAGAAGACTACGTAAAAATTAGTCCTACAAAGACCAATCTCTTTGAAGGCTCTGAAAAAGTACTCGCTTACTTACAGAAAAAATACACCCTGCACATTATCTCTAATGGGTTTAAAGAAACCACACTGACCAAAATGTCATTGTCGGGTTTAAACCCTTATTTCGAAAATGTAATTATCTCGGAAGATGTGGGTGTCAACAAACCAGATCAAAGAGTATTTGAATATGCGCTGAATAAAGCAGGAGCTACAAAAGAAGAAAGCATTATGATTGGCGACAGCATTGAAGCTGACATTAGAGGGGCACAAGATTTTGGGATGCGTGCTATCTTTTTTAACCCTTTAAACCGGGAAAAACCTGCAGATGTGTTATGGCAGATTACACATCTGGAAGAATTATTACTGCATTTTTAAATATAATATTAAATTAACACCATGCAAAATGCAAAAATATTGTCTTCTCTTCATCATATCATTGAATCTTACCAAACTAAGCTAAACACCTATAGTGATTTAGCCTTTCAGACCACACCACCCATTGGTGGATGGTCATACAGTGAAGTTTACTCGCATATTTTTGACATTAGCCTACTTTCTCTGGAGACCCTGGAAAAATGTTTGGAAGGATTGGGCAAAAACCGCCCTACAGCATTTGCAGCCAAGGTTATTTTATACTTCGGCATGTTGCCTCCCGGCAAACACAAAGTACCCAAAGCACTGGCATCAAGGGTAAAAGTAATATCTAAAGTTGAAGCGGCGGCCATGATTCAACAATTTATGCAACAGCTGGAACAAGACAGCAAGCAGATGTCCAGGGCAAGGATAGACATTAAAAACCCACATCCACGATTGGGCTATTTAAACGCGGCACAATGGCTGCGCTTTATAGAGATCCATTTAAAACATCACCTTAAGCAGTTGAACCGAATTGAGAAAAGCTTTTAATTTCACATCTTTGCCCCATTCTTACCTGTAAAAACATCATACGCTTTAATGAAAATTCCGGGCATAAAAGGTTTTGACGAGGCCGCTTTCGAAAAATATTTTAAGAATACCAGCTGGCTGATGTTCGGCAAGATCCTCAGCATGGTGGTTGGCTTTTTAATAGCCCGCTATTTAGGCCCTATATCTTTTGGTGATTTAAGCTTTGCTGATGCCCTGACCACCATAGTTGCCGCAGTAGGTACCCTGGGGCTGGACAGTTTCATTATCCGTGAAATTATCAAAGAGCCACAGCGCAAAAATGAAATTTTAGGCACCTCGCTGGCCATGCGCCTGGGGGTCAACTTGTTGATCATCCCCATTAGCATTGGCCTATACGTACTTTTTCACCAATTTTCTGATAAGCCGGGCACACCCCTTACCCTCATTGTGACCTTACTTTCCTTTGCCACTTTCTTTAAATCTTTTAACGTCATAGACTCCTATTTCCAATCGCAGGTACAGTCTAAATATGTAGTTAAAGTACAAAACATCTGTGTCATCCTTTCAGCGGTTGTCAAGCTAATGCTGTTGTATTATCAGCTGCCCGTTGTGTATTTTGCAGCGGCTATTTCTTTTGATGCTTTCATTTTAGCCTTTGGACTGGTATGGATGTATCACCAGCGCGGCTTTGATATGCGCGACTGGACTTTTAACATGGCAAGGGCAAAGTCTTTGTTAAAACAATCTTTTCCTTTGATTCTTTCGGCGGTGATGGTTTCCATTTACATGAAAATTGACCAGGTGATGTTAAAAAGCGTGGGCAGTGCTGAAGTAGGCATTTATAGTGCCGCAGCGAAGATCAGTGAGGCATGGTATTTTATCCCCATTGCCATTGTCACTTCGGTATTTCCGGCAATTATTCATGCGCGACAAACCGATATAGAAAGATACCAAAAGCGTTTGGTCAATTTATACGACCTATTGGTGTTCATGAGTTTACCAGTAGCTCTTGTGGTCAGCTTTTTAGGAACAGACATCATCCATTTTTTATATGGAACCCGTTATGAAGGTGCCGGCGAGATGCTGAGCATCCATATTTGGTCGGGAATATTTGTGTTTTTGGGCAGTGCCAGTTCACAATACCTCTTAGCAGAGGGCTTTACTTTAATTTCATTTCAACGAACAGCCACTGGTGCGATAGTGAACATCCTCCTCAATTTCTGGCTAATTCCATTATATGGAGGCATTGGGGCATCTATTGCTACTTTAATAGCATGCTTTGTTTCTACCTTTTATATTTTATTTATTCCTAAGACACGGCAACAAGGCATAATGATGTTAAAATCCTTATTTTTGATTTCTGCCATTCAAAAAATTAAATTACGTTGAGCAAACTTAAAGCATTAGCTACCCTTATCGCAAAGCCGAACAGGCTTAACGCCCTTTTGTCATACGGCCATAAAGGCTACCTGGCCAATATTGGCTGGTTTAAAGCATTTGACACGCAGCAAGCTGTTGATGCCAATGGTGAGCCCCTACCCTGGGTAACCTATAGCTTTATTGATTTCATTACAGACAGGCTTCAGAAAACCCAGCGTGTATTTGAATACGGATCTGGAAGTTCTACCTTGTTTTATGCCAAACGCGTAGCAAGGGTGGTTTCTGTGGAGCACGATGAGCAGTGGTTTTATAAAATTGCCAATACAAAACCAGCAAATGCAGAAATGATTTTCACCAAGCTGGAAAGAGGTGGTGAATACAGTAAAAAAGCAGTGCTGCTGGCAGAAGAATTTGACATCATTATTGTGGATGGCCGCGACCGTGTCAATTGCTGTAAAGAAAGTATCCAGGCA
>NZ_JAZQPU010000398.1:0-3926 GCF_045628745.1 Pedobacter sp.
CATTGATTACAGCCACTATAAATGATGTTTACATTTTATGTGATAAATCTTCCTACTTTTGTCACACTCATGATCAACATTTACACAGACGGTGCAGCAAGCGGAAATCCGGGTCCAGGTGGTTACGGCGTAATCTTGCGCTCAGGCAGTCACTATAAAGAATTAAGCGGCGGTTTTCGATTAACCACTAACAACCGTATGGAGCTTTTGGCAGTCATTGAAGGTTTAAAAGCTATAAAAAGCCCTGGGCAGGAAGTAACCATCTATTCAGATTCCAAATATGTGGTAGATTCAGTAGAAAAGAAATGGGTTTTTGGTTGGTTAAAGACTGGCTTTAAGGGAAAGAAGAATTCAGACCTGTGGCTGCGTTTTCTGGAGGTTTACAAAAAACACCACGTTAAATTTGTATGGATAAAGGGGCATAACAGTCACCCTGAAAATGAGCGTTGTGACCAGCTGGCAGTTGCGGCATCAAAACAATCAAGCACCTTAGCAATTGATGCCCCTTTTGAAGCAGAGAAGAATAAACCTTCCCTGCTCTAATATTTTTATCTACAAAGCGTCGTCCTGTAAGGTCAACTCTCCTGTATCTTTTTGGTTTTGAGCTTCTTGTGGTGAATATTCACGCATCATTTTTTCTGCAGTGGCAACCATTTTTTCAGAGCCAATGAATATAGGTATCCTTTGGTGTAATGTTGTAGGTTGAATATCAAGGATGCGGTTAAATCCATCTGATGCTACACCACCTGCCTGTTCAATAATGAAAGCCATTGGGTTACATTCATAAATCAAGCGTAATTTTCCTTGTGGAGAGCTTGATGTAGTAGGGTATAAATAAATACCACCTTTTATTAAGTTACGGTGTATATCTGCAATCATAGAGCCTATATACCTTGAAGTATAAGGTCTGTTGGTTGCGGCATCTTCTACTTGTGCATACTTGATGTATTTTTTTACACCTTCAGGAAAGTGAACATAGTTTCCTTCGTTGATAGAATAGATATTACCGTCTGAAGGAACGCGCATATTAGGGTGCGATAAACAGAACTCGCCAATGGAAGGATCTAGGGTAAAACCATTCACTCCTTTTCCTGTGGTATAAACCATCATGGTAGAAGAACCATAAATAACATAACCTGCAGCAACCTGTTCCGTACCTTTTTGCAGTACATCCTCAAGTGTTGCCATTCCATCCACAGATTTACGTCTGTAAATAGAAAAAATAGTACCTACAGCAACATTGCAATCAATGTTTGAGGAGCCATCAAGGGGATCTATACAAACAATATATTTTGCATTTTTAGATACAGGAGAATCAATAGGTACAAATTCTTCTTCTTCTTCAGTGGCTACAATACAGCATTCACCACCACAAGTTAAAGCAGCTATAAATTGGTTATTGGCATAAACATCAAGTATCTTTTGGTCTTCTCCTTGAATATTGACAGTACCTGCTTCGCCTAAAATGTCTACCAGCCCGGCTTTATTAACCTCTCTGTTTACAATTTTTGCGGCTATTGCTATATCTCTCAACAACCTCGAAAGTTCGCCTTTAGCGTAGGGAAAGTCCGCTTGTTTTTCAATTATAAATTGCCCTAATGTTTTCATTCCTGCCATTACTTAGTGTATTTATTACGTTATCTATTGCCTAATTCTACCACCTCTAAGGTATGTATTTTTTCATCAGAAATGCAAAAACGCACCAAGGTGCGTACTTTGTGCCAGCCTGATTTTCCTGCAGCACCGGGATTTATATGCAGACATTTAATCTTTTCATCGTACATTACTTTTAAGATATGTGAATGTCCTGAAATGAATAACATTGGTGGCTTAGTGTATATATCTGGTTTTACTTCCTGCGAATACCTGCCGGGGTAACCTCCAATATGTGTCATCCATACATCTACCTGTTCACAATTAAAACGTAAGTGTTCTGGAAAAGCCATGCGGATATCTTTATCGTCAATATTGCCGTATACCCCTTTTAAGGGTTTGAAAGCACTAAGCTTTTCTGCAACACCAACGCCAAAATCTCCAGCATGCCAGATTTCATCACATTGGTCAAAGTGCTTGAAAACGGCATCGTCTAAATAGCTATGGGTGTCTGATATGAGGCCTATCTTTTTCAAGGTTTGTTAAATTTAGAATGCCAGAAAGTAGTCTTTTAACAAGGTTGCGTACGCATTTGTATAAAGACCTTCGGTCTGGTAAATATAAAAGTTTTCATGTATGATAGAAACCGACTGAAAGCTAAAACAGACTATTTGTCTGAATTCAGTTTTACCAGCATCAGAGTAGACATGGATAATTTTCGACGGAAATAGTCGCTGCAGCACTGCATTGACAATGAGCTGCCCTGCTTGTTTAACAGGTAGGATTACCCAAAATACGCCATCATCAGCAAGTAATTGAGCTACCTTTAACAACAAGATATTAAAGAAATCTTCATCGGTATGGCGCGCAATGCCTTTTCTTGCTTCTGGATTTTTAAGGTCATTTACAAAATAAGGGGGATTAGAAACAATCAGTTCAAACCGTGCATCGGTTTTAAAAGAGGCAATATCCACCCAGTTGACCATTAAACGGTCTGCAAATAAAGATTGTTTGAAGTTAGTGGCCGCACGGATTGCTGCTGGCCTGTCAATTTCAACAGCATCTACAAAAGCTTCAAGATACCGCTGGGCAAGCATCATGGCAATTACCCCTGTGCCTGTGCCAATATCCAAAATTCGCTGTGGTGCCGGGTGACCTGCAACTGCGCCTAATAATACACCATCAGTATTGATCTTCATGGCGCAATCTGTTTGGTCTACTTCAAACTGCTTAAATTTAAATATGCTGCCCATAAACTATTGCTCGTAGATTTCTAAAGGCAAACCATCTGGATCAGCAAAAAAAGTAAACTTCTTTCCTGTATACTCGTCTACCCTAATGGATTCCGTTTGCACACCCTTCTTGTTTAAATGTTCAGCAACTTCGTTGATATTATTCACTTCAAAGGCCAGGTGCCTTAAGCCTGCAGCCTCCGGACGTGAGGGTCTGGTGGGCACATCTTCAAATGAAAACAATTCAATCTGGTAATGATCGTTAATGGCGAGGTCAAGTTTATAGGAGTTACGTGCTTCGCGGTAGACTTCCTGAACGATGGTTAGCCCCAATATATTGACATAAAAGTCTTTACTCCGGGCATAATCAGAGCAAATGATGGCTATGTGGTGAATTTTATTGAAAATCATGAATTGAAGCGCTTTAAACAAAGGTAAAAAAATCCCTGTAAAGGGATTTTTTAATTACCGTAAAGAGCGCTTTAATTAAAGACTTAAAGTAAAAGATAAAGGCATTTGATAACGCACACGAACGTTTTGGTTATTTTGTCTGCCAGGTTTCCATTTCGGCGACTTTTTAATCACCCTGATCGCTTCTTCATCACAGCCAGCTCCAATACCTCTTATCAGTGTCACATCTGACACAGATCCATCTTTTTCGATCACGAAGCTGATAAAAACTTTACCCTGAATACCCTGGTCTTGTGCCATGTCTGGATAGTTTAAATTTCTTTGAATAAATTTCGCCCAAGCTTTCATACCCCCATTAAATTCAGGGTATACTTCTAGAAATTCCGTAGTATAAATAGTCTCATCTGCTATAGCTATACCTCCGGGTTCACCTGTTTGGGCTGCTCCTGTTGATACACCTTGAGCCACTGTACCTGGTCCGTCCTTATTTTGTGGACCAATGACCGAATTTTCTAAATCCTTGAGATCAGGGATAGACTGTTCAGTTACCGGATTTTCTACAACTTTAATATTTGAAGTAAACCTGGTCATTTTCACCTTTTCTTTTATTGGTTCTCCAGCAGGTGCAGCTACTTCCGTTTTCTTGACAGGTATGGGCAATATTTTACTGGGAATGATTACATCCACCAC
>NZ_JAZQPU010000399.1:0-1617 GCF_045628745.1 Pedobacter sp.
CCAGAAAAACAACGACTGGTTTTTAACATGAAGTTTTATGATGACCTGAAATATGAAGAGATTTCGGCCATCCTCGGTACCACGGTAGGTGCCTTAAAAGCATCATACCACATTGCCGTTAAAAAAATTGAAACTTTTATGCTAAATGAAGACATTACTTTTTAAACCTTTTGGGTTTTAAAGCATCAATACATATGTTATGGATAATGAGTCAGCAGATATATTAAAAGGAATGCAAGGTGAGCGAGGTTTTTCTGTACCTGAAAACTATTTTGAACAGCTTAACCGCGACATTCAAACTCGTGTGGCAGAAGAAAGACTGAAAGCTATTTCTTTAAATAACGGCTTTACCGTTCCAGAATTATATTTTGAACAGTTAAACAGTAAAATTCTTCAAAAATTAACGGCGACACCAACAGTTGAAACAGCAAAGGTTGTCCGTTTATGGCAAAAGGATCTGTTTAAATATGCTACCGCAGCTTGTTTTATCTTAGTTACAGCAGTAGGTTTATACTTCAACAATAACGCTCCTAAAACACAGGATCCATCTATAGACTTAGCGAGTGAGCAATTTTTTCAGGATATTGACGAACAGCAGATTTTAGAACATATACAAGAAGGACAAGTATTACAAACCCAAACTACAGCCTCTGAACAAGAGCTGGAAGACTATATCTTAACGAACTATTCTTCTAATGATATTGCTTTAAATTTGTAAAACTGAATACTATTTGACTACCCCATCTTAATAAACACAACACAATGAAACACTTAATGCTATTCATTTTACTTTCTTGCCTTGGCGGTTATGCCTCTGCACAGCACTCCAACGAAAGAAGGGATGAAATTGAATCTTATAAAATTGCGTATCTAACACAGAAAATGGAACTGTCGCCAAATGAGGCCAAAGTTTTCTGGCCAATTTATAAGAACTGGCAGACGGAGCAAATGGCTTTAAGGAAAGAACGCAGCCAAAAGGTAATCAGCTATAGAAAGATTGAAGAGATCGAAAATTTGTCTGATACCGAAGTGCAGTCTTTAATTGCCAATGAGCTTAATTTTAAGCAAAGAGCATTAAACATTGAAAAGAAATATTATAACTTGCTGAGAGCACATTTGCCTATCAAAACTATTGGCAAATACTACCGCGCACAGGAAACCTTTAAGAAAGATTTGCTTAACAGGTATAAAGACGGCAGAAACCCTAATTAAACTTTACTATCGCCTTACTGATTCCTTAATTTTGACTTGCTATTCCCCTGTTGTTGTCTAACCTTTCAGTTACCATTGCGGGCAAGCAACTATGGAGCTGGTAGGGAGCAGGTAGCGGGCAGCTACGGGATTTTCGGTAGGAACCCGGTAGCAGACCGGTAGCAGACCTGGATTTATGAGGTGTTATAAGCTAGTGATAGGTTAGTGATGGGTTAGGAATTGGTAAGTGATAGGTAAGTTGCGACATGGGAGAAAAGATTAAATAACATGAAGTTCTTCGATTTGCTCAATGGTTCCATCCTGATGTTCTTTGATTACCCATCCATCTTTTACGGTTACTACATAGCCCATCAGACTCATCGCATTGTTAGGTGCCACCCTTCCGGCGCTTTTGGCTTTATTGAC
>NZ_JAZQPU010000400.1:0-2148 GCF_045628745.1 Pedobacter sp.
TATAGAAAATATGAGGGTAATTAACTTTATTCAAGATGCCATTAAGCAGTTTATCTGCTACCTTCTGGTGATCTACCCGATGAGCATGATCGCCACGCACATGTGTTACCAGAATATCTGCCCTAAACACACTGGCTAATGGTATTAACTGATCTATGTCTATTGCATCCTGCGCTGGGTAATCAAAATTTGTAGCAAACGCTATTTTGCTTAAGTCACAATATTTGGCATAAGGAGGAATCAGCAGCAGTGGGAAAGTGCTTGCATTAATCATATTTCTACAATTATTATCCAGCAAAAAATGAGCGATTCCTTTACGGTGGGTACCCATTACGACCATGTCTGCATTGCAGGCACTTATCACATTTCCCACAACATCTTCAAGTCTTCCGGTTTGATTAATGGTGCTTATTTGTGGGTGAAAACCTGGACTGTGATCAGTATGTTCAAGCTGTTTCTTGAACTTCTTGAGATCCGCCTCGCTATCGTCAATAACACCATCATATCCATTTAACGGCCAGGCAATATCTCCTACTTCAGAAAGCTGGGCAGGAATGGTGATTGCATTGCAGAGAACTACATTGGCATTCAAGGCCTTTGCAAGATGATAGCCATATTCTGCTGCATGGTTTCCTTCGGCTGAAAAATCAGTTAATAAAAGTAGTGTTTTCATGATATTTGAAATATGGGTAATGGATTAGCAAGAACAAATTGCCTTTTATAATTTATGTACTAACCTACCCTGCAATAGTCGAATAAAAAACCTCGATAATATATGACCTTGGTCACTAGAGCTGATGTTTAAGGTCATCAAATTCAGACTATTGTCACGGTAAGATCCACTCTCCATGAACCTCATATGCTCCCGTAATTTTTACAGGTTCATTTTTTAATAATGATTAACAGTTAAGTATCGTACTCAGGGATGGCACAGCTAAACTCTTTTAAAACCCATTGCAGGAAAGAGCAGCAGCAATTAACAAGGAAGGGGAATTGTTTACTTAAATTACAGCTTGTTTACGCATGCTTTGCTTAATTTTTTCCCTGTGCTGTTCACCCCAGGCACTTAATTCCCTTAACACATTTTTTAAAGTCCGGCTATACTCCGTTGCTTCATAAATAATGCTTACAGGTGTAGTAGGATATACAGTACGTGTAATAAAGTCATTCAATTCCAGGTCTTTTAACTCTTTGGCTAATACCTTGGAGGATATACCGGTGAGCTCATTTTGAATTTCGTTGAAACGCTTGGATGATTTCACCAGAGAAAGGATCAAGGGTAGTTTCCACTTTCCATTGAGTACGTATAGCGCATCAAGAACATTTTTGAGCGAGCTCGCACACTCTTCAGTGTTAGGAATGGTCTCATTTCTAATCATTTTCATAAGCATAAAGATAATCACTTACCTCGATGTAACCGCTTACCTTTGGGTAAGTACTAACTTTTTACCACCTGGTAACCTTATTTTTGCTTTCAACAATTCGAGTTAAAGCAGTCTTTTAAATTGATCTTACCCTAAAAAATTCTTATGAAACACATCCTACATTTAAAGTCAAGCCTTCAAGGCGCAGCATCGTACAGCATTAAATTGGGGCATACTATCGTTGAAAAAATTCAAGATAAGTATCCAGGCAGTACAGTGGAGGAGGTAGACCTCGTTGAAATGGACATCCCCCACCTCAGCCCTAATACCCTTCGCACATTATTTACGCCAGCAGAATATATTACCGAGGAGGATAAAAAGTCAAACATCCTTTCTGATGATTTAGTGAAGCAATTGTTTGCTGCTGATATCATTGTCATTGGTGCACCGCTGATTAACTTTACAATCCATAGCTCCCTTAAAACCTGGATTGACCATGTGACCAGACCCAGAATAACTTTTGGTTATGGCGAAGACGGTAGGCCTGTTGGAATGGTTAATGGTAAAAAGATTTATGTTGCGATGTCTTCTGGTGGTGTTTATTCTGAAGGACCCGGCAAAGCGAACGATTTTGTTGCTCCTTATCTAACCGCTTTCCTAGGCTTTTTAGGCATGACTGATCTTACTGTTTTCCGCGCCGAAGGGTTAAAAGTGCCTGGGGTGAAGGAAAATGCGATGGAAAAAGCAATTGAAAGTATAGAAATCGATTAAAGCAAACCACCTT
>NZ_JAZQPU010000401.1:0-3822 GCF_045628745.1 Pedobacter sp.
TAATTGGCCACTTTAATGATGTTAAGCTCGCATTTAACTTTATTTTTCAACCAGCCTTCACCATTCAACATCAAGGCATATTCTGCAACGGTTAAGCCATGTACGATAGGAATAGCCTGCATCCCAATTCCAGAAACCAATTTTGGATCTAAGATAGGGCCATCTATGTAAAAGCCATTAGGGTTTGGGCGATCTAAAATCACAAGTTGCTTTTTGTTCTCGGCACAAGCCTCCATAACCCTTTGCAAAGTATTGATATATGTATAAAAACGCACACCTACATCTTGTATGTCGAATACCATGATGTCTACATCAGCAAGGTCTGCTGCGGTAGGGGTGTGGTGTGCACCATATAAAGACACCGCTTTGATGCCTGTTTTAGCGTCTACATCATCAGCAACATGAATTCCTGCACTGGCATTGCCTCTAAAGCCATGCTCAGGGCCAAATATCTTTACAATGTTGACACCTAATTTTAACAAGCTGTCTACTGCGGTTTGGTTGCCGATAATAGAGGTTGGATTAACCACCATGCCCACTCTTTTCCCTTTCAAAATAGGCAGGTATTTATCTGTTTGTTCAGCACCGGTTAACATCTTTGTGTCTTTTGGTGGATCAATGTTTTCTGCTTTAATGGTGTAAGGGTTAGGAACACCAGCTTGCAGGGGAAAGGGCTTTTTAGTGCCACATGCCTGTAAGGTCAGGGCCGTAAAAGTAAGGTTGACGAATAGGGATAGGGTTGAATTCATTGCGTTTCTTTTTTAATTTATATGCTTAATCCAATCAAATAATGCATTTTTGCTAAGGTACAATTTATTGCAAAAGATTTGAATATAGAATACTTCATCGCCAAAAAGATATCTGTTAAAGCAGAACGAACGTTTTCAAAACTCATCGTGCGCATTGCTATTGCAGGTGTAATGCTCAGTCTTGCCGTTATGATGCTTTCTATTGCCATCATTAAGGGCTTTAAAACTGAAATTCAGGATAAGGTAAGAGGCTTTGTTGGGGATGTGAGGGTTTTTAAAATGGACCTTAACAATTCTTTTGAGCTTGCCCCATTTGTACCCACAGACAGCACCCTTAAAATGCTGAAAGAAAACCCACAGATAGCATATTTCCAGCCTTACTCCACTAAACCCGCCATCATTTCAGCAAATGAGGAGGTGGAAGGCATCAATTTTAAAGGGATTGATGAAACGTATAACTGGACCTATATCAATAAACACCTCACCAGTGGTCGGGTGATAGATTTTAGCGATAGCACCAAAGCCTCGCAGCAAATTTTGGTATCGCAATTAACGGCCGATAGGCTAAAGCTCAAAGTGGGTGATGATTTTATCATGCATTTTGTACAGGATCCACCCCGCAGGCGGAAATTTAAGATTGTGGGGATCTATGATATCGGTGTAGAAGAAATCGATAAGAGTTTTGTCATTGGCCATATCAACATCATCCGCAGGTTAAACAATTGGAAACCCAATGAAATTGGTGGAATTGAAATAGGCATTAAAGATTTCACCAAGCTCAACGAGGTTTCGAATGGTATTTATGAAAATCTTGATATTACCCTCAAATCAGAATCGGTAAGGGCTTATTTTCCTAATATCTTTACCTGGCTTTCTTTGCTGGATGTAAACACCAAAGTTTTGTTGATTTTAATGATGATTGTAGGGGTGATCAATATGATTACTGCACTGCTGATCATGATTTTAGAACGCACCAATATGATTGGGATGTTAAAAGCGTTTGGCATGAGTGATTCCAGCATCATTAAGATTTTCCTTTACAATGCAGCTTATCTGGTTGGTATAGGTTTGTTTTTAGGCAATGTGCTTGGCCTGGGCTTAGGGCTTCTACAAAAATACACCCATGTTTTTCATTTAGACAAAAGCTCATATTACCTCAATTATGTGCCCATAGAACTCCATTTTATGGATGTCTTTCTGCTAAACATCGTTACTTTGGTCATTTGTTTAACGGTATTGATCTTGCCTTCCTTACTGGTGAGTAAAATATCACCCTTAAAAGCGATTCGTTTTAAATAAGCTAGGGTTCTAGTGCCACCAACCTGTCTTTCAAAATGGTGTTAATGGAAGTTTTAGGTTCTGTCATCAGAAATATGCAGGTGCCATATTCCCTGGCATAAGGGTTTTCAATCTTGCCTTTCAAGACGATGTTTTTGAATAAGGTTTTGTCGCCACGGTTTTCCAGATCTTCATTATGAGCCGTCTTTACGGAAATGACATTTTTGATCTCCTGCTTTAAATTAAACCAATACTTATAATCTGCGTTAAAAGAAACCGCGGCGATCTCTTTATGTTGCGAATAATAGTTGATGGCACCCGCCAGGCCATAATTATCACAAATAATCAGCGTATGTTTCTTATCTTTAAGCTGGGCATAAGCCATGTCAACCTTTTGTGCCAGTTCTTTCCAACCCAGCATATCGGCAAAATCCTGCGGCAGCTGGTGGTCTTTGCCATCCTCCCATCGCAGCATCCCTAATTTCTGATACATCGCCTTCTTCTTCACCATTTCGGCTGGTGGAAAGATAGGGAAGACAATTTTTATTGCCGGGATAAACAGGAGGAGGGGAATTAAAATGGCCACCGGTTTTAAATAAATCCTCCAGCTGTGGTTAAGTAAATGATCGAGATATACTGCTCCAAAAGCAATTAAAATCGGATATAAGCCGATGGCATAATAACCCTTGGCTCTGAAATAAAGAAACAGGCTTAAGGTAATTACAGTAGAAAGGGGGATAAACCTGAACTTTTTAAAGGGCGGGTAAAAGATAAAGGCATAAGCAGCGGCAATAAAGATAAAAAGACTGCCAATAAAAAATAACAGCTGTTCGCGCATAAAATCCCATCGGTTAACATTGAGCAGTTGCGTGTTCCTTAATTCTTCCATGTGTTTGAAGACTATAAAATCATGCTGGTATTGCCAATAAAGATTAGGCGCAATCAACACCAGGGCAATGCCCATTGCCAGGTAAATGTTTTTGTTTAGAAACCATTGCCGGTGTTCGGTCATTAATAGAGCAGGCAATAAGGCAACAGCCAGAAAGGCGATGCTGTACTTATTAAGAAAGCCGAGGGCAAATACCACTGCCAAAGCCCAGAGCCATTTGCGGTTTTCAGTATTTACATATTTAATTAGGGTATAATAGAGCAAGGTCCAGCAAAGGATGTCGAGAGAGTTGGGCTGAAACAAAGTGTTGATTCTAAAGATGATGGAAAAAACAACTGCAGTAGCGCCAAGTATAAGAGCAAATAGGCCACCCTTCAACTCTTCAATAGTCTTCCAAACGACCACCAGGGTTAATACACCAAAGAGGGCTGGGAAGAATTTAACCCAAAAAAGGGAGTTGCCCAATAATAAAATGAGGTAGGCGATCCAGGAGGTTACTGGTGGCACGGAAGTATAACCCCAGGCCAAGTGATTGGCTAAATCCAGGTGCAGGTATTCATCTCTTTGCAAATCAAATACAGGATGAATAAGGAACAGTTGTATCCCGAATTTGAGCAGGATAAACACCCACAGGAGAAGCGATTTCTTTGACATGAGTTGAGCAATTTAAATTCCGTTGTAGCGTAGCTTTGTTCAAAAGCCGAATCTAATTTAGTTTTATTTTAGCAAGGTTATTTAAGGAGTTTCAAGAAAGAGGGTAAACAAAACCTCAGCCCCCTATTTTTTCAAAACACGTATGTTCCTCTACATATTAAGTATTAATCTCTCAAAACATTTTATTTATTAACTAAGTTATAATAGGGTATTTGAATTAAAACCCTATTCTATGTTAGCAATGAATTATCG
>NZ_JAZQPU010000402.1:0-2125 GCF_045628745.1 Pedobacter sp.
CAAACCTAAAACAATTTCACAAAAGCCCAACCATTTTACATCAGAAAAAGTAAACTGGCTACCGGCAACAAGTGCTAATCCATAAAATATCAAACAGGCAGAAGCAATCACACCAAAGTAGCCTCTAAAAATGAAGATGGAAATTAATAAACCGCCTGTAACCAATGGCACAGCCATGTTGACTAAAAGTCGCTTGCTCACCGGGTTCCAAAAGTTTTCATGCTTCTTAAGTGCCTGGCGGTGAGAAAGGAAGATGCAGGTGGCAATGGATAAAATTAACACAGCTAAAGCAATGATAACCAGATTCCAGATTACCTGAGGATCATTGACATAGAAATCTCTTGTATGTAATCCACTATTTTTTGCGTAAATTAATTTATAACCTACATAAGCACCAATTAAGGCATATATTCCTGCTAGTACACCAGAGAGGCCACTTAGCGAAATAAATTTTGTAGACCGTTCCATCAAATTTCTAATGGAACTTAATTCGGCATAAATATCTTGATCTTTCATGAAAGAACTTTGAAATCCAAAGTACACTATTAAAAATCAATTATGCAAGAAAAACCACATTTAAATAAAAGGTAGAGAGAGGGACCTTTTTGGTTAAGGTATTATATTTCCTTCAATGGAATCATCTAAAGTTTCGCCTTTAATTGCCCCGTATAATCTTTTCACCATAGCCACAGCCATACCATGTTTGGTGTCCCAATAATAACCTTGTGTAGGAGCCATTTTGATTACTGTAATTCTAGGGTCGTCTTTTCCTTCAGTGAACCAGGTTTTTAATATAGGGTCCCAAAGTTCATCAATTTTCTGTTTGTCGGTATTTACAGTGGCCGTACCATAAATGGTTAGAAAATCACTGTAGGCAGAGCCTTGAAAAAGCAGCTGTACGGCTTTATCAGTTTCAAGGTCTTTATTTTTTTGACTATCAGCGGCACTTAAGAACCAGAAATTTCCATCGTCATCAATATGTTGTGCAGACATAGGGCGAGTAGCAAAGGGCTCACCAGAAGTTATTTTGGTGCAGAAAAAACACGAACCTGCCTTTTTAGCAATTTCTTTAATCTTGTCGAGCGCTTCCTCACCAATTACGGTTTTGAAATTCTCTTCTTTCTGGTTTTTATTGATGGAATCCATAAGTGAAACTCAATGAACTTGAATAACAATGCAGCTCAATTAATGTTTACCTCAAATGGGCTTTCTAGCTATACATTTATACAGCCCATGAGCGGATTAAAACTTTCCTTTAACAACTCGACATGCCCGGCATAGCGTGGCTAAAGCGCACTGAATAGCTGGCGGCAGCATGCCTGACATATCCAAAGCGCTGGTAAGCAGCGTTGCTTTTTTTAAAATATCCCTTCTGTTTTCCATAAGCTGAATGCGCTATAAGTTACGCTTTTCTATTTGACCAAACAAAGTGATCAGTAGCATCGGTTTATACCTGGGCTTATAGCTGGATCAATACCAAACTTAAAACTTTTAAAATGCAAAAAAGCCCGTAATCGTTTCAGACAATTACGGGCTTTAAAAAAAATTAATAATAAATTAGATCAGGTCAGTTCTACCTGGATCTGGTTCTGGTGGAATAGATGAATTTCCCTGACGCGTTTCGATTCTCACGCTTCTTCCAGCTACTTCGCCAGTTTGAGTTCTATCACGACGGTAGAAATTTTCGTCGTTAAATTGTGGGTGTGTATAAAACTCTTGATGCTGATAAATAGTAACTACACCATCAGCTGCTGTAGGTGAACCGGCAAGAACATTGCGAATAAAAATTTCATTCTCCGGTGTAAGTTGTCCTTTTTCATAAGCAGGCAAAGCCGATAATTGGGTAAGGGTAACGTTTGGAAGAATAACTTCATCATCACTTTCGTGAAGTTTAGCTACACCAATTGGTACAAGAACTTTTTTGTTATCCTGACCTCCAGCTGCTTTAGCCGATAATTCTACAACCAGGTAACGTACACTTCTAGATTCCGGATCAAAAAGTAATTCTTTTACCTCGCCTAAATCAGCATCAAGCTCGGTACGTACTTCCCAGCCTGTAATATTTGGTTCTCCATCAACGATTTTAAAATCGCTGTGACTTAATTCCTGGAGATGATTGTTGTAT
>NZ_JAZQPU010000403.1:0-3818 GCF_045628745.1 Pedobacter sp.
CCGGCATGCAGGGCCAGCATTTGTCCGCTTTGCAATTCTGCAGTCTGCAAACTGGTGCGGAAGCTGATATGGCCTTCCATTACCTGCACACTCATTACGCCTGTCGCGGTGTGCGCTTTCATTTCAGCACCTTCATGCAAAGCAACCAATACAATCCTGAGGCTATCGGTTTTAAATATGGTAATGGCATTGCGGTCGCCGGTGTGCCATGCTTGTTCTGCCTTAATTTGTTTTATAAAAGAGTTAAGGTTCATGGTCACTATGGGGGCATCCAAAGGGCGTTCGCCTTCAGGCCTTAATGGCGTAGCTTCATTGAACTTTACCCGGGTTGGTGAGGCCGGGGTTTCCCGTGATTTCTCCTCCAGCACCTTCACCACCTCATCAGTGGCAGCGTCGCTGTATATGCCATAACCATTAACCAGCGTCCCTTTGATATTATGTTTAGCGGAAGAGATGGCGTAGACTACAGCTTCATCCCCCGGATCTGACATGCCTTCAAAGCGGTAATGTTTGTCGACAACAAAATCTTCAGGATGGATTTTTAATGATTTCCCTGCGGGGATGAGCCCATTTTCTGCCAGGTTAAAATCTTCTGTATACCCTATTTCTTTGAGGTGAGTGAGTACTTGTGAAACTGTGGTCATGGTATCCATAAAAAAAGAGTTGAGTTAATTAATTCATACATTCTTAGGATAGACAATGCTTCAATAGTCGTTCCACAAAATAAAGGGGGGAAGGCTTTCTGAGTAAGCACAGCACAATTAAGCAGGGTTTACCTGCTTAAAATTAAAATGCCCCTTAATTCTTTCATTGAGGAATTTACCTTTAGAGTGCGCTGCACGCATTTCATCATAGAGTTCTTGTGGAACATTTTTATAGTCGTATATTTTTCCGGAAACATAAAAGATCCTTAAGGTTTGTCGCTCCGGAAAATACTTCATTGAGGCAACCACAGTTGAAGGCATAAATGAACGTTAGTCAAAATCATGCCAGTCTGTAAGGCATCATTTACTACGCTTCTGTCATGTGGTAACAGAATCTGCAGCGGGGCTCGTAACTTTCTTTTTCACCCAATAAAACTGTGGCCTCGCTGGATACTTTACGGAAAGAATACATCGCCGGACTGCCACAGCATACACAAACGGCATTTACTTTAGTAACCAGTTCTGCAATACACATTAAAGCAGGCATGGGCCCAAAAGGCTTGCCTGTAAAATCCATATCAAGGCCTGCCACAATTACACGGATGCCTTTTTCGGCCAGCTTATTACATACCGCAGGGAGTTCTGCGTCAAAGAACTGCGCTTCATCAATACCCACTACCTGCGTATCGGCATTTAAAAACAAGATTTCTGAAGAGTGGTCAACAGGGGTAGACTGCACAGAATTGGCATCGTGCGACACCACATCACTCACATCATACCTGATGTCGGTTCTGGGTTTAAAGATTTCAACTTTCAACTTTGCTATTTGCGCTCTTTTCAATCTTCTGATCAATTCTTCGGTTTTTCCCGAGAACATTGACCCACAAATAACTTCTATACTACCCCGGTAAATTCCTCTTTTGTAATTTTGTTCGCTGAATAACATCCTGTTTGTTGAAACTTTAGAGTCGGCAAATATCAGAATTTTGTAGTACTTTTGATAGTCAAGTTACCAACATAAAACAGCCATTTTACCGTTACTAGACCATGATGAACCAAGGGGACCTTTTTAAGAAAATAGGAAATATATTAACAGAGCTACAAGATCAATACCAGGAATTGGTAGATAATCCGCAGTCTGTCAATGAGTTAGAATTATCTTTATTTCTTTCTAATGCCAATTTTTTAAGAGATCATATCCAGATCGTCATCAAAGCTCAAGGTCAGCAGGCGTTCAAATCTCTACCTGCAGCAGCAGCAAATACTTCAGCGGCAGAAAAAAAGGAAAATAATTTATCAGTTGATCAAACGCCAGATCCTTTCCAGTTCTTGCTGGATAACGATCATCATGGTGATCAATTTGAGTTTGAAGAGCAACATGTAGGCGAACTTTTTAATCGCCCGCTGACTCCTGAAGAGCAGGAAATTATTGCGAAGAAACAAGCTTTAAAAGCGCATGTGGAGCCACAAGAAAATTCACATGTTGAAGAAGAAGTAGGACCTGAGCCTTTTTTAGTTTCCCAGATATTGGAGGAGGTTGAAGAAGAACCTTTAATGGTAGAAGTGATCAAAGAAGAAGTGGTGTTGCCTCTAGTTACTGAAGTTAAAACAGAAATGAAAGAGGAATTTAAAGCGCCTGATAAAGCAGCTGAACCAGCGCCTGTAAAAGCAGAATTGAGGGAAGAAGTAAAAGCAGCTGAACCTGCGCCTGTAAAAGACCCTGTTGTTGAAGAGCAGCCTAAACTGACCTTAAATGAGTTGCTTGCCAATAAACGTCATGCAAGCAGCAATGCCGAACCTTCCAGAACAGACATTAAAGATTTGAAACAAGCCATCAGCCTAAACGACAAGCTGATCTTTATTAAAGATTTGTTTCATGGCTACTCGCTGGCTTATGCAGAAGTGATAGAGCTGCTTAATAAAATGCCTGATTTTAAAACGGCAGATCAGTTTCTACAACATAATTATGCCATCAAAAATGACTGGCAGTCAAAGCAAGAAACTGTAGATCGTTTTTACGAGCTTTTAAGCAGGCGTTTCCCTGTTAAATAAAGCCCATCCGGTTAGAGTCCAATTTAAGAAAGATAAACAAGAGTACTGTAAAGCTCCACAATGACGAACCCCCGTAACTGATAAAAGGGAGGGGGATACCAATAACGGGTACAATGCCGATGGTCATCCCGATGTTGATAAATACGTGGAAAAAGATAATACTGGCTACACAATAGCCATATACCCTGGAGAAGGTAGATCTTTGTCGCTCGGCAAGGTTGATCACCCTCAGCAGCAAAAATAAATACAGCCCAATTAATACCATACAGCCGGCAAATCCCCACTCTTCACCGATGGTGGAGAAGATAAAGTCGGTACTTTGCTCAGGCACATAGCCATATTTCGTCTGTGTACCCATTAAAAATCCCCTGCCATGTAGTTGTCCGGAGCCAATGGCAATCTTAGATTGTATAACGTTATAACCCGCACCTTTAGGATCAGTCTTTAAGCCGAGCATAATTTCAATTCTGCTCCTTTGGTGAGGCTCTAATACTTTGGTATAAGTAAGCTTCACCAAAAATAGATAGGCAATGGCAATGATGGTAGCCAACCCTATGGAGAGCATCATTTTCTGTTTTCTTTTGTTGAGGTAGATCGCGTAGGCTCCTACAATTAAAATGCTGGGAATAACCACATATAGGGGTAACAGGAATACCGCTACAAACAGCACAATCATGCCTAGAAAGATGAGCAGGAAATAACCCGATAAACCTTCCCTATAAAGAGGAAACATGAAGGCCAGGAACACTAATGCAGATCCTGTATCTGGCTGCATCATAATGAAAAACAAGGGAAGAGCTACAATGAGCGCTGCAAATAAAATAGACTTAAAGTCTTTAAATTTAGGACTAAAAGTACCTACGTAACGGGCAAGGAGCAGTGCTGTACCAAATTTAGCGAATTCTGAGGGCTGGAGCCTGAAACTTCCAATAGGAATCCATGCTTGGTGATCGGCAATTTTTCTACCGACCACCAGTACGGCAATGAGCAGTAACATGGTGATGCCATAGACAATGGGAGAGAAGACGCTGAAGAATTTGGCATCAAGCAAGAGGATAGAAAAGCCTAATATCAACCCTGTAACGATAAAGATAAACTGCTTACCGTAATTACTGCCGAAAT
>NZ_JAZQPU010000404.1:0-8654 GCF_045628745.1 Pedobacter sp.
AACGGTTAATTAAGGTTAAAAAAATATTTGCCACAATCAAAACCGTAAATACCATTGTTCTTGTGGTTTTTTCACCTACATCTAGGTACACTGCATATTGATAAGTAATTAAGGCTCCGGCTGTGATGACTATTCCTTGAATAATACTTGTCGACAGTTCTTTTCTGTGAAAGAAGGTGCTGGAAAAAGGTCTGGGCTTTTGTAACATGGTATTTTTTTCTATGGGTTCATTTTCATAAATAATAGAACAAGTGGGGCCCATGATCAATTCAAAGAAAATAATATGTACAGGAGAAAAGATATTAGGATAAATCCATCCTAATGCCAAAGGAACAAATACGGTTAGAATAATAGGAATATGAATAGATATAATATACTGAATCGCTTTTTTAAGATTCGCGTATATCCGTCTTCCGATTGCAATGGCATCTACCATTTTTTCAAGATCATCGTCTATCAATACCAAAGAGGCGGCTTGTTTGGCCAGTTCCGTACCCTTTTTTCCCATGGCAATCCCTATATGGGCCGCTTTAAGCGCAGGGCCGTCATTTACCCCATCACCAGTCATAGCAACGATTTCATTATTTTCCTTTAAAGCGTTAATGATCTTCAGCTTCGCTTCAGGAAACATTCTCGCAAAAATAGAAGTTTCAGTTACACTTTTTCTTAATTGGGTATTTGTCAAACTCATCAGCTCCTCTCCATTAATAGTATTTTCAGCACCGCGAAAACCTATTTGACGAACAATGGCAGAAGTTGTTGCTGCATTGTCACCGGTCACAATTTTCACGTCAATTCCGGCAGCATAAAAAGCCCCAAAAACCGCCTTAATATTCTTCTTTGGGGGATCGTAAAAAGCAACCAATCCTTTAAAGTTAAAATTAAGATCCTGTTGTTTCTCCGGAAAATTATCGCCTGTAAATTTTGATTCTCCGACCCCAAGAATACGATAGCCATTGTCTGCCATCGCTTTTATGGCCATTCTTACGCTTTCTTTTTGATCATCATTTAAACTACTAACACTCATCAATGCCTCAGGAGCTCCTTTTGCAGCTATAATCCGATCACCAAGATCATTTGCAAAAACATGTGTCATCATTGGTGGTTTTCCCCCTAAAGGGTATTCATGCCTCATCGAATATTGCGGCCTTTCGTCAAGTGGAAAAAGATCCGCATAAGAATGATGTAAGGCTACTTCCATAGGATCAAAGGGGATGGGCTCACTCGCCCACATCGCTGTTCTCACCAGCATTTTTTCTTCCAGACTAAGTTCACCCTGAAAATCGGTAATCTTGCGTGATTCAGTCGTATAAAGCGCCGCAAGGGACATCCTATTCTCCGTTATGGTTCCTGTCTTGTCAGTACAGATCACAGTCGCACTTCCTAAGGTCTCCACTGTTTTCATCTGTTTAACGAGTACTCCCATCTTCATTAGTCTGGAAGCACCCAGTGCCATAAAAGTGGTGAAGGCCACCGGAATTTCTTCCGGTAAAATACTCATTGCAATGGTGAGTGCTTTCATCAAACTGTCTAAACCATTTTTTGAATTATGGAAATTTATAGCCCAGACTATTGCAAAAACTACAATACCAGCAAAAACCATCTTTTTAACAAAATTACTGATCTGTACTTCCAGCGGAGTTTTACCTTCCTTAATTTGTTCAAGGCTTTTACCGATTTTACCCAATTTGGTTTCATTTCCAATTGCGGTTACAGTTGCGATAGCCAATCCACCAGACACAGTGGTACCTGAATATATGTGATTATCTTGATCTGAATGGTTTTTATAGACCGGTAAAGATTCACCTGTAAGAATAGATTCATTTACAGAAAAATCGTTAGACTGCTCAATGACTCCATCTGCTGCTATAAAAGTACCCTCTTCAACTACCATGCTATCACCAACAACCAGCTCCTCCCTTTTAATCTGCAGTGTTTTTCCATTTCTTATCACTTTACATTCTGGCTCTGTTAAATCCTTAAGTTGTGCCAGCGCAATTCTGCTTCTTGAATTCTGATATAATGATATGACAGATATTAAAAGTATGGCTATACAAAGAAAAATCCCGTCACCGACATCTCCACTAATAAAATAGATCGCTGAAGCCACTAACAACAAGATGACCATCGGTTCATCTAATAAACCTGTCAAAAAATTCAGAAAACGATTTTGCTTTTTATGATAGAAAGAATTTTTTCCATGTAATTTCCTTGCAGCAATAACTTGTTGTGAGTTTAAACCTTGGATCTCCATCAGATCATTTATAATTAGTTAATTCAATACTCAAGACACATTAAGATTTAAAAAACAACTAAAGCTTAAACGAGATGCATAAATATTAGCTAAACTTATTTAAATTATTAAGATACGATTAAAGTGGAACTGCACCGGTAAGGATTCTGGTGTCAATAAGACTGCCCTTAATGAACCTTTTTCCATCAGGGGCAGTCCAGGTGAATTATTCAATACTTATTTGCTTTTTACCATGGCCCAGTTTTGTGGACTTTATTAGACTGATCTTAAGTAAACCATTTTCATAATTCGCTTTAATTTGATCATCCTCAATATTATCAGGTAGGCTGAAACTTCGGGAAAAAGAAGAACTAGAAAACTCTTTCCGGGTGTAGTTTTTCTTTTCCTCCTTGTGTTCGCTACTTGTTTCAGCACTTATGGTCAGCATACCGTTTTCCGAAGTAATATTGAAATCCTCTTTTTTAAATCCTGGTGCTGACATTTCCAATTCATAACTATTTTCTTCATCCCTGATATTAACCGCTGGCAGGACTTCATTTCCTACAAGTGGTTTGTTAAAAAAATCGTTGTTGAAGAAATCTTCCATCACTGACCGAAGTGAGGGAACACTACTGGATTTTACTAAATTTGCCATAATTATTGTTTTAAAGTTAATAAAGGGTGGTATTTTATTCAATTTTATATTATTGCTTTAAGTTACCTAGTACTTTAGAGGAAGGACCAATAATGGCACCTTGTCTTTAAAAATATGTTTTTCGGAACTTTCTAATAAAGAGCTATAAGAAAATAGTTTTTTAAACTTTGTAACATAGGGGTTATCGTTCAATTAGCTAAAGTTGGGAAATTACCGTAACTTAAGTGATGATAACAATCATCTGTAGTGGTGATATTTAGCACAGTCAATTTTGATAACCTAAACTCAATTGACTTTTTATCCTCCAAAAGATTAGAACATGACAATTTTCTAATAAAAATTCAGGTCCTCGTCAAGATGAAAAGGTGTTTATTTCAGGAATTCAATTTTTCATTTTTTTTAGTTTTTCAGTATTCAGTAGTTTAATAAGATCTCCATTTTTTTCAAGAATGCCTTCACATTTAAAATCCGTTAGCGTCCTGCTTACTGTTTCAACGGCCATGCCGGCAATTGCTCCAAGTTCATCTCTCGAAATAACAATTTCCTGAGTATCGTGTAATTTTTTGCTCAAACGTAACAAAATACTCGCCATGCGTTTCCTAACAGATTGGTAAGCGAGTTCAAGCATTTGTTCTTCCTTTTCATGAATATGATAGGATAAAATTCTAATAATATCAGAACTTATATCAGGATGATTATTTAATAAACTAATAATCTGATCTTTCGGGAGAAGGTAAACCGATGTATTTTCAATAGCTTCTGCAGTTTCAGTATATTCTTCATCAAGTAAGAGTGTATTCAGGTTGATGTAATCATTTACTTTATACCGACCAGTGATCAGTTGCCGGCCATCTTCAGTTGTTTTTATCGTTTTTATACTCCCCTCTGCTATAAGATATAAGCCGGACGGAGTGTCACCTTCGCAATATAGAATCTGTTTTTTTTTTATCCGTTTAATTGAATGCCCTGTAACCAGCTCTTTTAATTCCAGGATACCTTTATTTGTACCTGATACAAATTTTCTCCTGTTTTCTAAGGTGGTACTTTGATAAGACCTTTGTCGCAAATGCTTACTAATTCTTGTTTCAATTGCATGAAGCAAATCAATATTATCAAAAGGCTTAATAAGGTAATCATCTGCACCCATTTCCATCCCCTTTCTAAAATCTATCAGGTCGTACTTCCCCGTAAGAAAAATAAAAGGAATATCTGCGGTGTTATCATTCTTATTCAATACATATAAGACACCATATCCGTCTATTTCGGGTATCATAATGTCACATAAAATTAAATCTGGATGATGTTGAAGTGCGAGCTTAAGCCCTAATTTCCCATTATCGGCTTGAAGAACCCTATAGCCTGAAAGTTCAAGTATTTCAATACAGCTCTCCCGAATGTCGAAATTGTCTTCAATAATAAGAATAGTTTTCATATCAATTGTTTGAAGTTTCGACAACTACTACATATATACTAACATGTTGAAGGCCAAAAATGTTTAATTAGTTTTATTTTTTTCAACTGATATCAATATTATGACAAAGATCATGATGCAAGCTGACAGTGGTCATTTGAAAGCCCATGAGAATTATGGAACTTAGTCTAGTTATTCAATTTTTTCACCAGAGTTTTGCATAAAACCGAACAAGGAGTAAAAAAGCAAAAAACCACTAAGTGGCTATTATAAATGTAACATCATGAAACGGTTTATGACACCAGAAATTAAAGAAATTATTGAAACGGCCCATTTCAGGCCTTCGATTTCTCTGATCATGCCTTTTATTGCTAAAATAAATTTGGAGCCTGAGTGGGGTCATTCATTTAAAATTGCAGTAGAAAAAGTGAAGCTGGAGCTTAAAAACAATTATTCCAAGGAGATAACCCAACTCATGATAATGAAATTGAAAGCAGCTATAGATAACGTTGATGTAAAAACCCCTAAAAAGGGTGTTGCCATTTATGTTTCATCTGTATTTGAAAAAATTGTGTATCTGGACGTTAAAGTCCAGGAACGTATTGTCATTGATGAATCATTTGCAATCCGGGATCTTATTTACAGTAAGAAACAATCCGCGAAATATCTATTACTCTTATTAAGCGTGAAACGCTTTAGCATTTATCATGGAAATTTAAACCAACTTACCAAAATAGGAACAAGAATTCCAGAATTCATTTATGCATATATAGATGAATGGCCCGAAAATGTGGCTCATTTAACTGATATAAAGGATCACAAGCAAATTGTTATCGAAAACTTTTTACGGCATATAGATATAGATCTTGGTAGAGTGATCTATAATTATGATTTACCTGTGTTTCTGATGGGAGCAGAAAAATTAATAAGTCAATTTAAAAGAATAAGTAAACACTTGGATGCCATTGCAGGATATATAAATGGTAATTACGATAACATGACATTTGCCGAACTGGAGGAAATATTAAAATCTAATTTAGAAGAGTGGCAACGTAAAAAGGATAGTATAGCCGTTAATACAATGGATACTGCCGATAGAAAACATAAATTGGTGAAAGGAATAAACCCCGTATTGGAGGCAGTAAGAAATAATATCGGTAAGAAGGTATATGTGGAAAGTACATTTATTTATCAACCCCAAAGGGGTTTAAAATGGGATTTGAAAGAACGATCACAAAAACCAGAAAATGGAATGTCTTATATAAGGGATGCTGTTGATAAAATTATAGAAAAAGTGATTGTTAACGGTGGCGACGTCGATTTTGTATGTCCTGACAGTTTAAAGAACTATGAACACATCGCATTGGTTAAGTAATAATTGGCTTAAGTTTAGTAAATTTAAATAAAATAATAGTTATGGAAACATCTGATAATTTATCATCCCAATCGGCTCAGTATTATGTGATCGCCGAACGCTGGGCTTCGGATTTAGAATTTTTTAATGTAGAAAGCAACTTTTTTCACCATTTATTGAATAAGTATGCGAACAGTTCATCTTCAACAACAGATCTTGAAAAATTAAAGAAGTTGGGAGAGGAATTAAAAGTTCTTGAAGAGGAAAGGCAAAAAGTTCAAACTTTAGTAAATGAACTACTCCGTCAGATTGCACTGGTAGCTGAAGGAAAAGAACATGAAAATAATGAATCAATTGAAACCAAGCATACTACGCTTGAATCTTTAATGGTTGAACTTACAGAGAGATATAGGAAACTAAAAAGAGAACTCTTTTTAACTGTAGAAAATATAAATTAATGGCACGCCTTCCTCAGTCTTCCTCATTTGTCGATTTGCTTGAATGACGAAAGTGTTGTATATATCGGTGATTCCGGGGCAAGCGTATCGCTTGAAGATGGGCCAGCTGTATCGGTGATACCGGGCCAGTAATTATAGGGTTATTTTTTCACTTTTCTCAAGGATTCTCCTGATAAACTTATGCGGTGTGCTCTATGAACGAGTCGATCCAGGATTGCATCAGCAATTGTTCCCTCACCAATTACTTCATACCATGTACTTACAGGTAGCTGAGAGGCAATAATGGTTGATTTGCTATTATGTCTATCCTCAATAATTTCCATCAACAGATCTCTTTGCGGCTTGTCTAAATTCTGCAAGCCAAAGTCATCCAGGATTAGTAGGTCCTGTTTTTCTATCCGAGCGATTTCTTTATATAAGGAGTTATCAGCCCGGGCTCCATGTAATCTGGTAAAGAGTTTTGCTGTATTGTAATATGCGACTCTGTAGCCCATCGCGCAGGCCTGGTGTCCAATAGCCGAAGCGATAAAGCTTTTGCCTACACCAGTGGGGCCAGTGATCAGGATGTTTTCTTTTTGTTGGATAAACTGGCAGGTTGCAAGCCTGTTTAGTAATTCCTTGTCCAGATCTCGGGCTGCCTGATAGTTGATCTCGGATAAATGAGATAAGTAACGAAAAGCTGCCCCTTGGGTTAACCTGACCACTTTCTTGTTTGATCTGTCCTGCCATTCTGCATCAATCAGCATGCTGAGCAGTTCATCGGCAGTCAACTGTAAATGTCCCTGGCTTTCAATGCTGCTGCTGTAAGCCTGCCACATTCCCGGAAGGCGCAAGCTCTTCATTTTTTCTAATGTTTGTTGTGTATTCATATCTGTATATTGGATTAATGATAATAAGTAGCCCCACGTAAGTTATCATGCACAGGTAAACCCTGCTGCTGCTGCTCATGATCCTGCTGATCAATGTTTTGCTTCAGTATAGACTCCAGTATTTTATATCCGTACTGCTCAAAGCTTGCTGCACGGATACAGGCACTTTTAAGGCGGTCGGTTCCATAGACCTTTCCCAAGCGCTGTATGCCCCCGCATGATCGGCAAGCTTGTTCAGGATGTGCACGCTGGGCAAATACAGTTTCTACATACCCGTGAATAACTGGATCTTTAGATTTAGCCCAGGCTAAAAAGTCATCCATATTCCATCCTTGCATGAACTGATGGTTATCGGGCATATGGGTGGAAGTAGTAGAAAAGCCTGCGCTTTTGCTGCTTCTGGAATGAGAGGCTATTCTGGAGCCGGAGGAATAAACTTCAAGGAGTGTCTGGTTGTAACGAAGCTCCACTTTTTTGCCGATATACTGGTGAGGAACACTGTAATAATGTTTGTCTTCGCTGATAAACACATGGTAGTTCTTTTGGACCGTAGCCTGTTTATAGGTGATTAAAGTGAAGACCTGTGCGGGTAAGGGGGAAAGTAGCGGCTGTTCTTGTTCAAGAAATAGCTGGGTGCGGCTGGTCTGCCTTTGCTGATACATTCTATCGTTATAAAGAGCCAATAATGGCCTGATGGCTGCATTGAGAGCATGCAGATTGAAGAACACCTGATCTTTTAAAGCAAAGCAGATCCGCTGATAGACCAGTCTGACTGCGTTTTCAACTAACGCCTTATCCTTTGGCTTACGTGCACGGGTGGCTAAAACCGCAGTGCCGTAATGCAGGGCAAAGGCTTTAAAGTCTTTATTGAGTTCAGGTTCATAACGAGGAGCCTGGGTAACTGCGGACTTCAAGTTATCGGTTACGATCAGTTTGGGTACACCACCAATAAACTCAAGACTTCGTCGCATACTGTTTAAAAAAGATGCTTTCTGCTGGCTTTCACTTGCCTCTACATAGGTATAACCGCTACCAGCAAGGATAGCAACAAAAAGCTCTGCAGGCCGTGTTACACCTGTTTCCCTATCGGTGAGGATGAACCTGTCACCAGCATAGTCGATCAGCAATTTCTCTCCCATGATCTGTTCCATATGAAAAGATGCCTGCTGAACAGCAAAAGCCTTTTGTATATGCGCTTTAAACTGCGTGTAACCATATCCATCAGGATAATTCTTGTGGTATTCCTCCCAGATATTTAAATAGGTAAATCCGGATTGCTTAAGGGCTTTTTTATAGGTGGGAACCAGCGCTTGAAGATCCACAAAGGCCTGTGGCTTGTTGAATACTTTTGGCTCAGGCAAGATAGAAGCCAGTGATTCTTCATCCAGGCGGCTTAATTCTGAGAAATCTTTGCCAGAACCACCCAGGTTCAGGACATACTCATTAACCGTTTTACGGTTTATCCCTAATAATCTGGCGATCGAACGGTTACTTTCGCCACGGGCTTTTAATTGAATAATACGTTGAATATCTAACATGTCTTTTCGGTGGCCGGCCATCTTCTACAGTTTTGTGTGCTGTAAAATACTGCTTTGTTTAAATTGGCCCGGTATCACCGATATGACTGGCCCAGTATCACCGATACAGGTGGCCCGCTATAGACTGATATATGCA
>NZ_JAZQPU010000405.1:0-2283 GCF_045628745.1 Pedobacter sp.
AGGATGTGATAAAGGGATTTAAAAGCGGCGGTAACGACTACCTGAAAAAACCGTTTAATATGGGCGAACTATTGGTGCGGATGGAATCCTTGCTTACGCGGTTTGGAACACCCACTGCACAGAAGGATGAATCCACATCACGGCAGGTATTTGGCGCCTGTGTACTGGACACGGTGAGCCAGGTACTGGTTACCTCCCAAGCGACACATACATTGTCCTACAAGGAAACCGCTTTACTGGAGTTGCTGCTGCAGCACCGCAATACTTTATTGCCAAGGCAGGTTCCGCTGCATAACATTTGGGGCGACGACAGTTTCTACAACGCACGCAGCATGGACGTTTTTATGTCGCACATACGTAAAATGCTCAAAGATGAACCCAGCGTACAATTGATGAGTATACGAGGTGCGGGTTATAAGCTGATCTGCTAATTTTTGGTACAGTAAGGTGGAGGTACCTGATCAGAAAGCGACGGAAAAGCTTCTTTCAACAAGCTAAACTGCCTCAAACCATTCTGGATACTATGTAAGTTTCTTGTCTGATCGCTCTTATCAATTAATTCATTTGCTAATTGTTTTTGTCCCCAATTATGTAAATGGTCTATAAATGGGATTAATTCGAGACCGGTGTCACTCAATGAGTACTCCACTTTGGGTGGCACTTGGTGGTAGACCTTTCGAATAATTAACTTATCATCCTCCAATTCGCGTAGTGTTTGAGTGAGCATCTTAGTAGTAATGTCTGGCAAGGTCCGACTTAATTCGCCATATCGCAATACGGTTTTCAAACCCAAGTGCCATAGAATACGGCCTTTGTATTTTCCTCCTATTCGCTTAAAGGCATATTCAACTCCGCATCTTTGTATACACTCAGGAACATCTGTATTGTCTTTCATTTTAATTTATTCGTAATACACTGATAATCAACAATACATACTTTTAAGTAGGTAACATACAAATAAGTATATACTTGACAAAAGTAATGAAACAGTTTAACTTGCCCCATCTTAAATTTAAAAATATAATCATGGAACAAGTAAAAGATAAATCGAATAACAATGAAAGCACCACAATGATGAAAGCAATTCGCCAGCATGAATTCGGTGGCCCGGAGGTATTACTTTATGAAGATGCTCCAATGCCCAAAGTAAGCCAAGGTGAAGTCCGTGTACGCGTTCATGCAATTGGCCTCAATCCGCCTGACTGGTACTTAAGAGACGGATATAAGGCGTTACCGCCTGAATGGCAGCCGAAGGTAGATTTTCCTATGACCTTGGGAACAGATATTTCGGGAGTAGTTGATGCAGTTGCAGACGATGTTACGGCTTTCAATATAGGCGATGAAGTGTATTCAATGGTACGCTTTCCCACCGGCATGATGGGCGATAGCAAGGCCTATGCTGAATATATTACTGTCCCTGTGTCGGAAGTAGCACTTAAGCCTGCAGGCATTGATCATGTACACGCGGCTGGGGCACCGATGTCCTTACTCACCGCATGGCAGTTCATGATCGAAGTGGGTCACAATGAACCGAATCCCCTTCAGCCAAACCCACATGTCCCGGTTCCGCTTAAAGGCAAAAAAGTCCTTGTAAATGGCGCAGGTGGTGGTGTTGGGCACTTTGCCGTACAGCTTGCCAAATGGATGGGCGCACATGTTACTGCAGTGGCATCAGGAAAGCATGAAGCATTCTTGCGTGATCTTGGTGTAGATGAATTCATCGACTATACAAAGACTGCTGCTGAAGATGTTGTTCGAGATGTAGATCTAGTCATCGATGGCGTTGGAGGCCCATCGAGTGATCGCTTTTTATGCACAATTAAACACGGAGGAGCCTTATTTCCTATTTTCCCATTGGGCTTTTCTGGTGGTGAAGAAGCTGAAAAACGCGGTGTGACAGTTTCTGCAACACAGGTACGCTCAAGCGGCGCTCAACTTGCTGAGCTGGCGTTTTTGCTCAATAACGGAACGATTCGCGTAGCCATCGACAGCATCTTTCCGCTTGCAGATGCTCGTAAATCACATGAGCGCGCAGCTAAGGGAAACATTCAGGGTAAGATTATCCTAACTGTTGCTTAAGGACAATAAAGCTGACATAAGGCTCTCTCTTATCATTGAGATAGTCTCTGCAAAATATGAGAAGACGTAAGACTATGGTTCTTGCTTGTACTTTTATTCGCAGTAAAAAATCAAATTATGAATATTAAAGAATTAGAAGATAGAATTTTACTGAAAGAGCTCTTTGACAGGGTTTCCATCTTATTATTTGAATTAAAAAACTAA
>NZ_JAZQPU010000406.1:0-3370 GCF_045628745.1 Pedobacter sp.
GTCGTCTTAAAAAACTTCTTTCCCAGTGTAATCGCCAATACGGCAATTGGGATTGATGCTGAAACCGTTAAGCCTGCTTTTAAAGCTAAATAAACAGTGGCAGCGCCAAAAATAATCCCGGCAATACAGCCCAGTAATATCGATTTTACGGTAAGCTCTGCTACATTGCTCTCCGCAGGCACAAATGGTTTGAATTCTTCTTCGTTCATGAATAATAAATAATTTTAAAGGTATATTTTTTAAACAATATATCCATCTTTGGTTATTCCGCAGGAAGATAAACACAGCATACACCTTAAATACAGCATATAAATGAAGAACAAAGCCATATTTTTAGACCGCGACGGCGTTTTAAACCATGAGATCTACGATTACATCTGCAGATTGGAAGATTTTGAGGTTTTAGAATATCAAATCCCCGTTTTGAAAAAGCTCTATGATGAAGGTTATATGCTCATCATCATCACCAACCAGGGTGGAATTGCCAAAGGAAGATATACAGAAGAAACCCTGGCAGAGATGCACAAGGTCTTGTATGATAAATTTGAAGCTCAGGGTGCAAAAATTACCCATGCCTATTATTGTCCGCATCACCCAACGGTTTCCGGAGATTGTGAATGTCGCAAGCCAAAATCAGGCATGTTATTGGAAGCCATTACTACTTATGATATTGATCCTGCACAATCCATTATGATTGGCGATAAACCCAGGGATGTAGAAGCTGGAAATGGGGCAGGGGTAAAGGGAATTCTCATTGCACCTGATGAACAAATCAGTTACGAGAAAATAAAGGAAGTATTGAATGCTTAAAAAAAAGAAAGGTGCGCTATGCGATAAAGCCCGGCGCACCTTCTAAATGATTAGACTACTAATGCTGCTTTTGCCGCTTTAGCGTGATCAGCTAAAAATGTAGCTAAGCCACTGTCTGTTAAGGGGTGTTTCAATAAGGCTGTAATAGCTGATAATGGTGCCGTAATTACATCTGCGCCTAATTTTGCACAGCTCACAATATGCAATGGTCCGCGGATAGAAGCGGCAAGAATTTGCGTTGGATATTCATAGTTGTCAAAAATCAACCTGATATCTTCAATTAAGGCTAAACCATCAGTAGAAATATCGTCTAAACGACCTAAAAATGGAGAAACATAGCTAGCGCCAGCTTTTGCTGCCAATAAAGCTTGTCCTGCAGAGAAAATCAACGTACAGTTTGTTCTGATTCCTTTTCCGCTCAAATATTTGATGGCTTTAACACCGTCTTTGATCATCGGAACTTTAACAACGATTTTTGGATCTAATTTAGCTAAGGCTTCACCTTCTTTAATCATTTCCTCATAAGTAGTGGAGATAACTTCCGCACTTACATTATCGTCAACAATAGCACAAATAGCTTTGTAGTGTGCAATTACATTCTCTTCGCCTGTAATGCCTTCTTTTGCCATTAAGCTTGGGTTAGTGGTTACTCCGTCTAAAACACCAAGTTCCTGGGCTTCTTTAATCTGATCAAGATTAGCTGTATCAATGAAAAATTTCATACTATATATTTAGAAAATTTATTTAAATGTATAAATCAGAATTTATTACGAGGGCTAAATTAGACAAAATGTTGGCTTTGACGGCACAATCATGTCATGAATAATTCAGTTTATAATAAGTTTTTTAGAAATCCCATTTTTACTTTATCAGAAAAAGTAAAAAATGGGCAAGCTCCTTTTATCGCACCGCTACAACCTTCTACCCTTGCTTCGTTCCCGCCCTGGGGGAGTTCAAAGGGAGCTGATCGTAAAAGACTTGCCCGAGACAAAAGTAGCAAAACAGTTCAGATTACGAAAAGATATTTTAGATTATTTCACTTATTTCTTCGCCTATAGCCGTAAAACGCTGTTTTTGAAGACATTAATTTTTAAATTATTTTAAATGATTGTTTCAAGAAATCGCAATCCTTATCGCATTTCAGTATATAGTTAAACAATCCTTTGTGAGAATGACAAATTACAATCTATTAAATTGTTAATTCTCCAAAAAAATTGGGTAATCTTAGTAATTCAATTCGATAATTAAAAAAATATATGCAAATATTGTAATTAAATTCAAAAAGCATATCTTAGTGTCCTTAACACACTTAAGTTTTATGGACCACACAAAAAACAATCAAGGATTATATGACCAACGTTACGAACACGATGCATGCGGTATCGGGTTTGTTGCTCATGTAAAGGGGAGAAAGTCCCAGCAGATCATTTCAGATGCAATTACCATCCTTGAAAACCTAGACCATAGAGGTGCATGTGGTGCGGAGATTAATACCGGCGACGGAGCCGGAATAATGATTCAAATTCCTCATGAATTCCTATATGATGAATGCTTAAAGATCGGATTTAGCCTAAACAAGTCCGGCGACTATGGCGTTGGCATGCTCTTTTTACCAAAAGACATTAAAGCCAGAGAAGAATGCAGAGAAGTTATTTACCGTGCTGCAGAAAAACTTGGCCTTGAAGTGCTAGGTTTTAGAAAGGTGCTTACTAATCCTGATGATATCGGTGATATGGCGCTGTCTGTAGAACCTGAAATGGAACAAGTCTTTATTGCAAGACCTTATGCTATTGCTGCAGGTGCAGATTTCGAAAGAAAATTGTACGTATTCAAAAACTACCTAACCAAAACTATAACGAATACAGTAAATGGTGTACAGTCTGACTTTTATATTGCTTCTTTCTCTTCGAGAACGATCGTATATAAAGGACAGTTAACATCTATGCAGTTGAGAACTTATTTTACTGAATTAAGCGACAAACGTGTTGTTTCCGCTTTCGGTTTAATCCACTCTCGTTTTGCTACGAACACTTTCCCTTCATGGAGACTGGCTCAGCCTTTCCGTTATATTGCACACAATGGAGAAATTAACACCTTGCAGGGTAACCTTAACTGGTTCAGAGCGAGTGTAAAATCCTTTGCTTCTCCATGTTTTACCCCCGAAGAGCTTAATATATTATTACCTGTTATTGATGAAACGCAATCAGATTCTGGTTGCCTTGATAATATAGTAGAACTCTTGCTTCATGCTGGTCGTTCTTTACCTCACGTCTTGATGATGTTAATTCCAGAAGCCTGGGATGGTAATGAAGACATGAATGAATTGAAGCAAGCCTTCTATAAATTCCATGCTACTTTAATGGAGCCCTGGGATGGACCAGCAGCAATTGCCTTTACCGATGGTAATTTAATTGGTGCCACTTTGGATAGAAACGGACTTCGTCCTTCTCGCTATGCCATTACGGAAGATGACCGCGTCATTATGGCTTCTGAAGCTGGTGTGTTAGCTTTAGACCAAAGCAAAATCATTGAAAAAGGCCGTTTAACGCCCGGTAAAATG
>NZ_JAZQPU010000407.1:0-3188 GCF_045628745.1 Pedobacter sp.
CTAATTTAGCAAAGCTTCTTCCTGCACAACGGCTTGAATCTGTTGTGCGGTATAAGTATATTTCCCGGTATGGGCTATAAAGATGTCTTTATTCTGCAGCAATTCACGGTTGGCAATTAAAGATTTAAGGCTCACGTTGCCAATTACATATTTATAATGTTGGTTTGAAAAGCGTTCCTGAATGTTTTCAATCTTAAGCTTGTCTAAGGTATACTCATGTTCATAGCGTAAATATACCTCCAGGCTCACATTATCTGTATGCACCAGGCCATTCTTGTGCTGGTATTTTTTATATTCATACTTATAGCCGTAGCGCAAAGCAGCAATATCAGATAAAACTGCGGCACCCGTAGGGTGGCCACCGGCACCTTTACCAAAAAAGAACTGTTTGTCGGCGAATGCAGCCTGCACTGTTACACAGTTGTATTCATTTTCAACGTTGTAAATAAAATCATCAGATTTCACAAACTTGGGCAACACAAAAGTAATGACTTGTTGTGTGCTAATTTTACGTGCTGTAGGTACCAGTTTTATCTTGAAATTCTTTTCACGGGCATATTTAATATCATACTCGTTTAAATTTTGAATACCTACATTCAGAATTTTATCCGGGTTGATGAATAGACCATACGCATGTGCCGTAGCAATAGCCAGTTTAAATTTAGCATCGTAGCCACCAACATCCAAAATAGGGTTGGTTTCGGCGAAGCCTAAATCCTGTGCTTGTTTAAGGGCAACATAGTAATCCATGTTCTCATTAAAGATTTTCGAAAGGATATAGTTGGATGAGCCATTGAAAATTCCACTGATGCCATGCAAAAGCTCATTGTCGTAATACTCTTCAAGATTCCTGATGATAGGGATACTGCCGCAAACAGCACCTTCGTATAAAAGCGAGGTGCCGTGTTTTTCTTGCAGCTCATACAATTCAGCAAGGTTATTGGCAATCATTTTTTTATTGGCAGAGACTACATTTTTACCTGAAGTCAATGCTTTTTTAACAATATTATAGGCAGCATCTGCATCATCAATCAATTCAACAATGGTGTTGATCTCCGGATTATCTAAAAGCTCCTGATGGTCGGTGGTAAATAATTTGGCATCAAGGTTACGTTTTTTGTCAGGATTTTTGATCGCAATTTTCACGATTTCAATATTCAGGTCCTGACCTTTAATGATATCGAGTAACCCTTGTCCTACAATTCCAAAACCAAATAAACCTATTTTTAGTTTCTTACTCATTTATGCTGTCTTTTGTAATTTTATAATCTTTTTATTGATGCTTGATTTTAAAAAATTGCCTACCAATTTGGTTAGGGCTTCAGTTTCAATCAGGAAACCATCATGGCCATAAGAGGATTCAATGGTTTGAAATTCTGCATCCCTGATATGGTTGCTGATCAGCTGTTGTTCTGACACTGGAAAAAGCACGTCGTTTTCTACGCCAATCACAAGCGTATTTGCTTTTATAGCAGCCAATGCATCAGCAATACTTTTTCTTCCCCTGCCCACATTGTGGCTGTCCATTGCTTTACTTAAATACCAGTAACTATAGGCGTTGAAACGTTTGCACAGTTTCTCCCCCTGGTAGCTTTGGTAAGAAGAAGCCCTGAAGCCTGTGGTTTTATCATTCACTGTTTCCAGCTGGGTAGAGGCATAAGCATCATAGGTCCGGTAGGATAATAAAGCTATGCTCCGGGCAACCTTAAGGCCTTTTAAACCACCATCAGGTTTTTGCGCATAGAAGCTCCGGTCTGTGGTAATGGCTAAACGCTGGCTTTCGTTGAAAGCAATGCCCCATGGAGAGTGTACGGCATTTGTTGCTACAACAATAAGGTTGTCAATTTTATGTGGATCTATAATAGACCATTCCAATGCCTGCTGACCGCCAAGAGAACCGCCAATCAATACTTTAATGCGGTCAACCTGCAGGTGATCTGCAAGAAGGCCATGTGCTTTTACCATATCCCTAACGGTAAATTCTGGAAAAGCAAGGTAGTAGGGCTGTCCGGTAACAGGATTAGTGCTCAGCGGACTAGTTGTGCCATAATGTGAACCGATGATATTGGCACAGATGATAAAATGATCTTTTGGATTAAACAAGTCATTGGCACCAAAAAGACCCTTCCACCAGTCAAGTACATCAGAATTTGCTGTAAGCGCATGGCAAGCCCAAATGACGTTGTCTTTTCTGGCATTAAGTTTACCATAGGTTTGGTATGCAATGTCCAAACCTCTAAGTTTTTTTCCACTCTCTAGTTTAAAAACTTTTTGGTAATGATAGGTATTGATCGTACTCATTTGTATACTTCTATAATGGTTAGGCAGTTTGTGCTTCTCTGTGTTTTACTTTTTGAAAAGCCTGCTCAAAATCTGCTTTGATATCGTCTATATGTTCAATGCCCACGGATACACGCAATTGATTTGGCGTAACCCCTGCAGCGGCTTGTTCTGCTTCACTTAATTGTTGATGGGTGGTGGCAGAAGGCTGGATGATCAACGTTTTTGCATCGCCCACATTGGCCAGGTGGCTCACCAGTTTAAGGTTATCAATAACACTGGTTACGTCTTCTTTGGAGCCATCCAACTCAAATGACAACACTGCACCAAAGCCATTCTTTAAATATTTTTTAGCTAAAGTATGGTAGCGACTGCTTTCTAAACCAGGGTAGCTTACCGATTTTACCTGAGGGTGGTTTTCTAACCAGGTGGCTAGTTCTAAGGTGTTTTCTACATGTCGCTGTACCCTTAAAGATAAAGTTTCCAAGCCCTGGATCAACAGGAAAGCATTGAAAGGGGATAGTGCAGGGCCAAAGTCTCTCAGGCCTTCCACTCGGGCACGGATGGCAAACTGAATGTTCCCAAAAGGACCATCAGGACCAAAAACTTCACTGAATACTAAGCCATGGTAGCCTTCAGAAGGACTGGAGAATTGAGGATATTTTCCATTTCCCCAATTGTAATTACCACCATCTACAATAACACCACCAATGCTGGTACCATGACCACCAATCCATTTTGTGGCAGACTCTACCACCACATGTGCTCCATGTTCTAAGGGTCTGAACAGGTAACCAGCAGCACCAAAGGTGTTATCAACGATCAAGGGAAGGTCATGTTGGTTGGCAATAGCGGCAATACGCTCAAAATCAGGTATGCTGAAAGATGGGTTACCTACGGTTTCTAAA
>NZ_JAZQPU010000408.1:0-3486 GCF_045628745.1 Pedobacter sp.
GGACGGGAAATTGGAATACCCGAAACAAGGCCAATACCAATATTCTTATTCAGCTGAACTTTAGCTTGCGGCCTCAAAACAGTCATGGTTTCATGCCCTTTGTATTCCTGGTTCATTTCTATCCCCAGAAAATGGCTGTCGATCATATAATGCATACTTACATTAAGCAGGTAGGCAGATTCATTTCTATGCGTTTCAAAATCATTGTAAAACTCAGGCCCGGTAGTAACCATAGTGTGAAAATTGCTGCCCCATCGCTTGGCTACAATTAAAAAAGGGTTAAAACTATTGCCTTTCATTAAGCCCATGTCATCTTTTATTGATTTGAAAGAATGTAATTTTAACTCATAAATACCGGCCGCTGCCATTGAAATTCTTGATTTTTTATCCACAAAAAAGGTATACTGGATAGCAGGCTTGATACTTTCTACCTTATTGCTGGATACTGTAGCAACCCCTTTTTCAGAATAGGTTTTACTTTGAAACTGAAAAGGGATTTCCAATTCTAGTCCTAACCTATTGATGATTGCAAATTCATACTCTATAAATCCCTTTTGGGTGCTATAATCGCCATTTTTATCCATCTTATAACCGATGTTAATTTCACGCTCTCCTTTTCTGGCACCCAGATCACGGACTATATCATTATATACTGGCTCGGCATGTTTAATTTTTAATGGTAGGCTGTCCTGGTCCTGTGCTTTTACCGCAGCACTACATAAAGTGAAGACGATGAGGTTAAATATTACTTTTCTCAAAATGGGTTGTTTTTGTGTGTGCGGCAAAGGAAGCCGGTGAAACTGGAAAGAAATGGGAACGGAAAGTTATACATAAGGAGTACATATAATTCTCTAGCTTTGCAGGCGATGAAATTACTGGTGGTAGAAGATGAAACCGAATTGCTGGAAGTTATTCAGCAATCACTTGAAAAGCAAAGTTATATCGTAGAAACAGCGGGCACCTTTACCGATGCAATGGAGAAGATGATCTCTTTTGAATACGATTGTATTTTACTTGACATCATGCTTCCCGATGGCAGCGGACTGCAATTACTGGAAGAATTAAAAAAAATAAATAAATCTCATAATGTCATTATTATTTCAGCGAAAGACTCGCTGGAAGATAAATTGGCAGGTTTAGATGGTGGTGCTGATGATTATTTGGTGAAACCCTTTCACCTGGCAGAGCTCAATGCAAGGGTAAAATCTGTAGTGCGAAGAAAATCATTGAACGGCAATAACAAAATTGAAATAGCACAGCTCTGTGTGGATTTACAGGAGCGCCTGGTGACTGTTAATCAAAAAGAATTGGTGTTAAACCGTAAAGAATTCGATATTTTAAGTTACCTGGTGATCAACAAAAACAGGCTGGTTAATAAAACTGCGCTGGCAGAACAAGTATGGGGAGATCATATGGATGAGGCCGACGATTATGAATTCATCTATTCACAAATCAAAAATTTACGCAAGAAATTAAGAGATAGTGCCTCCGGTGTAGAGATACAGGCTGTGTATGGCATAGGTTATAAACTTGCAAGTTTATGAACCTGATTAATTACACCCTCAAGTATCTCTATGTAACGCTGCTGGTTGTGATCAGTGTATGGGCGGTTATCTTTTATATCCTCATGATTGAAGAAGTGAGAGATAGTTTAGATGATGGTTTGAGGAACGATAAAATGCTTGCCATCCAAAAGGTGTCGCATGATGAGGCAACTATTTCAAGAGCGGGGTTTAAAGATCATAATTATTCCATCAGGGAAATTAATAAACAGGCAGCGGAAGATATTAAAGATCAATATAAGGATACCTTGATGTATACATTACATGAACAAGAGCTGGAACCCTTCAGGCTTTTAACCACAGCTTTTAAAAACAATGATTCCTATTATGAGTTAAAAGTGGTGGCTTCTACCCTTGAGCAGGATGACCTGGTGAGGTCTTTATTATATAGCCTGCTTGGTCTTTATGCCGCTATACTGATCAGTATTCTGGTGATCAATAATGTGTTGCTTCGTAAAATATGGATTCCCTTTTATCAATTATTGGCACGATTAAAAGTTTTCAGGCTTGATCAGGACCTGAAGATTGAAACCGTCAGCACAGATATCAAAGAATTTAACGAGTTAAATTTAGCGGTGAATGCCTTGGTAGAGCAATCTGTTAAAGCTTATGGCAGCCAGAAACAATTTATTGAAAATGCAGCACATGAATTACAAACGCCACTTGCCGTGAGCCTCAATAGATTAGAGTTGATGGCGGAAGATCAAACGCTTTCGGAGGCTAATATGGAATCTATTGATAAAGTAGTGACCACACTCCATAGGCTCGCCAGGTTAAACAGGTCTTTATTGATGATTTCAAAAATTGAAAACAAACAATATGGCACCGTAGAAGAACTTTCTATCAATGAGCTGGTTAAAACATTGATCAAAGATTACGAGGATTTTACGGAAGCCAGGCAAGTCAATGTTGTTTTTGAAGAAATGGGAATCTTTATGCCAAAAATGAATAGAGACCTCGCAGTGATCCTTATCTCTAATTTATTAAAAAATGCCATTAACCACAATATTATAAATGGAACTGTACAAATCATGGTCCAACAAGACAGCATCACCTTCAGTAACACTGGAAAATTAGTACCTTTAGATGAGAAGCAGATCTTTGAACGGTTTAGAAAAGACAGTAACCTTAAAAACAGCACAGGCTTAGGCTTGGCTATTGTAAAATCCATCAATAATTTATATGATTTTGATTTACGCTATGCCTATCATGAAAACCATCATCAATTTACATTAAGCTTGGGCTCCTAAAAAAGTTCTTTTTTTAAAAGGATATATGTTTTCCAGTTTCTTTCCTGTTTTAGGTCTTTACTTTGTGATATAAATAAAACAACAATTCATATAAATCATGAAACCATTACCAGCAAACGCGTCAATGCAATGCTCCGGATCGTTCCCTGACTGTTTAAAATTTAATTATAAGACCATGAAAAAGCTAATTATTATTGCAACTGCAGTACTACTTTTCACAAACGTATCATTTGCACAGGATATTCCATCAACAGATGTTCCTTCGGTGGTGCTCAATTCTTTCAACAAATCTTTCCCTAAAAGCAGTAAAGTGGAATGGGAAATTAAAGGCGAAAACTATAATGCCGAATTTAACATTAACAGGAGAGATCACGAAGTTTGGATCAGTAAAACAGGTGCTATCCTGAAACATAAAAAAGAATTAAAGCCTTCAGAGTTACCTGCAGCTGTAAAGGCTCAGATTAACCAGAGTTATGCTGGCTACCGTATTGATGATGTAGATCAATATGAAGTGAATAAACAATTTTATTACAAAGTGGAATTGAAAAAACAAAATGTAGAAAGAAAAGTAACCTTTGACCAAAAAGGAAAAGTTTCAACGATCATTCTATAAAAACAGATTTAAATTTCAAGCCCCTGTCAGCAGATAGGGATTTCAAATCTGCAATCAATTT
>NZ_JAZQPU010000409.1:0-3041 GCF_045628745.1 Pedobacter sp.
CCTTTCAGAGGCATGGGCTGTTATTTAATATTGGGCAAGGTGGTTGAAGATTTTGGCTTCCCGAGTATGGAGGTGCAGAAATTTGCTAAGTTGGAAATTGCCGATAACCCGGTTATGACTTAAGCTAAAAGTCTTACGAAAAAGTTTACAGCTACTTCCGCCTTGCTGTCAAACCTTAAATTAGAAGTGATTTTTTGTGTAATTGCCATAAAACCTCCTGTTTTGAATAGCTAATTTACGAAGGGTAGGCTATTTAAGTATAGCTGAAAGTGATAAATTACAGTTGTTTTTGCGACATTAAAATCGGGTGTTTATTTGAAATCCGTCTGTACGCTTTCACTTAGTTTTTTGTTCTCAGCATTGTTAGCGATCAACAATGAAAGTGCTTTTATACGTTTTGCTTTTTCTACCTGTTTGGTCTGCTTGTAATAAGCATGAACTAACTTAAAACTTTTTAAATAGTTCAGGTTTTGTTCATTTACAAAATTGGTATTGGGTTCATAAGCAACTTGAATTTTCAAATCATCTAATAAAAAATCATCCTCAATCAGCCTTAGGTTTTGCTTAGTAATGTGGAGTGGTTTCTTCCCTAATTTTAAGGCTAGACCTGAAGTCGATAATTGAGGTAAGTACTTTTGATAAAGGTCTGGAAAAAGCGTTAAACTTACATAGAGCGCTTTCTTTCCTTTATAGTTCGATAAAATATAGTCTACAATACTTTTCCAATTTGCTTCCCATTCATTGATCGTTTTTCCGGGTAAATCAGTTTGTGACATATCCAATTCTTTAAAAACCTGCTTTCGATAACTTTCAAGAATCAGAAAGTCTATATTAATAACTTTCACTGATTTCTTGATGCCCAAAACATCCTGCAACATCCAAACCGGATAACTATCATTATCATGCTGCGTAAGTAGTATGCTTTCTTCATCTACAGACATTAATAGGTTATAGGCATAAGAAAGCAAGCCAGGGGACATGTCTTTTTTTATATGCCATTCCTGATTGGCTTTTGCACGAAGGGCAGTATCACCAATACTTTGAGCATAGGTGATAACGTCTGCGTGAATGCCTTCAAAATCTGGATTCATGGCATAGGCTTTCATTAAATACTGGCCTGCATATGGGTTTACACCTCCAGTGGATCCGAGTACATAATTATAGGTAAAAGTATGAGGAATGTATTTTTCCATTAATTTAACAATATCATCACCAAGTCTTAACGCAGGAGACTCTTTAACAAAATCTTCCTTCCAGTCAAAAGTCCCTTGGGCGCTTCTGCAGGCACGATAGTAGTTATACCAGTTGGTTTCAGAGGATTTATCCTTTTCTACTTCTTTCCACCAAAGTTCAGCTTGCTTGACATAATAGGCATGCGATTTATTCTCTTTTGCAAAAGAAATTTGTCGCTCGGGTTTTTCAGCTTGTGGCGTAGGAAGGGATTGTGCAAACGATGATATCGGAAGAGCGCTGAGTAAAAATAATACTGAGAATGTCAGTAGATAGTTTAGGATTGTAATAAAGTTAATTCGAGTAATAGTAGATGCAATTCTTATTGGTTTGCTCATCAGGTTTCCATTTTAATTTACAATTGATCTATTGTACCTTAAAAATAGAAAATACTATGATGATTAACCTAATGAAATTAATAGAACATAAGAATGCTATGGATGATTGTTTTCAGAAATATCCCCTGCTACATTTTATTCTGTACAGGGGATATTTGTCTATTTAGAATTGATGCCCAATCCTGGGTAAACTTTTTGTAGCTGTGCAATGGTTTCGTCGCGGAAACGTTCAATTTGCGCCTGACTAGGCTGTACCAGTTTAGGATTGTTTTTTGATATAAAGTCTAGACCTCTTTCTAAAGTCCCTACCCTTAATTCTAGTTCTATAATTGCTTGTAATACATTAATTTCACCTGCGTGCATATGTTTTTGTTATTTGATGTCTGCTTGCAATATTAAAAATTATATTCTTAAATCGTGCTAACATTCTTTTCTTCACGTTGAGATTGAATTTATTTATTAAATTGAGGCTGCTCAGGATGAGTTAGCTCAATAGCCGAACGGCATGTACGATGGTCCAGCTCGATTTGATATGCTTAATAAACCTTTATACTAAATCCTCTTTTGGTTCCCAAAGTTCAATGGCATTCCCTTCTGGATCCAGCACATGAACAAATTTACCGAATTCGCTGTCTTCAATCTCATCAATAATAGTTACGTTATCTTTTTTAAGCTGCGCTACCAGTGCAACGATATCGTCAACCCGGTAATTAATCATAAATGGCTTGGCTGAGGGATTGAAATATTTGGTGTCCTGTGGAAAGGTACACCAGGCCGTAGAACCTTTTTTTGTTGGATCATCAGCCTTAATCCATTCAAATGTTGCACCGTAATCACTGGTCTCGAAGCCAAGGTTTTTGGAGTACCATTCGTTCATTCCTTTTGGATTATCGCATTTAAAAAATACGCCACCAAGGCCTGTTACTTTTTTCATAATTTAAGGTTTATAAGGTTAGAAATTGATACCAACAATGAATTGTTCTGATCGTAAGTCAAACTATCGTCCTGAAGGTCAGGTTTACTCTTGGTGCTGTAATTAACTTTGTAGGTGGCAAACGATGCAGCCAGTGGGTTTGCGTGGTGCCCTTCATCACCAACAGGCTTCCGTGAGCCAGCCTTAATTCCACTTTTTCCTTAGTCAGCTTATGTTTAAATGCAAACTTCCTTTCTGCGCCAAAACTTAAAGACCCGATGGCACCGTCTTTTTTGAGGTCCGTTTCACCATCGCTGTGCCATGCCATACCTTCATCACCATTATGGTATAGATTTAATAGACACGAATTAAAGGTCTCCTCAGTTTCTTTTTCTACTACAGCCTTCACTTCCAGAAGCTCTTTAGTCCATGGTAAAGCAAGTTTAGTCGTGTTGGAGTAAGTATATTCAAAGGGTTTTTCACCATACCAGGCCACTTTTCGTTTGGTTATAATTCTCTTTCCGAAAATGATAGCCTCATCATTTTTCCAGTCGATATGC
>NZ_JAZQPU010000410.1:0-3462 GCF_045628745.1 Pedobacter sp.
TATTGTATACGGATAATTCCTTCAGGGCTTACCTTTAATTTATAACTGGCCTCATTATCTCCTGAAAGATCAATCAGCAGCTCATCATCAGGACCAATGACATAACTTTTAGGTGTTGCCATCCTTAAATTCGGTTCAAAAGTAATGTTGCTATTTTTAAACAAAGCAGCACCAAACACTTTAGGAATCAAATTGCCAAAGGCATCCCGAAGTTCTGCCTTTCTCGCATTATTATCTGAATAATTGTTGAATTTTTTGTTAGTGGTATCTGATTTTTGAGTAGAACCAGCATAGGTTCTTTCAGAAAACTCATTATTGGAATCTTGAGTAGCTTTGGAGGTACTCCCCTCTTGTTTCCGAATTTTTTCGACACGTAAACGCATTTTCTGAATTTCTTCAGCTTTCATTCCCTGAGCGGAGGCCATTTGTTCTAACTGTGCATCATTATAACCTATAGACTCTGCCTTCTGCATCAGCTGTCTAATCTGTGCATCGGTTAAATCGTCAACCTTAACAGTGGAGTAATCAGTTTGTGCTGAAACGACAGAGGTAATTAAAATTAGGGCAAACAGTAAAAAAGTAGAAAGGGCTTTTTTAAACCTCATGGGTAGATGTATTTTTATAAAAATTATTCAAAGTTATTCAAAGGCGTATAACCACCATTTTTCAAATGCTCGTCTTTTTTCATCAAGGTAAGATCGGCTTGAACCATATCCTTTACCAATAAAGGAAGGTCATATTTAGGCTCCCAGCCCAATTGAGTTTTAGATTTTGTTGGATCACCCAATAATAAATCTACTTCTGTTGGTCTGAAATATTTAGGATCAACCTTTACTACTTCCATTCCTAAATGAAGTTCTGCACTGTTTAAACCAAGCTGCTCCACCATTAACGGATCAATATCAATGATCACGCCTTTTTCGTTTTCATCTTTACCAATAAATTCAATTTCTATCCCTAATTCGGCAAAGCTCATTTTCACAAAGTCACGCACGGTAGTAGTAATGCCGGTAGCGATTACAAAATCTTCTGCTTTTTCTTGTTGCAAAATTAACCACATGGCTTCGATATAATCTTTAGCATGTCCCCAATCTCTTTGAGCAGAAAGATTGCCTAAATAAACACATTTCTGCAAGCCTAAAGCTATTTTACATGCAGCACGGGTAATTTTACGTGTTACAAAAGTTTCTCCTCTTAACGGACTTTCATGGTTAAATAATATACCATTACAAGCAAACATACCATAAGCTTCGCGGTAGTTCACCGTAATCCAGTAACCGTAAATTTTAGCTACAGCATAAGGTGATCGAGGATAAAATGGTGTTGTTTCACTTTGTGGAACCGCTTGTACCAATCCATATAATTCTGAGGTGGAAGCCTGGTATATCCTGGTCTTTTTCTCAAGTCCTAAAATTCTTACCGCTTCTAATAACCTTAAAGTACCAATACCATCTGCATTAGCTGTGTATTCCGGCATTTCAAAACTTACCTGCACATGGCTCATCGCGGCAAGGTTATAGATTTCATCTGGCTGAGTTTCCTGTATAATTCTAATTAAATTGGTAGAATCAGTAAGGTCACCAAAATGTAGTTTAAAATTAACACCTTTTTCATGTTGGTCCTGGTACAAATGGTCAATCCGGTCTGTGTTGAACATGGATGTTCTCCTTTTTAAGCCATGGACAAAATATCCTTTGTTCAATAAAAATTCAGCTAAATATGCACCATCTTGACCGGTGACTCCTGTTATAAGGGCTACTTTCATAAAGTGTTGATAATTTTAATTGTCAAATATAAATAATTCAAACTATATCCTGTTTATACATCGATTTAAACTCTCTTTCCAATAAGGAATAGTTATGTCAAATGTGTTTTTAATTTTAGCTTTATCTAAAACTGAGTAATGTGGTCTTTTGGCTTTGGTGATAAAAGCACTGGAGTTCACCGCCTCAACTTCAATATCTACTTCTGCAAACTCAAAGATCGCTTTGGCAAAGTCGTACCAAGAGGCTACACCTTCATTGCTGTAATGATAAATGCCATACGCTTTTTGATTAGCATTGATGATGGTGATAATTACCCTGGCCAAGTCCATGGCATAAGTTGGCGTACCTACCTGATCATAGATGACTTGTAAATGCTCCTTAACCTGTGCAAGTTTCAACATGGTTTTACAGAAGTTATTTGCTTTTTCTGAATACAACCAGCTGGTGCGGATGATATAATAGTTTTCTAAAACCTGAGCAATTGCTCTTTCACCATTTAATTTAGACTGTCCATATACATTGATGGGATTCGTAACCGCTTCTTCAGTCAGTGGAATGCCCAACAAACCGTCGAAAACAAAATCCGTTGAAATGTGTATAAGGGTTGTCTGATAAGCTGCACAAACTTCAGCAAGGTTTTTCACCGCATGTTCATTAACTTGATATGCCGCTTCCTGATCTTCTTCAGCTTGATCAACTGCCGTGTATGCTGCACAATTAATGCAAAATACAGGTTGATAACGCTCAAAAACAGCCTTTATCTGGCTGTCAAGTGTGATATTTAAATCAGCCTGAGCTAAAAAGATATACGTATAAGGTTGTGGTGCTTTATTGACCACTTCTTGAAGGCATTGGCCTAGCTGGCCATTACCTCCAATAACAATAATATGATTCATTAATTTTTTGCGCCGAAGTGAAATTGAATGCCCAAAGCTACGGGATTAATTAAATATTCTCCTTTGTTCAATTTTCTTAATGACCTATTGTTTGGATCACTAGAAACAATTCGCTCCTGGCGTTCATAAGCATAAAAGAATTCGAGGTTGCTTTCTGCAAAAACAGACAGTTGTTTAGTAGGATTGATCTTTATTCCTATCGTTGGTGTAACGGTAAACCCCTCTTTAGTGGCATTGATATTGGTATGCGACTCTTCAATTGCAATACGTTGCTCATTGAGGTCATTAGAAGATCCTTTAAATTTATTAGAACGGTAGCCCAGATCAAGTGCCACATAGGGTTGAATAACGCTATAATTGAAGTTCTTTTCAAAGCCCACTTTAAAGGAAAAATCCTTCATCTTACCATCTACGATATCGCAGGTTTCACAATTATTTGAAAATTTTAAATCCTCTTTCAAATAACTCCCATTGATACGGTAGCTAAATAAATTATCATTAAATTTCACAATATAACTGCTTAAATAAGATGTTATATACTTATCATTATTGGATTGGCTTAAAACATTGGGCATTTGCAGGTAATTATAAGCCCGCACACCTATGCTGTATTTAAAATCCCCATTGTTTTGACAATAGGCCCATGAAGACACCAAGGTGAAAATGATGATAAGTAAGGTTTTTTTCATAAGATTGTACGTATGCTGCTATATGGTAAAAATTTAAAAACATTATTCAATATTTTTAAATTTTAAAGCCTTAAGCAAGAACCATACCATTATCCAGTTTCTTCTTCTTCT
>NZ_JAZQPU010000411.1:0-2614 GCF_045628745.1 Pedobacter sp.
AGAACTTAAAGACAAGGAGTTTGTTCCACGGATTCTGAAAGTAGGCGCCTGGTTAACTACACCATCATTCGCTGTCATATTTACCCCTGTGGCACGGCCATTTAAGGCACTTTCAAAACTTGCCACTGGCTTATCTGCCAAGGCACTTCCTTTTACATTAGAAATACTACCTGTTACCTCAGATTTTTTCTGTGTGCCATAACCAATTACAATCACTTCATTTAAATCAGATTTGTCTGGCGATAAAGTCACTGAAATATTCGGTCCTGCTTTTACTTCTTTAGGCGTATAGCCTACATAAGAGATGACTAATATGGCATCAGGCTCCACGCCTGCAATTGCAAAACGACCATTCGCATCGGTCATGGTGCCTTTAGCAGCACCTTTAACTTTTACAGAAGCACCAATGAGTGGCAGGCCTTTTTCGTCTAACACGGTACCTTTAACCTCCAAAACAAGTGGTTTTTTAACTTCCGCAAGCGGTGTAATCAGGATGGTGTTGTTCTGCAATTGATATTCAAAAGGCTGGTCGCTGATGGATTGTTTCAACGCTTCATTGAGCGACACATTCTCCACATGGATAGATACAAGATTTGCTTTTTCCAGCAGGTCTGTATTATACAACAGCTTGCAGCCACTCTGTTTCCTGATTTCGTTGAGTACTTTATTTAAGGATACTTTATTTGCCGACAAAGTAATGTTACTTATTTGTCCACGGGCATTTACTTGCAAGGAGGTGATGCAAAAAGCGAGCAGAAGCGTTTTAGTAAGGAAATTTACTTTAAACTTAGTAGGATGGTCAGGTTTTTTGCATTGGATATCACAATGCACGAAGGCATGGGTAAAATAAAAATTCATAAGCAAAAAATTTAAGGCGGTGATTGTTAATGAGATGACTCTTGTTGCTCGCTACGGTTGGTTCTTACCGATGACTGACTGAGGTTAAAGGAGTGATTTTACATAGGCATTTAATTTAATCTGTTGATAAGGAGGTGAATTATTGTTTGAGAATCTCTATTCTTTTTTCTGTCTTGCCGGGAATGCTGTCGATCTTGAATTTTAAATTGCCTGTTAATTCCAGCATGTGCAGCACTTGCGAGAGGCTGACATATTTGGAAATCACCCCCTGGTAGCGGGTATCAGGAATATGCTGCTCGTCAATTTCAATATTATACCAGCGTTCCAACTGCTTCATGATGTCACCTAGCCGCATGTTATTGAATACAAAATTTCCGTTTTTCCAACCGATCGTTTCTTCGCTGTCTACCTCCACTACACGCGTTTGCTGACCATTAAATATGGCTTGCTGTCCTGGTTTCAACAGGTTGGCAGTTCCAGCGCTAAGGTCCACAACCCTTACACTCCCTTCAAGGAGGGTAGTTTTGGCATTTACCTCATTGCTGTAAGCATTGATGTTGAAATGGGTGCCTAGCACTTCTACTTCCTGAGGGCGCCCTCCTTTGCCTGGATAAACCACTTTAAAGGGCATTTTAACCTTATTGATGGCTAAAGGATTGATTTCAAAATAAGCCTCTCCTGTTAATTCAACTTTGCGCTCCTTGCCCTGAAATACCGTAGGGAATTTTAAGGACGACAAAGCATTGAGCCAAACTTTACTGCCATCTGGCAGGTTAACCTGGTATTGTCCTCCTTTAGGTGTGGTAATGGTGTTTTGCTGAATAGCAATATTTTTATGGTTTTCTTTTACTTGATTATGATCATCAAAAGCATATACCAATTGTCCATCTGCGGTTTTGCTAATGTTTACACCGGGCTGCCGGGCAATTTTTCCGGCATGGGTGTCATCAAGCACAATTTGTGAACCATCGGCTAAAGTTAAAATAGCTTTGTTTCCTCCGGCCAGGGCATCAGGTTTTGGTGTGACCTTCGTTGTATTTTTAACGATGTTATTTTGGACTCTGTTGAATAGTGGTGTTGGAAAAAACAAAAGGCCAATGGCTACTGTGAGGAGCAGCATGGCTGCTATAGCGTATGCCCAGTTGGGCACAACTAATTTTTTAGATTCATGAATGCTTTCTTTTACTGACCCCAGGATATGCTGCAGCATTCTTTTTTGCTGCACCTGGTTGAACACCTCTTTTTCAGGCTCCAATTGTGCCCATGTGGTCCCAAAAAATTCTTCAGCTTGTTTTTGATGCGCTGGATCTGTCAGCAACCGCATCAATTCATTGCGCTCGGCTTCATCTGCCTGCTGATGGATATACAATTGAAAAAGATAATGGAGGCGAGCGTTCTTCATGTGGCGTATAATCTATAATTTCTATAATTGATTTTATACCCTAAAGACACACCGTTTAGGAAAAAGGGGATATGAAAAGGGATATTATTTTGAAATTATTCCAGATTCAACAAATAAGCGATAAAAATTACCACAGAATGGCTACCATTGACGTTCTTTTTAACGTTTTCGAGCGACAACTTATAATATTTCTTCACAGAATCTGTAGCAAGGTTCATTTTTTTGGCTATTTCAGGATTTTTAAGGCCTTGCATTCTGAAAACAAACACTTTTTGTTGTTGTAAAGGCAGCTTTGAGATGGCTTGATCAAGGATAATTTCAAAATCTGGCGCCATTTCAACAAAGGTTTCCGTT
>NZ_JAZQPU010000412.1:0-6280 GCF_045628745.1 Pedobacter sp.
CTCTAATAACCTGAAGTTTAACATTTCCTCTAAGGCATCCATAGCCAGGTTTCGTTTCTCTTCATATTTATAGTCACCACTCAATACCAATTGCACTGTTGCTTTATCTTCTGTGCCTTTATAAACATCTTTACGGATTACTCCTTTTGGAGTTCTGATGCCAAGATCTTTCCAGGTTTCTTTTCTATTGATAGATGGTAAAGAGGCGATATAACGCTTTAATAAAGGACGAATTGTGCTGTCAGTGAAATTACCAGTGAAGACAAAAGTAAAGTCTGAGGCATCAGCAAAACGCTCCTTATAGATGGCATAGGCTTTATCATAGGAGATCTGGTTGGCTTTCTCTAAGCTTGGGCCTGTACGACGAACATTATAGTTCCCTAAAACAGCATTTGCTGTATCTGAAAATACTTGTCCCGGTACATTTTCATTGTTCAACAAACTGCTTTTGTAGTTCTTTACTAAACCTTCAAAGATCTGTGCATCAGCTTTTGGTTGGGTAAAGTATAAATACAGCATTTGCAAGGCTGTTTCAAAGTCTTTAGGCGTTGTGCTTCCTTTAAAACCTTCATAGCGCTCAGATAGGTAAGGGGATACCCCCACCAGTTTTCCTGAAAGCATTTTCGGTAACTGTTTGGCATCAAAAGCACCAAGACCACTGCTGGTTATTAAACCAGGCGCATTAACTGCAGACTGGTAATCTTCGTCTTTGTATAAAGAACTACCACCGGGACTAAAGGCAGAAAAACTTACCTGGTCATTTTTAAAGGTGGTTGGTTTTAAAATTACCTTTACACCATTGCTTAAAGTCAACTCAGTAACATCAATAGACTTGATCTTTTTCTCTTTAACAATGCTGCCTTCTTTTGGTAAAGTCTCTAATAATGGAACATTTGAAATCTTGTCGTCATAAGCGGTAAGATCGGTTTTTTTAACCTCTGCTATCCACTTTAAGATGTTTGCTTCATCAGGAATACTGCTTTTTTCGTTTTCAGGACCCATCACCATGATATCACGGTTTACATCTATATAATACCTTTTCACCAGGTTATTCATATCAGCTAAGGTTACATTTTTCACCTCGTCCATGTAAAACTTGTAAAAGTATTCCTTTCCAGGGCTTGCTTCACCTTTTAAGAAATGTTGTAGGTAGGCCTTTACATAAGCATCAGAACGGGTTTTATCTCTCTCTTTGTAGGTAGATTCCTGGTAATTTAAAACTTCAGTTTTTACCCTGTCCAGTTCACTTTGGGTAAAGCCAAAGCGTTTCACTCTTTCCAGTTCAGAATAAACGGCTTTAAATCCTTTTTCCCATTCATTTGGTCGGGCAGCAACCACAATGGAGGCTACATCTATCCCTTTAAAAAATTCGCCGATGCTGCTTCCACCTTGTAAATAAGGGGGATTAGCCTGTTTGCCAATTTCACTAAACCTTGCGCCGATTAATTGATTGTAGATGCCCACAATAAGGTTATCCATCACATCTTTCCTGGTTTTAACAGTTGTAGAAGGATGTTTAACCATGATCTGGATAACTCTTGAAGTATATTCAGGATCAGATACCTTAACGAACTGGTTTTTGCCAGTCAGTTCTACCTTATAATCAACTCTTTCTGCTTTGTTCTTTGGAGCTTTTGCATCAGAGAATTTTTCAATGATCATTTTTTCAATCCCCGCAGGATCAAAATCACCAACCGCAATCAGCGCCTGTAGATCCGGACGGTACCAACGGGTGTAAAAGTTTTTAAGCGTAGTTAAACTCGCTTTAGTCAAAACTTGTTCAGTCCCTATCGGTAAGCGATCCACATACCTGGAGTTGTTTAACAACACTGGCCAGTACTTTTCGCGCATGCGTTCTTCAGCACTTTTTCTCAGTCTTTTTTCTTCCAGAATCACGCCACGTTCAGGCTCCATTTCTAGAGAATCCATGAGTGCAGCACCTGCCCAGTCGCGCAAAATCTGTAGTCCGTTTTTAACTACCTCCGGATTATCCGTAGCGATAGGCAACTGATAAACAGTTTCATCGAAACTGGTATAAGCATTTAAATCTGCTCCAAAACGTACACCTACACTTTGCAGGTAATCGATCATCTTATTTTTAGGGAAATGCTGCGTACCCTTAAAGCTCATGTGCTCTACAAAATGCGCCAGTCCGCGTTCCTCATCTGTTTCCAGAATAGAACCTATTTTGTTGGCCAGGTAAAAAATACCCCTGTTTTTAGGCTCTACATTTTTTCTGATGTAATAAGTAAAACCATTTGGCAATTTGCCAGTCCTCACTCCAGCTTCAAGCTGGAGTGTTTCATTGACTGCCTGTACTTTACTTAATGTTTGCGCTTGGGCAGTAAAAGCCAGCGAAGCCGCTAGGAACATCAAATGAGCAATTTTATTCGATTTAGTCATATTGTGATTCTTATTTTCTTTTTCTACGGATTAAAGTCATTCCGCCAAAAATGCTGATTAATAGTGGGATGACACCTAGAAATAGTGCCTTTTGATAATTTATTTGCGTCCTGCTTACTAATATTTTAGTGTCAGTAGCCTTAGGTCTAGGGGTAGAAACAGGGTAAATACCATCGCTAAACCACCTGAACATTTTGATTGTAAATAAGGTATTGACCGTATTTAAGTTGTTCCTGGTCAATTCTACATTGCTCATAAAATCTGTATCACCGATTACCAAAATCTTCTGTTCTTTATTCGCAACGTTTCTTGTTACGGCAAGTGCAACAGGGTAGGCTGCTTTACTTTCCTTCGCCGGGTTAAATACAATTTTGTCGTTAGGATCGAAATTATCTAATTTATTCCAGCCTCTTGCTCCATTACTTACCGCAATAACCGCCTTTTTGTAAGGACCGTCGTTTGTATAGGTTAAACCTGCAGTACCCACAAATGCCATCACTGCACCATCGTAGAATGAAAACTTATAATCTTCTGCTGCCTTTGTAAACTTTACCTGCAACAGGTTAGGTTCAAAGTTTTCGCTTTCTTCAATTAAAGTTCCTGGCAATAAAGCAATACCTAACTTCGCTAATAAAGGGTTTAATAAATGCTGACGACCAGGCTCTCCGGCAATCATCATGTTTCCACCTTTATCTAAATAAGCAGTAATGACATTTAATTGTTCAGGGGTAAAAGCAACAGTAGGATCTGCCAATACAAGCGTACAAAGGCTATCTGGAATAGCTTTGACCTTCGACAAATCAAGATTGATGATATCAAATCCCTGGTTAATCAATGATCCACGGATACTTACTCCCTTAGTAATCATTTTGTAAGCCTTGTTACCATTTTCTTCGGTACTGCGCTCTTCGTTACCTGTTAAAAAGCCTACTTTTGCCGGGCCATCAAGCAATCTCTTTAGTGCTGCAGAAATTTCAGGCTCTCCCGGATAAACAAACATGTCATCAAACATGCGGAGTGCGGTTGACTTTCCCTTATAACTGAACATTCTTACAAACCTGCCTTCTTCACCTGTTAAATCAACTTTCTCTTTGATCTGTTTTGGTGTCAGTAAATCAGCAAATTTAAAATTCAATGCATCAGCACTTTTCTTCGCTTTCTGTTTTAAGGTTGAAGAACTTTCGTTGGATTCATATGCTTTATCGTAATAAGATACATAATCCATTTTTAATCCTGGCATAAAGCGTTGGTACTGCTCAAAGCGGCTGATGTCTGAAATGCGGTTTGCCGGTGCACCATACCCTGCTGTGTAGTGATTTACATTGGCATAAGAAGCAAGGGATACAGGACCATCAAAGCGTTTCACTAATTCCTGACTGGCCTCTGTTAATGTTCTGTCTTTAAAACGGGTGGTATCATAATACCCTGTCAGCGCAGGTAATGAAGTTACATAACCTAATATAATCATTAACACTACCAATGAACTGTAACGCATTATTTTTGAACCTAAAGTGCGGGTCTGTCTGCCTGAATTTAGTTTCATAATGGTCAGTACCAGGAATAAAGCTATAACAAGCAAAAAGTAAATCACATCTTTACTGGTTATTAAGCCATTCACCATTTTATCTGTTCTGCCCAACATAGAGAACCAATAGGTTAAATCTCTCACGAAGTCTATCGTTTGGCCAACCTCACCAATAAAGTTTAAAGCGGCAAGTACAGCAAGGGTACTGATGGCCGCTACAACCTGGTAAGAGGTTAAGCTTGACATAAATAAACCTATGGCCGTGTAAGCACAAATTAAAAGGTAGAGCCCAAAGATACCACCAATCACAAATTTGATGTCTAAAGCTTCAATAGATAAATTGGCGGCTAAAGTAAAGCCAAGCATAATCAATACCAGAATGAAGGCATAAGCCATCATGGATAAAAATTTACCCATTACAATTTCTGTAACCGTAACAGGCGATGATAACAATAGTTTAATAGAGCCACTGCTGGTTTCGCGGCTCATTAAACCCATAGTTAACAAGGGGATGTATAAATATAAATTGTCTTGTATGCTTTTTAGCATGCCGTTGTCTCCAGCAAATAGCACTTTGGTTAATACCGATAAAGGGCGCTCTAATTGCTGGGATGTCTCCTGGGTAAAAAGTTGGTCTGTAAAAGTAATGCCGGCTTGTATGGTGAAAATGACCAATACTAACCAGGCTATAGGCGAATAAAAGAGGATACTAAGTTCTAATCGCGCGATCCTTATGATCTTTTGCATTTTCTTGGTTTAGTTGTTGTTTACGGTTTTCTTTGACAATTGAGCAAAAATGCCATCTAATGAGCTTTTCTCCAGGTAGATCTCTGAAAGGGACCAGCCTTTTAAAGCGCAGGTTTGGATGATGGTCTTGGTGATAGCAGGACCTGTGTTAAAGTGTATCCTGATTTGATTGCTGTGAATGTGTTCTGCTTTGGTTACACCGTTGATGGCTTCTAATTCTGCCATAGGTACCATCGTGTCTAATGCTAAAATTAAGGAGTTAGGTTCTATGTAATTATTGAAAGCATGCATGGTATCTGCAAACACAATTACACCATGCTCAACCATAATGATGTTATCACAAGTGGCCTGTACTTCAGATAATATGTGTGTAGATAGAATAACCGAGCGGTCTTGTGCAATTTCTTTAATTAATTTCCTTACCTCGGTAATTTGGTTAGGGTCTAAACCATTTGTTGGCTCATCAAGCACCACCAATTTAGGGTTGTGAATAATGGCCTGTGCAATACCAACACGTTGTTGGTAACCACCAGATAAATTGCTCAATACCCTTTTGCTGAAATGTGTAATACCACATTTGGCCTTTGCAATTGCTAAAGCTTCTGCAATTTCATTTGCTGGAATAGAACGCATGTGTGCACAGTGAGTAAGGTATTCATCTACCGTAAGCTCGAGGTGTAAAGGTGCTTTTTGTGGCAAGAAACCTATTAATTTTTTCGCCTCAACAGGGTTTGTCCTAACGTTGATGCCATCAATAAACACATCGCCTTCAGTTTGGTTAATTACCCCACAAAGAATGTTCATGGTTGTAGATTTACCCGCTCCATTGGAGCCCAGGAGACCTAAGATGCCTTTTTCTGTAATTTCAAAACTGATATCTTTAATGGCCCAGTCTCTGCTGTAACGGTGTGATAGGTGCTGTATTTTAGCTATGCTTTGCTTCATAATGCTGTGTGTCTTTTATAAAAAATTAGCGGTGTTTCCGCTGTAAGTATTTTTAAATTAGTTTCTTTTTCTGCTGATTAATGTATAGGCGCCGGCTAAAGCAAGGGATCCTGGTAAAAGGCCCAGAAAGATGATTTTTAGCCATGAAATACTGTCTCTTGAAATGGTGATTTTATTGTCAATCGATGCTGGTCTGGTAGTGTCAATAGGATATTGGTTATTACTGAACCATTTAAATAAAGTGGTGGTAAATTCTTCATTTTTGGTAGTTACATTAAACCTTCCCAGTTCTGAATTGCTCATGAAATCGGCATCTCCGGTCACCATTATTTTTTGCTCTTTACCAGCAATTTTGCGCGATAAAGCAAGGGCTACAGTAACCTCTGTTTTTTGATCTGTTGCTGCATTGAAAGTTATTTTTTGAGCCGCGATGTCAAATACGCCAGTTTTGATCCAGGCATAATTTTTATCAGACACCAATAGCGGAGTATAAGTAAAACCAGTCACCGCTTTATATTCAATGCCCATGGTATTAGGCATGCTGATGATTGTTTTTTGTGGATAGTTAAAACCTAGAGATTTTGCTGCTGACGTAAATTTTGATTGTATTAAATCTACCTCTAAATCTTTACTTTGCTGTAATAACATGCCTTGCATATA
>NZ_JAZQPU010000413.1:0-11130 GCF_045628745.1 Pedobacter sp.
TCGGTTTCTCTCACCTTTGTTAAAGGATCACTAACATATTGCCATCCTTCGCCTAATTGAGTGCTGGTGCCCTCATTCCATGGTCCACGGACATCTTCTCCCTGCGACATGTTGTAATAGGTATTGCTGTGGCGAGGGTCACTTTGTAGTACTCCAGGAGGAAAGTTTGGTTGTATGGTGCCTAATGCGGCTTCAAACATTTGATAGTGGGCAACTTCCCTTGTCATTAGAAACCTTAACGTTTCCCGTACATAAGGATCATCAGTATATTTCATTAAGTACTCATAAACAATCTTAGCCCTTGATTCAGCGGCCATGTTAGACCTCAGGTCCACGGTAGGATCTCCATTTGCATTGACATATGTTCCCTGCCATGGAATACCATTTGAATCAGTTAAGGCAGGTCCGCCACCAGTAAGCACAAAGAAATGAGGATTAACCATCGCTTCGTGAATATAGCTTTCTTTGGCTGCCCTACCATCCAATAAGGTAGAAATTTCATCCTGTTCAGAAGCATCCTTTAACTCACCATTAACGCCGCTGAGCAGCATTTGAATGGTAGCCCCTACAATTTCCAGGTGACTAAACTCTTCAGTTGCGATATCCATCAGCATATCATACTTATCCGGAAAAGGCAGCTTACAGGTAAACGCTTGTGTAAAATACTGCATGGCAGCTTTCAATTCGCCATTTACACCTCCAAATTGCTCTAATAGCAAACGAGCAAATCGTGGATCAGGTTGTGAAACCCTGGCATTAAATTGTAATTCTTTAGCGTGATAAAACATAATCTTTTTTTTATGTAAACATTATTTTAACCTTTCACATCAGCTTTCAGTGTCATGCCCTTCAACTTTCACTATTTTGTTGTAGATACCTAATAATAAAAATGAAGGTGCCCACTGACCTACAAACAAAGCTGTGTGATTTTTACCTAAAATCTTTAAAGTCAATGATGCGGCCATTGACCCTAAAGCGGCCCATAAAAATAAATCGGAAGGTAACTTTGCCGTTTGTTCCTCAATTGTCCGTGCAATTGGCCCTTCCTTGTGCTGTGGATTGTCTTTTAAGTCCATGTTTTCCTTTTTTAGATGAATAATTAAATTAACTATCTGTACTACAGATTAATGCGCTTATTGTTTAAAGCTAAAATCACAATAGGTATTTTCCGAAAAAGAAATTGATAAGGTTAGTATTTATACGGTATAATGAACCATAATTAACAAGCGAGTGATTTGACAGTCTTATCTGCAAAGAAACGATCAAGCGCAAAATCAAGAGAAGGTAAGATCAATCCATGCATACTGGTTAAGGCAGAAAAGTTGGGCCTTACTGCAGGATAACCTAATTCTTCTACGGGTAAGGGTAAAAGAAAAGAAGGATTATAATTACCACGCCTAGCCACATCATAGGCGAAATCAGACCAGGTCAGCGTACCTTGATTGGTCAGGTGCCAAAGGCCTCTTTCATCATCAATCAGCAAATCGAGGCTAACGTTAACCAAATCTGGCACATAGGTGGGTGAAATATAAACATCAGAGGCCACTTTGACTGAAGTTCGTTGATTTAAAGAAGATAAAATATGGGAAACAAAGTTATAATTGTCCCAGGGACTAAAAAAAGCACTCGTTCTGATAATCAAGGCATCAGGATCGTTTTTCAAAACCTCCTGCTCTGCTTTAGCTTTACTGGCACCATAAACATTTAAAGGATTAACACGGTCATTTTCAATATATGGAGCACCCTTTTCTCCATCAAAGACCAGGTCTGAAGAGAACGTTAAAAACTTAATGCCGTATTTCCTGCAGGCATCAGCAAGATTTGCCGGCCCCTCTGTATTACTTAAGAAGCAATCCTCCTGCTCAATTTCTGCTTCATCTACCCTTACAAATCCTGCAGCGTTGATGATTGCCCAAGGCTGGTAACGTTGAATCATTGCTTCAATCTGTGCTGGCACCACCACATTTAATTCTTTCCTGTTCAGTGCAATAAAATGAAGGTTACGCTCCATACAAACCCGGGCAAAGGCCTGTCCGAGTGTCCCTGTTGCGCCAATTATTAATAGGGGCGAGCAAAGATCGGGCATGGGCAGATTGAGCATAAAGGGCTCCGGATAAATGATTCTTCCTGGTCTTTTCCACCATCCATCACCTCGCACTACAGGGTGTTCAAAAGGCTTTCCAAGGGCTAGGTTCCTCACCAGCCTGGCCAAAGCTGTGGCCCGTGGAAAGCCCGATCGTAAGTCGAATACGCCAGATTCATAGTTCCCTCCTTCTTCAGTCAATAATTTGTCCCAACCATAAGCACCAAATAAGGACCAGGCCGTAATTCCCTTGATGTCTATACCCTCCTTTTTCAATTCAACAGCAGCCTGATAAATTTCCATCAACCAGCGGAGCTGGTCTTCCCGTCCGCAACCTAAATGTGCTTCAGTCACCGCCAGGGGAATTTTAAACCTTTCCCATGCTTGTTTCAGCAATACCTTAGGGCCAGCTATGGCCTCGCAGTACCTAACCGCCTCTACATCAGCATATCGAAGGTTGCTATTACCACCATGTGTATGCGCAGGAAAATGTTTCAGGTTTTCATCAAGATAGCGCTCAGAAGTAATGTAATAATTAAAACCAAGTATATCAGGGGGCATCGCATTTTCCTGAAAAAAAGCCAGATCATGAGCTGTAAGGCCATGACGCAGCAAATATGGCCACAAAGGATGTTGGGTATTTACTTTCCCACACAATAAATCCAGCCCAAGCCATCGCCTTTCATTTTCAAAATCAGCCTGGTATTTCAACAACGGCGTGCTGTGTGTTTTACCCAAATCTTCCGTATGGATAAGCTTAGCCCTGGGGTTGATCCTCCTAATGGCGGCCATTGCAAGAATTGTTGCTTTACATTCGTTATAAAGTATCCTTAAAAATGTACGGTCATTCTTCTCATGTGGATACCACAAACCATACAAACCACAAAACCTCGCCGTAGTAAGCGGCTCATTAATAGGTGTATAATAATCAATCCAGGGAAACTTTTCCGCTACAGCTTTTGCATATTCTGCAAGGCCATCTGCAAAAGAATCATCCAGAAAGTTCACATAACAAGGGCCACTCCCATGATGCACCAAACCTGCAATAACAGTAACTCCAGCATCCTTAAGATAGAGGAGATTATTTTCCACCACACCCCAGTCAATAGGCTTGTTTTGTTGTGGCCGGTGCTTTTCCCATAAAACAGGATACCTCAGCTTTTGTATACCCAAGTTGACGAGCAGTGACAAATCTTCTTTCCGTTGGTAATGACCCTGACTATCAAGTTGGTTGTAATAGTGGTCGCCAACCCGGTTAATGGTACATTCAATACCTCCCCATATTTCCATCACACTAATTTTAGTCAATATTCTAGTTAACTAGTATTTCCTTGTTTCTGATTTTTTTAAATACAGTTAATGCCTGGGCTACCACCTGGTCCATATTGTAATATTTATAAGTGGCCAGGCGCCCAACAAAATGAGTAGATTGCAATTGCGATGCAAGATCATGGTACTTCTTGTACAAAGCCGCATTGTCAGGTTTAGGAATAGGGTAATAAGGATCACCAACTGCTTTTGGAAATTCATAGACCACCGATGTTTTATGATGCTTTTGCCCTGTTAAATATTTAAACTCTGTGATTCGTGTAAATTCGTAATCATTAGGGTAGTTAATGGTACCTATCTGCTGAAATTGTTCCTGATCATGGGTTTCAAATTTGAACTCGAGCGATCTGTAAGGCAACTTCCCAAAACGATAGTCAAAAAACTCATCTATTGGTCCCGTAAAGATCAATTCCTTATAACCAATTTCGCCCAGTACATCTTTATAGTCCGTATTGAGCATAATATGAATATTGGGGTGATCGAGCATTTTCTCAAACATGCGCGTATAGCCATGCAAAGGCATGGACTGGTAAGTATCAGTAAAATAACGATCATCTTTATTGGTACGTGTTGGTACCCTAGCCGTGACGGAAGAACTCAGCTCTGAAGGGTCTAGCCCCCATTGCTTCCTGGTATAACCCTTAAAGAATTTTTCGTATAACTCCCGCCCTACAGCACTCACCACCACATCTTCTGAAGTAAGCACTTCTTTTTTCTTTTCTGATTTAGAGCCGAAAAAAGTTGTAAGCTGATCACTGTTTAAATTGGTGCCGTACATTGCATTGATGGTATTCAAGTTGATGGGTATAGGCAGCAGCTGACCATCTACATTGGCCAGCACTTTGTGCTGGTAATTTCTCCATTCCGTAAATTCGGAGAGGTAAGTAAATACCTCCAGGCTATTGGTATGAAAAATATGCGGTCCATATTTGTGAACCAATACGCCAGCCTGGTCATAATAATCATAAGCGTTGCCGCCAATATGGTTTCTTTTGTCAATAATAAGAACTTTCTTTTCTGCAATATTGGCTAATCTTTCTGCTAAAACGCTTCCTGCGAATCCTGCACCAACAATTAAGTAGTCATACATGTGCTTCTAATTTAACTTGCAATTGATATTGATCTATTGTCATTCAACTGATTAACAATAAGTGTTTTCATCTTTTGATAGGTATTATCCCATGAATTGAATTTCAAAAACTCATCTACCTGGGTTAACCATTTCTTTTTATCGGTACTGTTTATTTCGGCTTCTATGGCTTTGATAAAATCATGTCCATTCTCGCCTATATGAACAAGTTTCTTTATTCCATAAGGTTTAATTACATCTCTGATGGGCGTAGAAACTACTGGCACGCCAGCAGCAAGGTATTCCGGCGTTTTTGTAGGACTGATAAAACGTGTTGATTCATTGAGCTGGAAAGGAATCAAGGCGACATCCCAGCCGCTTAAATAACGTGGGAGTTCGGCATAACTTTTTTGCCCCAGGTAATGAATATTGGCGTTTTTTGGCAGAGATTCATGGGGTATTTTGACTACCGGGCCAATTAATATAATTTGCCATGTGGGTCTTTCCTCAGCAATTGTTCTGATCAGCTCAATATCAAATCTTTCATCGATGACGCCATAGAAGCCTATTTTCACACCAATAATGGAGGCCTGATCAACAGGCTGTAGCTTCATTTTCCGGGCTTGTTCAAAGTGTTCTTTCTCTATGCTACTTGGGAAAGGAAAAATATTTGCATGCTGCTTTTGTTTAGCTTCATATAAGGAATGGCCTCCAGTAAAGACAAGGTCTGCTTTAGCCATTAATTTTTTCTCGAGTCCTATTAATTCTTTCGGTGCAAAATCGAATGCGGACAACTCATCCATACAGTCAAAAATGGTCAGTCTGGGTTTAAAGTTTTCCGTAAAGGCGAAGGCCATTGGTGTATAGTACCAAAAAGTCCAATCGTTGAGCGTATCGCTGTGGAAGAATTTTTCCAACAATTGCGCTAAACATAGGTTTACGCTTTTTGTATCCATGCCAGTTGGCAAGTGTGGAACAATAACACTGAGTTTGGCTGCTCTTTTACTGACGGTAAGCTTAGTTTCCCCATTGGTGTCAAAAATGGGTTCTTCCATGAAATAAACATTGGCTTCTTTGGCAAAACGGCTAAGTAGGTGCTGTGGTCTTTGAAATACAAAATCCCATCTTAAATGAGATAAACAAAGTAAGTTTTGAGGTGGTCCTTGTTGTTGGTTTTTCATATTTAAGGTCTGTTTTTAAGCATGTTCTTCAGGCATTTTTTATCTCCACAAAAAGTTACTCTTCGTTTCACTAGATTTAAAAAAACTTAATAAAAATTAAATGCCTTAAACTAGGTGCAATAACTATACTCTAATCAACGTGTTAATTGATTTTTTGTTTAAGTAATAACTACCTTTTTTTTCTGCGTAAAACATCATTTATATATAAGCAGAAATACGTGTATGATTTAAATACGTGTTTTACATTTTCTCAAATCAATTCTTCCCGGCCATCGTTTAAAGGAGAACCCTTCATATTATATACAGTAGATATGTATACACTTGGCATCAACGCAGTCTTCCACGATTCTTCCGCATGTTTGCTTAAAGACGGCATTTTACTCGCCGCCGCCGAAGATGAACGTTTTACCCATATCAAACATGGTAAAAGACCTGTTCCCTTCTCCACCTATGAGCTTCCTTTCCATGCCATAGATTATTGTTTAAAGGTTGCCGGAATAACTTTGAAAGAAATAGATCATATTGCTTACTCTTTCAACCCCTTTTTGCTGATTGCTGAAGATGAGGTAAACCAGCCACTCACTTATATTCCTTTTTATCCCTCTGTAAAAGGCAGCCCAACCAACAACCCATGGAATAACTTGTTTCTTTCTTATATCATCAATGCCCCAGCACAGTTGGTCGATGGCTATCCACATCACCTGACGAAACGCTTTAAAGGCTGTACGGAAGATGATTTTTCATGGCATTTCGTGGAGCACCACACCGCGCATGCCGCAAGTGCTTTCCTGCCCTCCCCATATGACCGTGCAGCCGTGATGACCATCGATGGCAGAGGTGAACTGGCTACAACAACCTACAGCACAGGCCTCCATAATGACCTGAATAGAATTGGACAGGTCCATACACCACATTCTTTAGGTCTGCTTTATGAAAGAATAACCACTCATCTGGGCTTCTTACATTCTTCTGATGAATATAAAGTGATGGCCCTGGCTTCCTATGGTAAACCAACCTATGTAGAGGCTTTCAGGGAAATTATAAAAGTGGGAGAAAATGGCCAGTATACCATTGCTCAAGAAGACCTCGAAATAAGGTTTGGACTAGCGCGGGAAAAGGATGCCCCTTTTACCAGCGATCATTTTAACATTGCCCATTCTTTACAGCTGGTACTCGAAGACACCGTGATTGAGCTGGTTAATTGGCTACAGGAAACCACAAAAGAAGATAACCTGTGTTTAGCAGGTGGTGTTGCTCTAAATTGTGTTTTAAATGGAAGAATCAGGGACCATGGTAAGTTTAAAAATGTGTGGGTACAACCAGCATCTGGAGATTCGGGAACTGCTTTAGGAGCTGCCATGTGGATAGATCAGCAGGAAAGGCCGAAAAAAGAAAAGTCTTTTGTGATGAACCATGCATATTGGGGACCGGCATACAGCGATGAAGAAATAGAACAATTTTTAAGGTGGGCAAAAGTGCCTTTTAAAAAGATGAATGATGTGGCTGAAGAAACGGCACAGCTTTTAGCAGACAACAAAATTATAGGATGGTTTCAGGGAAGAATGGAATTTGGTCCACGTGCCCTTGGCAGCCGTTCCATATTGGCCTCCCCCATCGATACCAATATGCAAAGCCGCCTTAATGAGGTGAAAGCCCGTGAAGATTTCCGCCCTGTTGCACCCGTTGTTTTAGAGGAAGATGCCGCAGAATGGTTCAATAATGCAGAGGAATCTCCATTTATGCTCTTCATCTATGATGTGTCTGAGGATAAAGCCGCACAGATCCCTGCAGTAAAACATGTGGACGGCACCGCAAGGATACAAACCATTAACGAAAATCAGCACCCCGCTTATTACCAGCTGCTGAAAGCCTTTAAAGCAAAAACAGGGGTTCCTGTATTGGTAAACACCTCCTTTAATACGTTGGGTAAACCCATAGTTTGCAGTCCCAGAGATGCCATAGAATGTTTCTGGAGTTCACCGTTTGATGCCCTGGTCATGGGTTCATTTTTAATTGATAAAGAGGATGAAAGAAAAGATTACAGTAGTTATCCCCACTTACAAACGACCCAAACTATTGATTAGCTGTTTAAAGGCTTTGGCCTTACAAAACATTCCCTCATCAGCTTTTGCGGTAATCGTAGTGTGCGACGGACCGGATCATGAAACTGCGGTGCTGCTGAATCAATGTGGACTACGGCAGCAACTTAACCTTCGTCTGTTGCAGGCCCCTGTTAAAGGCGGTCCTGCCGCAGCAAGAAATATAGGCTGGCGAGTGGCACAAACGCCATTAATTGCTTTTACCGATGATGACTGCCTTCCGCAACCCTCCTGGCTTGACGCTTTTACCACAGGATACGCCGGGGAAGAGTTGATGGCCTACAGTGGAAAAACCATAGTTCCTATGCCCGATAAAAATACTGATTTTGCCCTTAATTTAAAGCAGCTGGAATATGGTGCTTTCATCACTGCAAACTGTGCCTGTACTTACAAGGCCCTTTTAAAGGTCAATGGTTTTGATGAAAGGTTTAAAATGGCATGGCGGGAAGACAGCGACCTGGAATTTAAATTGATCAGTCAGCAGATCCCTATCCGTAAAATAGGTGAGGCCGAGGTGGTTCACCCGGTGAGGACAGTGCCCTGGGGAATTAGTGTGAAGGAACAGAAAAAGGGTCTGTATGATGCACTGCTCTATAAAAAGTTCCCTGAACTCTTTAAAGCAAAAAGTTATGCCCCCATTTGGAACTATTACAGCATCACCTTGTTAACGCTCCTCCTTTTTATAGGTATTTACCTGAATCTCACCTTTCTAATCGCAGTCTCTGCATGTGGACTATTGTATCTTCTAGCCCAGTTCATCGCACGCAGATTGAATAACAGGCATAAATCATGGCCGCAGGTGGTAGAAATCGCCAGCACTTCATTAGTTATTCCTTTTATCTCTGTTTTCTGGAGGTTATATGGATCCATCAAATATCGCGTATTTTTCTTCTAAACATGATCAACTTAGACATTAACCATATCGCCATTTTCAGGGCACTCCAATTGGGAGATATGCTTTGTGCCATCCCTGCGATCAGGGCGCTAAGGCAGGCTTATCCTGATGCCTTAATTACCTTAATAGGCTTACCCTGGGCCGCTGCCTTACAAAAAAGGTTTCCCGCTTATTTCGACTTCTTTATCTCCTTCCCCGGTTATCCGGGTTTGCCGGAGCAAAACTTCGACCCCGTTATGTATGACATCTTTTTGCATAAAGTGCAGGCACAGAAGTTTGACCTGATCTTACAGATGCAGGGTAATGGCACTATCGTTAACCAGATGCTGAGCACTTTTGGTGCCCGATACCTTGCCGGTTTTACGCCTGTACCACGCCAACCGGTGGAGAATGAATATATGATGACTTACCCTAATTATGGTCCCGAAATTTTACGACACCTCAACCTGATGACCTTTTTGGGGATTCCTCCCGCAGGTACAGATTTAGAATTCCCACTTTTCAAAAGTGACGCCGAGGAGCTGCATCAATTAAAATTGCCTGTAAAGCCTGAGCATTACATATGTATCCACCCTGGTTCCAAAGGAAGCTGGCGACAATGGCCTACATTATACTTTGCTGCCTTGGGTGATTATTGTGTAAAAATGAATTACCAGGTGGTTTTAACGGGTACTAAAGACGAACTTGGTGTGGTGAATGAAGTGGTGAGCCTAATGAAGGCTGCACCGATTGTGGCTGCTGGTAAAACTTCTCTGGGTGCTGTAGGGATGCTGATCGACCAAGCTTATGCCTTGATCAGTAATTGCACAGGTGTTTCTCATATTGCCTCGGCGCTAAAAACCCAGAGCATCGTGATCAGCATGGATGGCGAACCTGAACGCTGGGCGCCCTTGAATAAAGAACTTCATGTCACCATCGACTGGACGAAAACATCAGATTACCAGGTAGTTTTAAAGGAGGTAGCCGCTTTGTTTTTCAGGCTTTAACATTGTTTTTCGGGCTTAATCTAGTATTTCTTAGGTTATAGTATTTAAGGCCTCTAATATTTCTTCCGCTTCAGGGTACGGAATATGTATTTTATACAGTTTTTCATCTACCCAGTGTAACACCTGGTTTTTGCTCTTCAAGGGCTCAGGAACACTAAATGACAATACTTGATGGGGCACCATCCATGGACTGTGCTGCGGATTTGTCTCTGCATGTAAAACCACTACAGGGGTTTGCATTGCCGCCGCCAAATGCACTGTGCTAGTATTAACGCTAACTACAGCAATGGCCTCTCCTATCAATGTGGCAAATTCACCAAGTTCAAATTGGCCGGCAACAGAAATACAGCCCTCGCCTGCTCCTGCTGCAATTTCAGCACTTACCTTTTCATCTGCTGCTGCACCAGTAATGAATAAAGGTTTATGGTATGTATGCATCAACTTCTGGGCAAGCGCAATCCACAATTTCTTGGGATAACGTCTCTTCTCTTCACTAACCCCGGGATGTAGGATAAAATAACTTTGAGGTACCTGGCTTAATCCGAGCGCAAATAGCTTCTCTGCTAAATGGATGGAGGCTGCGGCGCTAACTTTAAGCTTCAGTGGTTGAGGCTTAACGATAGCACCAATGGTGGCTACAAGATCGAGATCCCTTATTACCTGGTGCTTGATATGATGATAAGGTTCCTTATCGGGAACCCAATGACTGAGCAAATGGTAAGGATTTTCCCTGCAATAAGCCAGTCGCAAGGGAATTTCGGCAAGGTAGGCCAACAAAATAGCGGGCATAGGGTTCTGACTATAAACGGTAAACACCACACAGCCATCAAAAGAAGCGGCCTTGATTTGTGATAAAAGCTGTAGAAATGTAGCAGGATCATCTCCATGCTCATGTTTTACCCAAGGCACATCACAAACTATCACCTCATCAATAACAGGTAACACTCTGACCACACTTTGTGCTTTTGACGAGGTCAATACCGTAATTTTACATTTAAAGGTTTGTTTGAGGGCCTCAATGGCAGGTGAAGAAAGCAGCAGGTCGCCCATGTTATCTGCACGGATAACCAATAAGTTTCTACAGTCTATCCATTCTTTCATGCGCTATTTGGTTGTTGCTATTTAAAAATAAGTATAAATTTATAGAGGGTAAACTGCTCCATCAGATCAATTTGCTTCTTGGCAGAGCACAGATGTGAAAGAGAATCTGGCTCAACCTGATTATTAACCATAGATAAGTCGCTGAATGTATGATCAATTTAACAAAGAGATCTTCATTTTAGTGCTGGAATCCATTCGGCTAATCATTTGTGTAGTGCTTTGATGTGCGATATAAGGTAAAAAAATAATTTCACAACCTAGCTTATTCAAGATAGCCGCTTCTGGCAGCTGCGTATTTTTATAATCGCCACCCTTGACAAACAGCTGTGGTTGAACCATTTTTATCAGCTCTATAGGCGTATCATCTTTTTTACTGCCAAAAGTAAC
>NZ_JAZQPU010000414.1:0-2239 GCF_045628745.1 Pedobacter sp.
GTACATCCCTTTGAAGAGATGACATATGAATTTGGAATAGCTTGAGGAAGTTGTGCAATGATGTTATTCATGCTTGCGCAAACGCCACCCTGCTCAGCATGCACTACCTCTCCTGCCAGCAGCGGTATGGAGTTTTCTTTAAGACTCAGGTCCTTTAACAAATGATCATAAACAACTTTAACCTTCTGAGTCCATAAACTATCGCCAGTATTAGATTCACCCTGGTGCATTAAAATCCCTTTGATTACCCCTTGCTTCTGGGCAATTTTTGCTAGTTCGACTAAGCGTCCATAAGGATTTCCACCATATTCACTAATCATTCCCTTCATCCATTCCGGGGCATTGGCAATATATGTTTGAGCTTGATTTTGATCAAACAATTCAATTTTACAGCCGCCAACGGCCACATTAATTACCCCCACAGTAACATTTTCTGGAAGCTGCTCAAGCATTGTTCTTCCAAAATAATCTGCAGGCGTTAATCCTGTGTTACACCTGGTTATTGGTGGTATTGCGGTATACCAGTTTCCTTTTTTCCTGTTCAGCTCAGCGCAGTCCACTGCTTGTAACACTTTAAAACGACCACTTACATTAGTGGTATCCTGGGCTTCAAACTTAGCACTGCCTTCCATGTTTGATTGTCCGAAACAGAGATAAATATGGAAGTTTGGATTTTGGGCATAACTATTACTTATGCCCAATAAAAAGAGTAAAACTAAGAAGCCTGTTCTTATCATTTTTACCAAGCTTAAACTTGGTTTTACCTTATAAGTATCTGTCATCGCCATACATGTTATGAGTATCTGATGGGATAAAACTATAGCATTCAGCGGCTAATACAGGGAAGTATTGATTATTTTAACAGCAAATATGTTTAATGCTATTCTCCTTTACATCAGCGTAGCCAGCTCAGCTTTCTTCCAGCAAATGAACTTCTACTTGTCGCTTTAAAAGCCTGTATTCTGAAGGTTGCATGTTAAATTTAGCCTTAAAAGACTTTGCAAAATAATTAGGTGTAGCAAAACCAACCATGTAAGCAATCTGAGAAACATTCAAATCGCTTTTTTCAAGTAAAACGGTTGCTTTATCTAACTTCACAGATCTGATATAAACTACCGGCGACTGGCCTGTTAGCTCCAGAATTTTATGATATAAAGATCCCCTGCTCATGCCTACATGTTTGCTCAAATCTTCCACAGAGAGTTTAGGGTTATTCAAATTTTCTTCAATGTACAGCACAACTTTATTTAATAACCTATCGCTATGCGATTCTATCACTACTTCTGGTGTCTGAACTTTGATCTGTTTAGTATAGGTGTCTTTAAACGTTTTATTTAAGGCCAGTAAGTTCTTAATTTTTGCATTGAGAATTTCAAAATTAAAAGGCTTGGTTAAATAGTCACTTGCACCGGTTTCCAATCCTCTAATCTGCTCCTCTTCACCAGTTAATGCGGTCAATAAGATAATGGGAATATGGTTGGTTCTTTTATCGGCTTTTACTTTACCACATAACTCAATGCCATTCATCATCGGCATATTGATATCACTAACAATAACCTGGGGATGATGCGCTAAGGCCTTTTGCCAGCCCTCCTGTCCATTGCAGGCCTCATAAATTTTATAAACCGACTTTAAACTATCTTTAAGGTAAAACCTGAAATCTTCATTATCTTCTACCAACAGCACTGATGGCCTATCTATACCATTTTCGATTTTATCAGCTTTAACATTCGTTTCTTGTTCCATTTGAGATGTAATAGAACTTGAAAAATCAATGGTCAATTCATCTGCAGCCTGAGTTGTGGAACAAGGGAGTTCAATGGTGAAACATGTGCCAACGCCAGGTTCGCTTTGCACGGAAATTTGGCCATCATGCATTTTAACAAATTCTTTAGCGATGGATAAACCAATCCCACTTCCTTGGTTTAAGATGGTTGCAGCGGTATCAATCTGGAAAAAACGATCAAAGATCTTCTCTTTGTCCTCTGCAGAGATCCCGATTCCGGTATCCGATACCTTGATCAGCAAGGCAGCTTCCTCCGCATTGCCCAGTTGTTCACTTCTCTCTAATTCTAATGAAATTGTGCCACCAATAGGCGTAAATTTAAAGGCATTGCTTAACAAATTGAACAACACACGTTCTATTTTATCCTGATCAAATGAAATAAAGAAATACCGCAGCTGGCTTTTAAAGACCAGTTGAATTTGCTTACGTTCACTGAGGTCGTTAAACGATTCT
>NZ_JAZQPU010000415.1:0-2566 GCF_045628745.1 Pedobacter sp.
GTGATAAGATTAGGTCAGTACGAGTATACAAATATAAAGAGTTAAGTTAAGGGCTAATTAACGTATGAAATTATTAAAAAGCACCGGTTTCGTGTCTTTATTACTAGCAATAGTGTTTATTGCACCAACGGCTTCAGCCGCTACTTCACCAGGATTAGGTGCGGCGGGAACATTTGTGATTTTATCTGAAACCTATACTAATACCGCTTCTGGAACAACTATAAACGGTAATCTTGGCTATACAACAGCGCCCGCCGTAAATCCTACCGTCAATGGTAATAGCCACTCTGTCGATAGTACGTATAATCAAGCGGGAATTGATCAGGGCACAGCACTTAGCAACCTTAATAGTCAGCCGTGTACATTTAATTTTCCTCCAGGAAATATTGATCTTGCATCTGACGAAACACATGGGGACGTCGGCGTTTACTCTCCCGGTGTCTACTGCATAACAGGTGCTGCTAGTATTGGTGGCGGAGGAATGATTACGCTTGATGGCCCAGGAACATACATCTTTAGAATGGATGGTGCATTAACGACATCAGCTAACTCTAGGGTAGTATTGGCTAACGGCGCATCAGCATGTAACGTGTGGTGGACGCCAACACAGGCGACAACTCTTGGTGCGAATTCTACGTTTGCAGGAATAGATATTGATGCGGCGGGTATTACTATCGGAGATTCAGTTAATTGGACCGGTAGGGCGCTCGCATTTGGTGGAACTGTGTCAACAGTACGCGATACGATTACAGCTCCCAACTGTTCTACTAGCTCGCCTGATGAAGATGGCACTCCAAATGGTGGCACAGGTAGTTCAGTAGGACCAGCTGTACCTGGTCTACCTAATACTGGAATTCCATCGATAGTCAACGTCATATTGTTGAGTAGTCTTGCTTTAACTGCTGTAGGCGTAGTAGCCACACTGTATGTAGTACGAAAAAAAGCTCAATCAAAATAGTGACTATCAAGAGACAAATCATACGCCGGTGGTTGATTGGTCTTTCTCTTGTTGTAGCAATAGCATTATTGTACATTGTTTTGAGTAATCGACCTCAGTCAACTTCGAGTACTTCAGAAGTCAGGAGGCAGCAGGATACGGTTTCTGTAAGCCATTCGCAGCAACTACCGGATCGTCTCGAGATTCCAAAGATTAACGTAGAAAGTGTTATTTTAGGCCTCGGTGTCAATGAGAGTGGTGACATGGACGCACCAACCAACATCAAGGAAACTGGTTGGTACAAATATGGGCCAAAACCAGGCGCTAAAGGTACGGCAGTTATCGCTGGTCATTATGGTTGGAAAAATGGAGACGCTGCTATATTTAACGACCTGAATCAATTGGTTGAGGGTGATAAAGTCGTAATAACTGATAAAAGTGGACGTAAAAGTACATTTTCGGTAACAAAAACAGCGATTTTTGATCCAAATCAAGATGCTACAGAAGTATTTACGTCGACTGACGGTAAATCTCATCTTAACTTAATTACATGCCAGGGAACATGGAACAATACACAGAACACCTATTCGGAACGTTTAGTAGTTTTTACTGACCGTGACGATTAGAGTGGTTCGAACTGCGTTCACTAGTGGTTATCAAGCATAAGCACTTTCTGAAAGGAAGGTGCTTATGCTTTATACTAAGATTATGAAAATACCCCCGTCTCCAAAAGGATACAACACAGTCAACCCCTTCGTATTCACGAAAGATGCACAAAACTTCATAACATTTGTCAAAGAGGTATTTGGTGCTGTCGAACGAAAAGCGGGTTTTACTCTCGATACCGATGGTCTAGTATTACACTCCGAACTGGAACTTGGTAATTCAGTATTGATGTGTGTAGATACAAAGCCTGATTGGCCAACGACACCCGCATTCATACAGGTGTATGTGGATGACGTTGAAAAGACACTTTCGATGGGAGAGAGCCTCGGATCGAAAATTGTAACTAAGCCAACAGATTTTTATGGTGACACGTTCTCGCGGATGCTTGACCCATTTGGAAACCTGTGGTGGATATACCAGCACAATGGTGAAGAGGTTGAATGGAATAATGAAACTTCGGCTGATGAGCAGAATACTAACTGGGACACGTCGAGTGATTCTCTTAACTATATTCACGATACAATTATGGAAATTATGCCAACACTTGGTGATAAAAAGTAATATTTTTCGAGTAACTCAGTAGTTAGCGTGAGAGCCATTCTTTTTCCAGGCGTTACTTTAAAATGACAAATCTTGCTTTATTACGGTTATAACTTCCTCTATTGTGACGAGCCAAGGCGTAATAGATGCAATCAGAACTGTTAATTCAGTTTTGATTTTTATACCCAGGATAGAGATTGAAACTGGCGAGCAACTTACTCAATGAGCTTTGGTTTTGTAGCAGAATTGACAAAAACTCCATACCATAGCCATATTCCTACCGCACACATCGTAAAAGCAATAATCCATCCCCACGCACCAGGAAGGTACATTGCCAAGAACCAAGCACGAGTTTCTGTGTTGCCTGTAAGTTTGAATATAATTGGTACTAGCCCCTGTGGGAAAAGTAGTATCGAACCTAGT
>NZ_JAZQPU010000416.1:0-5467 GCF_045628745.1 Pedobacter sp.
CTGTGTGTCTAAAATCAATACCGGTGGTAAATACGACAGCAAGGCTTTCCAGAAATCTGTAGGTTTAAATGGGGTAGGTACCAAAGCGGTAAATGCACTTTCTAACTCTTTTGTGGTTCAATCTTACCGTGATGGAAAAACCAAGAAGGTAGAATTCTCTAAAGGGGAGATTGTGATGGAACATCCCATTATTGACACCACCCAAAGAAATGGTACGGCCATTACCTTTTATCCTGATGAAAGTATCTTTAGAAACTACCACTACATTACTGATTTTGTAGAGAGTATGATCTGGAACTATGTGTTCCTGAATGCTGGTTTGACGGTTAATTACAACGGACAGAAATTTTTCTCTGAACGTGGTCTTTATGATTTGTTGAATAAGGTAGCTGATGTAGACCATATCCGTTACCCTATTATACACCTGAAAGGGCATGATATTGAAATAGCGATGACCCATGGACAACAGTATGGTGAAGATTACCACTCTTTTGTTAACGGTCAGCATACTACACAGGGTGGTACACACCAGGCTGCTTTTAGAGAAGCAGTAGTGAAAACCATCCGTGAGTTTTATAAAAAAGAATATGAGGCATCGGATATCCGATCTTCTATCATCGCGGCCATTTCCATCCGTGTACAAGAGCCGGTTTTCGAATCACAAACAAAGACGAAGTTAGGTTCACAAAATATGGCCCCTGAGGGACCATCGGTACGTACCTTCATCAATGATTTTGTGAAAAAAGAGCTTGATGATTACCTGCACCGTCATTCTGATGTGGCTGATGCGTTGTTAAAACGCATCCTGCAGTCTGAACGGGAAAGGAAAGATATTGCTGGCATTAAAAAGCTGGCTAATGACCGTGCGAAGAAGGCCTCTTTGCACAACAAGAAGCTAAGGGATTGCAAGGTGCATTTTAACACCAACCATGATAAAAGGTACGAAACGACCTTGTTTATTACTGAGGGTGATTCTGCTTCGGGCTCCATCACTAAATCCAGGGATGTAGACTGTCAGGCAGTTTTCAGTTTGAAAGGTAAACCCTTAAACTGTTATGAGCTCACTAAAAAGGTTGTGTATGAAAACGAAGAGTTTAACCTCTTGCAGCATGCGCTGAATATTGAAGACGGACTGGAGGGCTTACACTACAACAATATTGTTATTGCCACAGATGCCGATGTGGATGGAATGCACATCAGGTTATTGATGATGACTTTCTTTCTGCAGTTCTTCCCCGACCTGGTTAGGGCTGGGCATGTTTACATCCTGCAAACACCATTGTTCCGTGTCCGCAATAAAAAGGAAACGATTTATTGTTACAGCGATGAGGAACGCCGGGCAGCGATTGAAAAGCTAGGTTCTAAACCAGAAATTACCCGATTTAAAGGGCTTGGAGAAATCTCTCCTGATGAGTTTGGTTTGTTTATTGGGAAAGACATCAGGCTTGACCCTGTGATTTTGAAGGAACAAACGATTAAAGGTTTGCTGGAATATTATATGGGTAAGAATACGCCTGATCGCCAGAAACATATCATCAGCAATTTGCGTATAGAGAAAGATACCATCGAAGATTTAATTTCTGCGGATGCCAGTGCGGCAACGGCAGCGGTTTCTGAAGATGTGGTAGACCTCTCTGCTACGGTATAGCTACTCGTCTACGGGCACTTTTGTTTCTTCGGGATGCTGAGGAGGCAATACGGCTACTTCTTTTTCTACGATAACAATTTTTGTATGTACGGCATATTTACTCGGTCTTATGCCTTCATCATATTTCTCTGCATAGGCCTGGGTAAATTCTGCGCCAAAGTAAAGAATAATGGCGCTGTAATAAATCCACAGCAAGATGATGATCACGGAGCCAGCAGCACCAAAAGCTGAGCCGGGGTTACCCTTCTCAATGTAAATGCCAATAAGGAACTGGCCCAGACTGAACAATAGGGCGGTAAATAGGGCACCAATAAGGGCTGTTTTCCATTTGAGGATCACATCGGGTAAGACCTTAAAGATAATTGCAAATATCCCTGTAACTACCGCTATCGTTACCGCGCGGGTGGCAAGGTCCATCATGATGGTGGTAACTTCAGGAATGTAACGCTCAATTTTAGTTCCCAAGCCAACAATGATACTGTTGATGACCAGTGAAACGAGCAGTAAAAAACCCATTGATATAATCAAAGAAAAAGAAAGCAGGCGGTTGGTGAGCATCTTCATCCATCCTTTTTTAGGGATGGCTTTCACTTTCCAGATCAGGTTAATGCTGTCCTGAATTTCGATAAATATAGCTGTGGCACCAATCACCAACGTTACCACCCCAATAATTAAGCCCATGGTACTTTTACCACTCAGGTTGGCATTGATCACGAAACTCTGCAACTGCAATGTTGCGGTCTCGCCAATCAGGCTGTTGATTTCGGCAAACAATTGTGTATCTGGGTTTAACTCATCACCAAAGAAAAGGCTGGCCGCAGAGATCACAATAATAATCAGTGGCGTGAGCGCAAAAATGGTGTAATAAGCTAAAGATGCACTCAACTTAGTCACCTTGTCTTCTATAAACCCCTTGCCGGCGGCCATGAAAAGATGGCCGAGCGATTTAAAAAAGCGGATGACGAATTTAAGTATTTTCATGTCTGCGTTTAGAATGGGTATCCTATGCCAATATTATAAATAATATTCTCTTTACGCCAGTTTTTATCACCGAAATCTATTTCATCAATTACCCAACGGTCTCCCGGGGCAAGGTAAGGCTTACGAATTGGAAACGCCACATCCAGTCGGATCACGAAGATGGTCGCATCAATCCTTAGACCAGCACCGGTACCTACAGCCATTTCGCTGAAAGCATTTTTGAAGCTAAATCCAGATCCTGGTTTTAAAGGGTCTTCCTTCCGTAACCAGATATTTCCTGCATCAGCAAATAGAGCACCATGGAGCACACTCACCAATTTAAAGCGCAGCTCTGTGTTGAACATGGCCTTTACATCACCACTTTGATCAGCATAGGTATCTGTTGTCTGGATTCTTGAAGTTCCCGGACCTAAAGAGCGTGCATGGAAGGCGCGGATATCATTACTACCACCAGCAAAAAACTGACGAACGAAAGGTAAGGAAGTACTGTTTCCATAAGCATAACCATAACCGAAGTTTAACCTGTTTGCCCATATTACATTACGGGTGATTTTGAAATAATCTCTGAAATCAGCTTCAAGGCGCACAAATTGGGTAAGTGCAGTACCAAAAATCTCCTTGTTACCTTCTTCATTTTTCTTCGCAAAGAGACCAAATAGATTACCACCAGTTTCAAGACCACCAAAGAAATACATATTGTTTCTTCTGGCATCTTCCATTTGATTGGTATAGGTAAAATTGTACTTACTGCCAATAATGAATTGCTTTTCTAGTTGTCGCCTTAAATCCGGAATAGAATCGAATAAGGCTTCCGGATCTTTGGAGGTAACTTTCGATGTTACATAATTGATGGAGATTGGGTTAAAAGTATGTTCTTTGTACTGGTTTTCTTTCCAATTATAGCCAAACTCTCCTTTAAAGGAATTAAGGTTATACAATGACCCTCTGTTCAACAATTGGTAAGAAAGAGAGGCTATTGTTTTTGGAATATAAGCATTGGTATTGTTAAACTTGAAGAATGGTACAATAAGCCTTGGAAAGGTCAATTTACCTTCAGCCGTGAAAGAAAATGTATTCTTTCCCTGTGATGTGCCACTCACTTGCGTTTCAAAACCACCACTGGCGCTGAGGTCCAATTGTTCTGCACCGCGGAAGACATTCCTGGTGGTATGTGTGATCTTCAATTCTGAACCCACGAAGTTATTCGACTTACTGGTTCCTGTTGCAGAGAAGGAAAGTGATTTCTTCTTTAACGGTGTCAGGTAGATGTTCAGATCCAGCTGGTTATTTCGGAAACTGTCTAAAGGAACAAACTCTGCTTTCACATATTGGAAAGTACCAATATTCACCATCCTGTTTAAACTTTGGTTATGGTCTGTTCTATTGTACAGCTCATCTTTTTTAAAGAATACCAGTTTATCAAACAAGCGTGGTTTATAAGTTTGGCGGGGATCGAAAATGTTAAAATCTTTATAAACCTCTGGTGTAGATTTACGTAAAATACTATCTCTACGTAAAGAATAATTTGGAAAGATATTAATCTCGTTGATGGCGTAAGGCTTCAAACCTGCATCAGGAGCAATACTCTTAACCCTTAAGGTAAGGTCAACCAGGTTTTTACCAATGGTGCTGTCTACCTGCAAGATCAGGTAATCTGGACTGAAGTAAAAGTAACCTGCCTGCTTGAGGTCATCATCAATACGGATGCGTTCATTTTTGAAGACATCTAAATCATAATAGTTTCCAACTTTTAAGAGTGTTTTATCTTTATTTTGGTTGATGATGGCAGCAATACTTCCACTATCTTTAGGAAAGGTGATGCTGTTGATTTTATAACGGATGCCCGTATTGACGGTGTAAATGGCTTTTGCTTTTTTGTGTTTTACAACGGTATCACCCACTACATCAGATTGCAGGTAACCCTGACTAATCAGGTAACTTTCTAATACAGCATTGTTATAGGTTAAATTGACCTCGCTTAATAAAACAGGAGGTTCGCCAAATTTGGTGCGCAACCAATGGCGAAAGCCTTTAGGTTTTTTTGGCTCTCCGGCAAGGTTGTACATGCCTAATTTAAACCTAACGCCTAAAATCTTTTTGTTGGGCCTTGGGCGGGTTTTACTCTCCAAAGTTTTTTTGACTTCTTTTTGGTCATCAATCCTGGCTGATGAATCAGGATTGATGTTGATTTCAGCGCCCACATATAAATTCTGCCCGGGTTTCAGGTTCTTTGTACTGCTACAAGACGCCCAAACCGAACATATAAGGATCAATAAGCTTAGTTTAATTAGTTCTTTCATTTCGAGGCTTCTGTTCTTGTATGTTTCTTTTCTTTTTAGAGAAGATTCTGAATACTTCTCTGAATCTATTGTAATCTACCACTAGTGCGAATCCAATTCCGGTTTCAATAATTTCACCTTGTATCACGCCTTCATTCTGGTTGCGTCTGTAAGCCCTTAACCGGTACCTGCCATCAGCAGATAATAAATATTCTACATTTACATTTCCTGCAATATTGGAAGAGCTTTTTCCCGGTTGCTCTGCACCCTCTAATCCAAATGAACTACCCACGGTAACGGTTAACCTGTCATTGAGCAGCTTTTTAGAAAGTCCAATTTCAAGATCTGTTTTTTGTTCCAGGTGACCTGTTGAATAATCTTCAGAAGAATTAACGCCGAAGTTTAATTGTACCCCCTGGATCAGGTCTGATGCTAAATTGTTAAGCTGTTCTGTTAATAATTTACTTACACTAGAGCGTGCAAGTGTTGAAACACCACCACCGCCTCCAGCTAGACTTTGGAAAGGATTATCGGCCATGAAGCGGTTTAAAGCTAACAA
>NZ_JAZQPU010000417.1:0-17892 GCF_045628745.1 Pedobacter sp.
CCTTCAAAACCACCGAATCCTTCCAGGTGTGCCATGCCGATATTGGTAATCAGACCATGTGTAGGTTGCGCTATGCTGCATAAAAAGGCAATTTCCTGCTGGTGGTTGGCGCCCATTTCTATCACGGCAATTTCGATATCGTTGGTGATCGATAAGATGGAAAGTGGAACGCCAATATGGTTGTTCAAGTTCCCCTTCGTGGCAAAAGTTTTAAATTTTTCTGAAAGCACTGCCTTTAAGAGCTCTTTGGTGGTTGTTTTTCCATTGCTGCCGGTTAAACCGATTACAGGAATGCTTAACTGCTGACGGTGGTGTTTGGCCAAATCCTGCAGTGCAGTCAATACATCGGGTACCAGGATACAGCGATCGTTAAGCTGGTGGGCTTCTTCATCAATGACAACAAATGCAGCGCCATTTAACAAGGCCTGTTCTGCAAAGGTATTGGCATTGAAATTTTCCCCTTTTAAAGCGAAAAATATACAGCCTTTGCTAATGTTACGTGTATCGGTAGAGACAACAGGATGAAGGAGGTAATGCTGGTAAAGGTCTTGGATGTCTGCCATGAGAAGAATAATCGATTTTGTGTAGGTAAAATTACGTTATGTGCCACAAACAAAAAATAATCTTTAGTAAATTGGCTATATATTTTATGATATGAAGCGAATTTTACTTGTTTTACTTTTTTTTGTTGGTCTTTTTTCAGCAGTTGGACAAACCAAATCTCCAGATCAGTTTTTAGGCTACCCCCTTGGGAGTAAATTTACCATTCACCATAAAGTAAATGATTACTTTAAATATGTCGCTTCGCAGCATAAAAATATACAGCTGATCAGTTATGGCAAAACCTATGAAGGTAGAGAACTCCTGGTAGCTGTAATCTCTTCGCAGAATAATATAAACAACCTGGAGGACATCAGGAAAAACAATGTAGCCATGAGTAAAGCATCGGGCAGTTTGCAGGTAAAGAAACAACCAGCAATCTTGTGGCTGAGCTATAACGTACATGGAAATGAAGCCAGTTCTACAGAAACAGCCATGAAGATGATCTACACTTTATCCCAGGCTCAAACACCAGAAATACAGCAGTACTTAAACAATACAGTGGTGATGATTGACCCCTGTTTAAATCCTGATGGCAGAGACCGGTTTGTACAACATTTCAATAGTGTGGTAGGAATTGTTCCAGATGCGAATCCAAATGCTCGTGAACACCAGGAGCCATGGCCACGAGGCAGGGTAAATCACTATTATTTTGATTTAAACCGCGACTGGGCTTGGCAAACACAAATAGAAACTACAGGCCGTATTGCGCTATACCAGCAATGGATGCCGCAGGTGCATGTTGACTTTCACGAACAGAGTTACAACTCCCCTTATTATTTTGCACCTGCTGCAGAGCCTGTGCATGAAAGCATCAATAGCTGGCAACGCGAATTTCAGGTGATTGTGGGTAAAAATAACGCCAAACAATTTGATGCCCAGGGCTGGCAGTATTTTACTAAAGAATCCTTTGACCTGTTATATCCATCCTATGGAGATACCTATCCTTTATATAATGGTGCCATTGGCATGACCTATGAGCAGGGTGGTATTGGTGCCGGACTATCCGTTTTGACCGCTGCCGGCGATACATTAACGCTTAAAGATCGCATTGATCATCATTTCACCACTGGCATGGCTACTATTCAAACCGTTTCGGAACATGCTGAAAAGCTGGTGTCTGCCTTCAAAAGCTTTTTCGTCAATGCCAGCGCCAAACCTACAGGTCTTTATAAAAGCTATGTGGTTAAAGCCACACATTTATCGCGCTTAAAGAAACTCGCAGCCCTGCTTGATAAAAATCATATAGAATATAATTATGGTGGCGATCGCTCCTATGGTGGCCTTGACTTTGCAACCCGTAAAAAAGCCACATTTAAATTAGAAAGAAATGATTTGGTCATTAACATGCACCAGCCAAGGGCAACTTTAGCCAGTGTACTGTTTGAGCCTCAAACCAATGTTACCGATTCTAATACTTATGACATTACCGCCTGGGCATTGCCTTATGCCTATGGTTTACAGGCTTATGCTTTAACGGAGAGTATAAAAGGGAATTTCACGCAGCCTGGAGAGGAAAAAACAACCGCTATACAGGGCGGTAATCCTTATGCATGGGCTTTCTCCTGGAATACGGTCGAAGATGCCAAAGTGCTCATCGCCCTGCAGCAGGCAAAGCTTAGGGTAAGAATGGCCGAAGAAGCTTTCAGCAGTGAAGGTAAATCTTATCCGGCAGGGACCTTATTGGTTTATAGAAAGGAAAATGATCAACTGCAAGGGCAGCTGGCAGCAAAACTGCAGACAATAGCCACCACTCATCAGGTCCAATTGAATACCATCACTTCAGGCTTTGTAGAAAAGGGTAAAGATTTCGGCTCTTCTGTCTATCCCTTGCTTAAAATGCCAAAAGTAGCGGTTGTTTCTGGTGCTGAAACCTTTTCTCAATCTGTTGGTGAAGTTTGGAATTTCTTTGAGCAGGAGTTACACTATCCTGTTTCTATGCTGAGCGTGCAAAGTTTAGGTAGCCTGAATGTAGAAGAAGTGAACGTGTTGATTCTCCCTGCTGGCAATTACCCTAAAAACCTTCAGGAAAGTTTATTACCATGGGTGCAAAGTGGAGGCAAATTGATTTTAATGGAAGAGGCCATTAAAACCTTCGCAGGGGTAAAACCTTACGGCATCAAATTAAAAGAGTTCCCTAAACAGGAGCAGCCAAATTTCAAAAGCTATCGCGACAAGGGTAAAGATGATTTAAATAATGCTATTCCCGGTGCTATCTATAAGGTAAACCTAGACCACAGCCATCCCCTTACGTTAGGTTTGTCTCAATATTATACACTCATCTCCGACGATAAAATCTATGAACCGCTGGAAGATGGCTGGAATGTAGGGATGTTAAAACCCGGATCGTACGTTACCGGAATTGCAGGCGAAAATGCAAGGAAGAAAATGGAAAGTGGTCTTTTATTTGGTGTGCAGCCTCTAGGAAATGGAACAGTGGTTTATCTGGCTACAGATGTGCTCTTCAGGATGTTCTGGGAAAGCGGTAAACAGGTTTTCAGTAACGCAATCTTTGCTGTTCGTTAAAATTATTCATACAATTCACTAAGTTTTCTATGGGTCTTGTTTTCAGCATCTTACGGTTTATTTATTTAAATATTTTGTAGTTATTTTTAAGGAAATAAATTTGTTTTAATTTTTTTGGAGTGGTAAATTTATACTAACGATCACCAAAAACTTAAAGCAATGAAAAAACTACTACCATGTTTGTTAGTTTTCATGCTGTTCTCGCTTTTTACAATAGCACAACAACGAACAATTTCGGGTACCGTAACAGGAAGAGAAGATGGGTTGCCCATACCAGGGGCTACGGTAAAAATTAGAGGTGCACAAGGAGGTACGATGACAGATATGGAGGGAAAATTCTCTCTTGCTGTACCGGCTGGTGCTACTGGATTAGATATTTCTTCACTCGGTTATACCAGTCAAACGGTTAGCCTGGGGGCAGAAAATGTCATTAAGGTAACTTTATCCTCAGATGCGACTACTTTAGGCGAGGTAGTAGTGACGGCACAATCCATCAGAAGAGAAAAAAGAACCCTGGGTTATTCGGCACCAACCATTACCAGCCAGGAATTAACACAGGGACAAAATTCAAGCGCCATCAATTCCCTTACCGGTCGTGTTCCAGGGGTAAACATCACCACCACGTCTAACACACCAGGAAGTTCATCGAGGGTTGTGTTAAGGGGTGGTTCCTCCATTTCCGGTAACAACCAGGCGCTGATTGTTATCGATGGTATCCCTATAGATAACTCTAGTGTCATAGGAGGGGCATCAAGTCTGGAAAGCGTTGACTTTGGTAACCGTGGTAATGACATCAACCCCGATGACATTGCTTCTGTGACTGTCTTAAAAGGTCCGGCTGCGGCTGCCCTTTATGGATCAAGGGCTTCCAACGGTGCCTTAATTATCACCACTAAAAGCGGAACTGTAGGAAAGAAAAAAACTGAGATTACTTTTAGCAGCTCTAATTCCTTTTCCAGCATCTTAAAACTGCCTGATTTTCAAAATCAGTATGGAGAAGGTTATTATGACGGCGCTGAGTTTGTAAACGACCCCAAAGAAAACTGGAGCTGGGGCGCTCCCTTTACGGGTGAAATGCAGGAATGGGGACAGCAAATTGACGGTGTGCGCCAACAGAAGCCTTATGTAGCAGTCAAAGACAATATCCGTAATTTCTTTAAAACAGGTTTTGCTACAGACAATAACTTAAGCTTTTCTGGAGGTGGTGAAAAGACCAGCTTTTACCTGGGCTTAAATGCATTAAACTCTGATGGGGTATTTCCTGAAGATAAAGATGTCTTTGACAGGTATAACGTTCGGTTTAACGGAAAAGCCGAATTTAGCAATAAGTTTTCTGCAGGCATATCTTTCAACTATACTAATATCAAGAGTAACCAGATTGCCGGTGGCCAAAGTGGTGGCTCTGTGTATGATAATGTTTTACAAACACCAAGGGATATTCCACTAGATCAGTTGAGTGACCTAAACAATAAATATAATGGTTATGGCATTGTAACCGCAGATGGCGTAAGGCGAGATGACCTCTACGGTTATTATGGAGCCTATAGCTTAAACCCCTATTTTGTGTTGCAGAACTACGATAATTTTGATGATTTAAACAGGATTACAGGTAACTTTAATATAGGGTACAAGCCTGTGGAATGGCTAGATATCACAGAACGCTTAGGGGTGGATACCTATTCAGACCGAAGAAGGTTGCTGGCACCTAAATATAATTTCTTACCTGCAGATGAAGCAGGCAATTACTCTGAAGATAACGCACAAACAAATAACGGTTCTTACGAAATCGACCAGTATAACATCAACGAAATTGTCCATGATCTGATGATTACGGCCACCCATAAGTTTAATGAAGATTTTGAAGGTTCATTAATGATAGGTAATAACATTCGTCAGCGAAATACAAATACAAACGAAACCTCCACGAATACCAGCGGTGGTTTGGTGGTACCGGGCTATTACAACCTGGCCAATAGCAACGGACCGGTTTCTGTAGTTACTGATAATTATACCCGCAGGAGGTTAATTGGTTTATATGCCGATTTAAACGTAGCTTATAAAAACATGTTGTTCTTAGAGGTTACGGCAAGGAATGACTGGTCATCTACTTTACCATCAGAAAACCACTCTTTCTTTTACCCAAGTGTAAGTGGTTCCTTTTTGTTTTCAGAACTTTTAAAAGGCACTTCCGTTGCTAATTTTCTGGACTATGGAAAAATAAGGTCCAGCTATGCCCAGGTAGGTAATGACACCGATCCGTATCAATTATTTACCACCTTTACCAGGGGAGAGATATTAAGCAATTTTGGCAGTACCACCTTTCCTTTTGGAAATGTGGCCGCCTTAATGGCAAATACAACAATAGGTAATGAGCAGTTGAAGCCAGAAAAAACCAGTTCTTTTGAAATTGGTACAGAGCTAGGCTTTTTAGACAACAGGATATCTTTAGATTTTAGTTATTACGCCAATAAATCAAAAAACCAGATCTTAAGCATCCCTATTCCTAATTCCACCGGTTATGGTTTTAGTGTGGTCAATGCCGGGGAGATTCAAAACAAAGGGGTGGAACTTAGCTTAAGAGGAACACCAATTAAAACCGCTACCGGTTTTTCAGTTGAGTTGTTTGGTACTTATACCAAGAACAACAGTAAAGTGATAGAACTGTTGCCAGGTATTGATCAGGTTGCATTAGGTGGGTACTCGGGTATGTCTATTGTTGCTGCTGTAGGTAAACCCTATGGACAATTTTTTGCCGTAAAAAACGCCACAGATGCTCAAGGCAGAACAATTATAGACCCAGAAACAGGCTTGCCATTGCCAACCTCATCAGCACAATACCTGGGCAGCTATAATCCACAATACCAGGCTTCGCTAGGCGCTAATGTTAAGTACAAAAACTTCAGCATGAATGTGCTCTTTGACACTAAACATGGGGGCATATTTTATTCCAGAACAAGAGATTTACTTGGTTTTGTGGGCGCCTCAGAAGAGTCTGGTGGAGATAGAATTGATGTGGTCTTTCCAAATTCGGTTTACCTGGATGAAAACGGAAACAGTGTGCCCAATACCGATATCACCTACCTTAAACAGGATTATTACTCAGACCTGTTACCCGGACAGCACATTGTTGACGCCTCCTTTGTTAAACTGCGTACACTTTCACTGGCTTATACCTTCAACAGAGGACAGCTTGAGAAAACACCTTTTGGTGAAGTGACCGTTGGGTTATTTGGAAATAACTTATTTATCTGGACCCCAAGTTCCAATAAGTTCGCCGATCCTGAGGTTAACTCTGCAGGCGCTGGAAACACACAGGGATTTGATTATACAGCACAGCCCTCAATCAGAAATTTCGGATTTAACATTAGGGCCTCCTTTTAAAGCATCATATCATGAAAACACAATATAATATATACAGGATAAAAAAACTCTTGGTTCTGCTGATCATCAGCACCATAGGAATTGCCGGATGTAAGAAGTTTTTAGATGTTAACGAGAATCCAAATAACCCTGATACGGCTACGCCTACCTTACTTTTGCCTACAGTACAAGCCGCAATTGGTCAGTTGGTTGGCAACAGTTACCAGGTTTATGGAAATATTTGGGCGCAGTTCTGGACGCAAAGCCCTACCTCCTCCCAATATAGAGCATTAGAGCAATACAATGCTACTAACACAGATTTCGACAGGGCATGGTTAATTACTTATCGTAATGCTTTGCAAAATGCACAGTTGATCATCAACAGCAATGTGCCCAATAGCGATCAGATTAAGGGAATAGCCTACCTGTTGAAAGCTTATACCTATCAGTTGACAACAGATGGTTATGGCGACATTCCCTTAAGGGAAGCTTTGAAAGGGAATGAATTTGGCAGTCCACATTACGATAGTCAGGAACTGGTTTATGATAGCATATTTAACTATATTGACCTGGGTATAGCGGCATTGAATGTAAGCAATGCGATTAGTCCGGGAGAACAAGATATTATTTTTCAGGGTGACACGGAGGCGTGGCTGGCTTTTGCAAACACGTTAAAATTAAGGGCTTATTTAAGGCTGTCGGAAGTAGATGCTGCAAAAGCGCAGGCAGGTATTGCTGCCCTATACAGTGCAAATGCAATATTTTTAACACAAGATGCCAGTATAGCCTATACCACTACCGGTGGAAATGACAATCCACTCTATAATGAGGTAGTCGGTTTGGGAAGAACGCAAAACCTGGTGGCCAGTGCTACAGCTGTGCAGCAGTTCAACAGAAACAATGACCCAAGGGTAATGGAGTATTACGATGCCAACGTTGATGCGGCTACCAATACACCAGAAGATACCATTGCTTATATACCGCAAGGAACTTACAGAGATAATACCGATAAGAGGGTATCGCCACCATCTTCACTTTCAGGGGCGAGGGCTTCAGATCCACAATCTGCTTCAGCACCCGTTAAACTCATCTCTGCTGCAGAAAGTTACTTTTTACAGGCAGAAGCAGCTTCCCGGGGATGGGGTACAGGTGATGTAACCAGTTTATTTGCCCAGGGCATCAGGGAAAGTTTCGAGGCCTGTGGTATTGCTGATGAGGCCGCTGCATATATTGCCAATGCACCAGATGCCCAATTAACAGGTGTTGTTGCGAACGACCTCAAGCTGATCATTACGCAGAAATATTATGCGATGTGTGGTTTTCAAGGATTTGAAGCCTGGACAGAGTGGCGGAGAACAGGCTATCCAGATTTTCTGGTGGAATCTGCCTCCTCTATTATCGGTGCCGGAAGAATGCCGCTGCGGTTTTTGTATCCGAATACAGAAATCAACACCAATTTGAATTTTCCTGGCTCCATACTTATTTATGAACCTGTGTGGTGGGATAAATAACTTTTTCTGTAACACCTCCTAATTATATTTAGGTGACATCTTGTTATCTACAAAGATTGAAAATTAAGCATTAGTTAGGTACTAATGCTTTTTTATTACACGCCTTTCTTTTTTAAAGTTTACCTTAAGCCAAGGTAAAAATATTCATTTTTGAATTGCCTATTAATTTAGGTTCTTTCTCAGAAAGATGTATAACTAACTGATAATGAGGTAACAAATGACCATGGTTCTTTTTTTTAAAGTTTGGAATTGAATATCTTAGAGAATAGATTATTCACCTAAATATCAGAACTCATGAAAAAACTTTTACAAAGTTTGTTCATTTTTTTGCTGCTTGCGGCTACGGCAACAGCTCAACAACGAACAATCACGGGAACAGTAACTGGCCAGGATGATGGGCTGCCAGTGCCAGGAGTTAGTATTAAAATAGCAGGAACGGCCGTAGGAACAAGTTCTGCATCAGATGGAAAATATGCCATAGTGGTGCCACCAGATGCTAAGGCTTTAGAATTCTCCTCTATTGGGTATACATCGCAAACACAAACCATCGGCACCTCAAATGTCATCAATGTAGTTTTAGTAGCCAGTGCACAATCGCTCTCCGAGGTGGTTGTAACCGCATTGGGCATCCGGCGTTTAAAGAATGAATTGCCCTATGCAGCACAGGAAGTGAAGGGCGAGGACTTAACCCGCACCCGGGATGTGAACTTTATTAACGGCTTATCGGGTAAAGTTGCCGGTTTAGACATCAAGCAGTCCAATGCCATGGGTGGCTCTACTAACGTGGTGATGCGTGGTTATAAATCCTTAACAGGAAATAACCAGGCCTTATTTGTTATCGATGGGGTGCCAATTAGTAATGCCAACACCAATACCACCGACCAGACAACTGGTAGGGGCGGTTATGATTATGGTAATGCGGCGGCTGATGTGAATCCGGATGACATTGAATCTGTCAACGTGTTAAAAGGTGCTGCGGCATCCGCTTTATACGGTTCAAGAGCAGCCAATGGGGTCATCATGATTACCACCAAAAGAGGTAAAAAGAATTCCCTGGGCATCACAGTTAATACGGGTGTCACTTTTGGTAAGATCGATAAAAGCACTTTTGCTAAATACCAAAGAGAGTATGGTGCAGGTTATGTCAATGAATATTCGCTGGACGCCAACGGTAATCTTGCCGGATATGATTCTCCGGATCGTAATTTCTGGTATAGGGATGTTTTTGGTCAGGGACTAAGTTTGATTACGCCATTTACCGAAGATGCCTCTTATGGAGGGGCCTTTGACCCGAACTTATTGGTGTATCAATGGGATGCCTTTGACCCAAATTCGCCTAACTATGGCAAAGCAACACCTTGGGTAGCTGGCGCAAATGACCCAAGTACATTTTATAAAACTGGTGTCAACTCCTCTCAAAGTGTAACTGTAGAGGGTGGTAGTGAAAATACGACCTTTAAATTCGGCTATTTAAGAAACGATGAAACCGGTGTATTGCCAAATAGTAAGATCACCAGAAATAATTTCAATTTAAATGGCGACCATAACATCACCAAAAACTTAACCATTTCTACAAGTGCCAATTACACCAATGTAAACGGTAAAGGCCGTTATGGTACAGGTTACGATAGTGCCAACCCTAACCAGCAGTTCAGGCAATGGTGGCAAAATAACGTTGACATCAAGGAACAAAAGGCCGCTTATGAACGTGCAGAACGGAATATTACCTGGAACTGGGCTGATGAGAATGCCACAGGACCAATTTATTCTAACAACCCTTATTGGCAACGTTATAAAAACGTGGAAAATGACTCTAGGGATCGCTATTTCGGTAATGTTGCCGTTACCTGGAAACCATTGGAGTGGTTTGATGTGATGGGTCGTGTAACTTATGATGGATCTAGTGAACAACAAGAAGAGCGGATTGCAGTTGGGGGGTCAGATATTTCTGAATATTCCCGCTTTAACCGTACGGCTAATGAAATCAACTATGATTTATTGCTGAACTTCAACAAAAACATTACCCCAGATTTAACCTTTAAAGGTTTATTAGGTAGTAACTTAAGGCGAAATAGCCTGAATTCTATTTTTGCAGAAACCAATGGTGGTTTAGCCATCGAGAACTTTTATGCGCTTTCCAGCTCGGTCAACTTAATCAACCCTCCGGTTGAAAAATATGAGCGTGTAGCCGTAGACGGTATATTTGCAAGTGCTAATTTTGGCTATAAAGAATTTGTTTTTGTAGATGCCAGTATTCGTCGCGACCAGAGTACCACCTTACCAACCGAAGACAACAGTTATTGGTATCCTTCTATTGCCGGTAGTTTTGTGTTTTCTAATCTATTGAAAGACATGAGCTGGTTGAGTTCAGCAAAGGCACGTATAAATTATGCTGAAGTAGGTAATGATGCTGCCGCCTTAAGCTTGTATGATACTTATACCATTACCACGGTGTTTGGCAACAATATGCTTACCTCTTTGCCTATCAATAAAAACAATGCAAACTTAAAGCCTGAAAGAACAAAAAGTGTGGAAGCGGGTTTAGAGGCAAGTTTCTTAAATTCTAGAGTTGGTTTTGATGTCAGTTATTATCGTTCCACTTCTGTAGATCAGATCATGGCGGTAGACGTTTCTACTACCACTGGTTATGGAAGAAATTTTGTGAATGCCGGTTCGGTAAGAAACGAAGGGGTGGAGCTTTCTGCTTTTGTTACGCCGATAAGAACAACTGATTTTACCTGGGGCTTAAACCTTAACTTCTCTAAAAACAAAAATAAGGTCATTGAATTATACGAGACCAATACAAATCTTCAATTGGGTACCTTTCAAGGAGGTGTAACGCTTAACGCTACCGTTGGCCAGCCTTTCGGTACTTTAAGAGGTAGAGGTTTTGTATATAACAATGGCGAAAAAGTGGTTGGTGAAGATGGTTATTATGTTTTTGGACCAGCGAATTCCATTATTGGTGATGTTAACCCAAAATGGCAGGGCGGTATCCAGAACAACATCAAATATAAAAGTTTAGGTTTAAGCTTTCTAATTGATATTAAAAAAGGAGGCAGTGTTTTCTCTCTTGACCAATATTACGGACAAGCTTCAGGGATCTATCCCGAATCTGCTGGCCTCAATGATTTAGGTAATCCAAAAAGGGTGCCTATCAGTGAAGGAGGTGGGGTAATTCTGCCTGGCGTACAAGCCGATGGAACACCCAATACGGTAAGGGTTGAAGCCTTTGATAGTGCAGTTACCCCTTATGGTTATTCAAATAACCCTCAGGAGGCCTTTGTTTACGACGCTGGTTTTGTTAAACTCCGTGAAGCAGCTTTAACCTACACCTTGCCAGGAACATGGATGCCTACTAAGGCTGTTAAAGGCATTGATGTTTCTTTGGTAGGGCGTAACCTCTGGGTGATCCATAGTAATGTTCCTTATGCTGATCCTGAAGCAGGTTTGAGCTCTGGTAACATTCAGGGTTATCAAAGTGGTGCCTATCCTTCCGTAAGGACCTTTGGTTTCAACGTAAAGTTTAGGTTTTAGCCTTGTCAATGATCAATTTAAAAAGATAACCCCTGAAATCACCGTTCAAAATTAATTTTTATACCGATGAAAAAACTATTGATATATATATTGCCAGTGATGCTGCTCGTCTCCTGTGCAAAAGATCTAGATGAATATAATGTGGACCAGAAGAATCCTACCATGGTTGATGCCAATTCATTGTTTGGTAATGCAGTGAAGGAGCTCTCTGATAACCAGGCATCATCAAGCATCAACGTGAACATATTCAGGTTGTGGGTGCAGCATTGGACCACCACCACCTACCAGGATGAACCCCGGTATAACTTTATCACCAGGAATATTCCTTTAGCCTACTGGACCCCCTTTTACCGGGAAGTTTTACAGGATTTAAAAGAAAGTCGCAGGTTAACCGATGAGAACACCACCCTAAGTGAGGCGGAAAAAAACAACCGTATTGCTTTGATTGAAGTGGTGTCTGTATATACATGGTCTATTTTGGTCAATACATGGGGCGATGTACCCTATACAGAAGCCATTAGCACGGTCAATCAACCGAAATACGATAAAGCAGCAGATATTTACGCTGATTTGTTTAAACGTCTTGATGCGGCAATTGCTTTAATGACGCCAGGTTCAAACTTTGGCTCTGCAGATTTACTGTATAACGATGATACTTCTGGCTGGATAAAGTTTGCACACAGTTTAAAAATGAAATTGGCCATTACCATTGCAGATGTGGATGAGAACCTTGCGCGTACCGCCATCCAATCGTCTGCACCTAATGCTTTTACCAGTAATGCTGATAATGCTTCATTTGCATACAGGAATGCACCACCTAACAACAACCCAATCTCCAATTCACTAAACCCTATTTATACCACCCGTCAGGATTTTATTGCCGGCATTACTTTAGTCAATAAAATGAATGCTACCGAAGATCCACGCAGACCTTTTTATTTCACTACAGTAAACGGCAATTATGTTGGCGGACAGATAGGGGTAAACAACAATTATGCAAACTTTTCGCATATCAGTGAGAAAATTATCAACCCGGAGTTTGAGGCTTTGTTGTTAGATTATGCTGAAGTTGAATTTATTTTAGCAGAGGCGGCGGCCAGATGGGGTATATTAGGGACCCCCGCAGAACATTATAACAATGCGATAACAGCCTCCATCACTTATTGGGGTGGCACAGCAGCACAGGTAGCAACATATTTGGCAATGCCAACAGTTGCTTATGCCAGTGCCGCAGGCGACTATAAGCAGAAAATTGGCGAGCAGAAATATATTGCCCTTTATAACCGGGGTAACGATGCCTGGACAGAATGGCGCCGTTTAGACTATCCTCGGCTTACACCTGCTGCAAATGCTTTAAGTGTAATACCACTTCGCTTAACTTATCCAACCAGTGAGCGTACCTTAAATAGTGCTAATGTAGAAAGTGCTGCCGCTTCAATAGGTGGCGATGAGGTAAGTACAAAGATTTTTTGGGATAAGTTTTAAGCCATATTTATCGTCATCAAAAAAGCCTGTATCAGCAATGAGCAGGCTTTTTTGGTATATATCCTATTTTGAGTTATTACTTTTCTGCCAAGTATTGAAAGGTAGGTGACGGGTGTGTTCCAACTAAGGGTGAGTCCACGGTGAGTCCACATTGAGTCCACAGTGAGTCCACGTTTAGCCAAACAAAGGGTGGACTGACTGTGGACTCAGGGTGCTCTCACCCTGGTGTCATGATTAGCCCGCTACAAACAGTCCCTTAATTAAGCTTCGTTTTTTTCAACAGCCTCTATCAGCGAGGCTCAACCGTTTTTAATGGCAAATAGCCTCTATTCATTAATTTACCTTAACGACATTCCTTACAATATTTTGTATCGTTTTCTTAATTTATTAAGAAAACTTCAAAATAATATGCGGAAATATACAATTTTGTATGTTTAAACAAATATATTTAGGGATTATTATTCACCTAAATTTAAAAATTTCATGAAAAAACTTCTACAAAGTTTGTTCGTTTTTATGCTTGTTGCTACCTCAGCAATGGCACAACAACGAACAATCACTGGTACAGTTACTGGTAAAGATGATGGTCTTCCAATACCCGGTGTTAGTGTTAGAGTTAAGGGTTCCACATCAGGAACAAGTGCGTCTGGAGATGGTAAGTACACAATCAGTGTTCCTACTAATGCGACAGAAATTGAATTTTCTTCCATAGGTTATGCTCCACAAACCAGAGCGATAGGCACTGGAAATGTAATTAATGTTGTCCTTTCAGGCGATGCACAATCTTTAAACGAGGTTGTGGTAACGGCTTTAGGTATCCGTCGTAACAAAAATGAGTTACCCTATGCAGCTCAGGAAGTTAAAGGCGAAGATTTAACCCGTTCAAGAGATAACAACTTTGTTAACGGTTTATCTGGTAAAGTTGCCGGTTTAGAGATTAAACAATCAAATACCATGGGTGGATCTACCAACGTAGTGATGAGGGGTTTCAAATCTTTAACAGGTAATAACCAGGCTTTATTTGTTGTTGATGGTGTGCCAATTAGCAATGCCAATACAAATGGTTCAACACAGGCCCAAGGCGGTGGTGGCTACGATTATGGTAGTGCTGCGGCAGATATTAATCCAGATGATATAGCTTCTGTAAACGTACTGAAAGGTGCTGCTGCAACAGCTTTATACGGATCAAGAGCTGCAAACGGTGTCATCATGATTACCACGAAGAAAGGTAAAAAAAATTCATTAGGTATTACAGTTAATACAGGTGTAACTTTTGGTAAAATTGACAAAAGTACATTTGCTAAATACCAAAATGAATACGGTGCTGGTTACGTAAATGAATACTCTAAAGATAGCAAAGGTAACCCTGCAGGTTATGATTCGCCAGATCGTAATTTCTGGTATGAAGATGTTTTTGGAAAAGGAAATAGCTCAATTACACCATTTACAGAAGATGCTTCTTATGGTGGTGCTTTCAATCCAAACACTTTAGTTTTTCAATGGAATGCATTTGACCCTACTTCTCCAAATTATGGAAAAGCAACACCATGGGTTGGCGCAGCAAATGGTCCGGCAGACTTTTATAAAACTGCTGTAAGTTCTTCACAAAGTATCAGTCTTGATGGCGGAAGTGAAAATACAACTTTCAAATTTGGTTATTTAAGAAGTGATGAAACAGGTGTTTTACCAAACAGTAAGATCACTAAAAACAACTTTAACTTCGCTGGTGATCATAACATCACTAAAAACTTAACTTTAAGCGCATCTGCTAATTATACTAGCGTTGCAGGTTTAGGCCGTTACGGAACTGGTTATGATGGAAACAACCCAAATCAGCAATTCAGACAATGGTGGCAAACTAACGTTGACATCAAAGAATTAAAGGATGCCTACAACAGGCAAGAACAAAACGTAACCTGGAACTGGTCTGATGCAACGGCTACTAAGCCAATTTATTCAAACAACCCTTACTGGTCAAGATACGAAAATCTTGAAAATGATTCAAGAGACAGGTATTTTGGTAATGTTGCCTTAACATGGAAACCATTAGAATGGTTAGATGTAATGGGTCGTGTAACTTATGATGGTTCTAACGAAATGCAGGAAGAACGTCTTGCAGTAGGTGGTGCTGAAGTTGCTGAATACAGCAGGTATAACAGAACTGCAGCGGAGACTAACTTTGATTTATTGGTAAATTTCAATAAAAATATTTCAGAAGACATCAGTTTCAAAGGTTTATTAGGTAGCAACTTAAGAAGAACTAATTTATCTTCTATCGATGCTTCAACTAACGGTGGTTTAGTTGTTCCTGGTTTATACTCTTTATCAAACTCTGTAAACTTAATTACTGCTCCTGTAGAAGGTTATTCTCGTACAGCTGTTGATGGTTTATTTGCAAGTGCTACTTTTGGTTACAAAGAGTTAGCCTTTATTGATGCTACACTTCGTCGTGATCAATCTACTACTTTACCTGTAGACAACAATACATACTGGTACCCATCGGTTGCTGGTAGTTTTGTTTTCTCTAATTTAATGAAAGATTCAAATTGGTTGAACTATGGTAAATTCCGTATCAACTATGCAGAAGTTGGTAACGATGCCTCTGCTTTAAGTTTATATGATACCTATTTGATTAACCCGGTATATGATGGAAATTTATTGACTTCATTGCCAGTTAACAAAAACAATGCAAACCTTTTGCCTGAGCGTACTAAAAGTGTTGAGGCTGGTTTAGAAGCAAACTTCTATAAAGGCAGATTTGGTTTTGACTTCAGTTATTACCGTTCAACTTCAGTTAATCAAATTATGGCTGTAGACGTATCTACTGCTACTGGTTACGGTAGAAAATATGTAAATGCTGGTTCAGTAAGAAACCAGGGTGTTGAGCTTTCAGCTTTCGTTCTTCCAGTAAGGTCACAAGATTTTACATGGACATTAAACGTAAACTGGTCTAGAAACAGAAACATGGTTACGGAGTTATACGAAGACAATGATAATCTTCAGCTAGCTTCTTTCCAGGGTGGTGTTACTTTAAATGCAACTGTTGGTCAGCCTTTCGGTACTTTAAGAGGACAAGGTTTTGTTTATGTAGATGGACAAAAACAAGTTGATGCTGATGGTTACTACACAATGGGTCCAAAAAACTCAATCATTGGTGATGTTAACCCTAACTGGAGCGCAGGTATCCAAAATAATTTCAGGTATAAAGATTTCAGCTTAAGTTTCTTAGTTGACATTAAAAAAGGAGGAAGTATTTTCTCACTTGATCAATACTATGGACAAGCAACTGGTTTATATCCAATCACTGCAGGTGTAAATGATTTAGGAAATCCAAAAAGATCTCCAATCAGTGCAGGTGGTGGTGTAGTTTTACCAGGTGTACAAGCTGATGGAACGCCTAATACAGTAAGAGTTGAAGCTTATGACAATGCTGTAACCCCTTACGGTTATTCAAACAACCCACAAGAAGCTTTTGTTTACGATGCTGGTTTTATCAAATTACGTGAAGCTGCCTTAACTTACTCTTTACCAAAAAGATGGTTAGGTGAAAAAGCAATTAAAGGTGTTGATGTATCGTTAGTTGGTCGTAACCTTTGGGTAATTCACAGTAATGTTCCTTTTGCTGATCCAGAAGCTGGTTTAAGTTCAGGAAACGTACAAGGATACCAAAGTGGAGCATATCCTTCAGTAAGAACAGTTGGTTTCAACTTTAAGTTTAGATTTTAATCCGGCTAATTACAAGAACAATCATGAAAAAATTATTAATATTGATATTGCCAGTGGTGTTGTTAGCCTCTTGTGCAAAGAATTTAGACGAGTACAATATTGACCAGAAGAACCCATCAGCGGTTTCTGCAGGATCGTTATTTGGAAACGCGCTGAAACAATTGACTTCAAACCAAACTACACCAAGTGTAAACGTAAATGTGTTTAGGTTTTGGATGCAGCAATGGACGGCTACTACTTACCAGGATGAGCCAAGGTATAACATTACCACCAGAAACATCCCTTTAAACTACTGGACGCCATTTTACCGCGAAGTATTGCAGGATTTGAAAGAAAGCAAAAGACTTACTGAGACTGATGCTACTTTATCTGCACCTGTTAAAAACAACCGTATTGCAGTAACTGAAATAGCATCTATATATACTTGGTCTGTTTTAGTGAATACTTGGGGCGATGTTCCTTATTCTGAAGCTTTAAGTACTGTAAATCAACCTAAATATGATAAAGCAGCTGATATCTATGCTGATTTATTGAAACGTTTAGATGTTGCCATTGCACAGATGACTGCAGGTTCAAACTTTGGTTCTACAGATTTATTGTACCATGACAATACTGCTGCATGGATTAAATTTGCACATAGTTTAAAATTGAAATTAGCGATTACCCTTGCTGATGTTGATGAAGCTACTGCCAAAGCTGCTATTCAGGCTTCTGCAGATAAAGCTTTTACCAGCAATGCTGATAACGCTGTTTTCGCTTACTTAGGCCAAACACCTAATAACAACCCAATTTCTGACAACCTTAATGCTATTTATACAAGCAGACAAGATTATGTTGCTGCTGAAACTTTAGTAGATAAATTGAATAAGCTTGAAGACCCAAGAAGACCGTTTTTCTTTACCAAAGTAGGTGAAGTTTATAAAGGTGGTTTAATTGGAATCAACAATTCTTATTCTAATTATTCTCATGTAGCTGATGCTATTATTCAATCTAATTTTGAAGCGCTATTATTAGATTACTCAGAAGTTGAGTTTATTTTAGCTGAAGCCGCTGCAAGATGGGGAGTTACAGGTACGCCTGATGACCATTATACAAAAGCGGTTACTGCCTCTATCCTTTATTGGGGTGGTACAGCAGCAGATGCTAA
>NZ_JAZQPU010000418.1:0-12667 GCF_045628745.1 Pedobacter sp.
CTTCCCTTCGTACAAAGGATATTTCTTATCTTTTTTATCTAATACAAGATGTAGAGCAGCTCCGTTTTGATCTTTACCCCACAAAATGATCCTGGATGCTGAAGGCCTGGCATAATTTAACACGAATTTCTCTTGTTGGTATACTTTATTTTTATTTTGCAAGGTTAACGTATGCTTCACGGTGTCGGCTTCATAATAATAATGTCGCCTGCCGCCACCCGTTCCTGCGGATTCATAAGTGCGGTCTACATCTTTCACCTGTTTACCTCTGCCCGCCTCTCCATGTACTTTAAAGGTATTAAAAACGCTAAAGGATAGTGTAGACCATTTCTCGAAGGTGACATCCTGCCACCGTACTGAATCTACGGGTGAATAAGGGATTTCTTCCTCGTTTACTTTAAAGGAAGTGACGTCATAAAAGCCCCTTGCACCGGTTAAACCTGCCCGGGAGGGAACTTTATAAGAATCATGTTTGTAATTGTCCCAGTGAAGGTAAGCGCTGGTAAGCATTAAAGTCAATCTTTGACCGCTGACCCTAATTACCGCGCCTGGTGGTGACAATGACTACTCCATTGGCTCCACGTGATCCGTAGATAGCAACCGCACTGGCATCTTTTAAAATTTCAATACTTTCTATGTCTGCCGGATTGATATCTGCCAATGACGATGTGCCACGGTCTTGCGCAATATTCTGTAAACTTGAGTTGTTAACGAATACACCATCTATCACATATAAGGGGTCATTACTAGCGTTAATGGAAGTTGTACCCCTCACCCTGATGAAAACATCTGAGCCCGGTACTCCTGTATTACTGCTGATTTGTACACCACTGGCTTTTCCTTGTAACTGCGCATCAAAGCTGGCTTCAGGAATATTTTTAGTTTCTGCGGGATTGATTTTTGATACAGAACCAATCAGGTTTTTCCTCACCTGTGTGCCATAACCTACAACAACAATTTCATTTAAGGCTTTGACATCTTCGTGCAACGGTATTTCAATCGGACTGCCAGTAGCCGTAATTTCAGTTTTGGTATAACCGGTATAAGTGATGATCAGTATGTATGGAAATTTCTGTCCGGTTACAAAGTTAAAACGACCCTTGTCGTCTGTTCTGGCCACATGTGTAGTACCTTTCAGTTGAACGGTAACACCTACCAGGGCTTCTTTGGTTTTTGCATCCCTAATCGTTCCCTGTAAAGTAGAATTAATTAAGGGAGGTGGCTCTGTCTGTGCCCTCAATTTCAGTGAGTTGAAAGAAAATAACAGGAACAGGAATGCAATAGCAAATAAAGAATTCACCGAAATACTACTTCGGGTGTAATTTTTCATAATTTTGAATGTTTTTGTTGATGATTCAATTCATTAATAAAAGCGGAAATGAAAATCAGTGGTGATTGGCGTTACTGGCTGATTTCATTTATTATTAGCCGACAGGACTCTCCTGCCGGCTTTTTTATAGGCAGTATTTGGTCATGAGCTTTTTTAGCAATAGATTAAAAAGAAAGAAAATTATTGTGGAGTATTAACTTTTTAGCAACAATAATAAAGACTGTATATGTAGGTATATACTTTGGTTAACAGGTGTGAACTAGGAGTAGAATTTTTCATTTGTTTGCCTTTCTAAATGGTGTGGTTCGGTTTGTTGAGACAAATATAATATTAATCTACTAATTTACTAGACTTTTTTAAAAAAGGTAAAAAAAATCCGGCATTCAGGAGAAAACCGGATTTGTAAAATCAGCTATGAGCATCAGACCGTCCAGATACCGAATAAGCCATTGTTATAATCGTCGTAGGCCTGATGAATTTCTTCCATCGTATTCATCACGAAAGGGCCATGTGAAAGAATAGGTTCTTTAAAAGGTGTAGCATGGCCTATCAAAACTATACTATCTTCTGTGGCCTCAATTTGCACCAGCTTTCCTTCAGGTAAGAATTCTACAAGATCATGCATTTTTGCCTCTTGTTCATTGACTTTAACGGCACCCTTTACCACATAGAAGAAAATATTTCTTTCCGGAGCGATGGCTGTTTTATAAACACCATTCTTTTGGAGGGTAATTATGCCCAGGGTAATATCCGTACGTGGAGAAAAAGCACCTTTCATTCCATTCCAGGTACCCGAAATTAAGGCTAAAGTTACCCCTTCTTCAATGGTAAAACTAGGGATATCTTCTTTCTGCAAACCTATATATGCAGGTTCAACCATTTTATATTGCGAAGGCAGGTTTACCCAAAGCTGCAATATTTCAAGATTGCCGCCCTGCTTTTTAAAGATTTCAGAAGAAACTTCCGCATGGATCAAGCCCTTTCCGGCAGTCATCCATTGAACGCCACCCTCATTAATGATACTTTCAGCACCATTATTGTCTTTATGGGCAAGGTCGCCTTCCAGAATAAAGGTAACAGTTTCAAAGCCCCTGTGGGGATGTGGCCCAAAAGGTAAACCGCGGTTATTCTCCGGATAAACCTGGTGACCATGGTGGTTAAGAAATAAAAACGGATCGATGTACTCTATCGATTTTGTCGGTAAGGCTCTAAAAGTTATTAAATCTGCTATAGGAGCACTTTCCGCCTTGTGGGTACGTTTGATAATTCTCATAATTTTTTAATTAATCTATCTCACATTGATGTTTACACCTTAAAATACAGTTGGACAAATCAGGATTGATCTTCCCTTATGGACTTCAATCCTTTCGTCCACCTGATCACTTCTTTAAACATTCCCGTGGCTGCTTTAATGGAAATCTCACTAGCTTGAAATTCATTTTGATCATTGATCTGCTTTTGAAAAAAAGGAATGTTCACCGACTCATAGATTGGAACCATTTTAAAAGTTGACAAGTCTGACTTTAAACTATTTGCCGCTCTTGTACCTCCAGAAACACCACCGTAACTTACTATTGCCGCAGCTTTATATCCCCATTCCTGATAGAGATATTCTAAAGCATTTCTTAAAGGCGCAGGGTAGTTGAAATCATATTCTGCAGTCACAAAAATAAAGGTATCCGCTTCTTCAATCCTGGCACTCCATTGTTTGGTATGTTCGTGCTCATATTTTTTTAACACAGGATGTTGGGCCTCATTCATCATGGGCAAGTTGATTTCACCAAGATCAAGGACCTCCACTTCAAAATTGCCATTTTTCATTGCCTGATTGGCAATCCAGTTTGCAATCAAAGGACCTTTCCGACCAGGACGAACTGAAGAGGATATTATTTTAAGCTTGTACATGTACTTCTATAAATTGATGACTATTTATATTAACTTAAAAAAAGACTATTTGTTCTTATTTCTGTTTAAATTCTCCATCTGCTTTGATTTTCACTTCATCACTTAACATTGGCGCGGCGAATTTAGGGCCAATACCAAAATCAGAGCGTTTAATAGTGCCTGTTAACTGGAAACCTGAGGTCTTAGCTTTAGTTTTGTCGTTTTCGATTGTGCCCCTGTACCAAAGATCCATCGTTACTTGCTTAGTTACCCCATGCAGCGTAAGGTTGCCCGTTAGCTGGTATTTATTATCAGCAACTTTTTTTATTGTAGAACTTTTGTAAGTCATTGTAGGATAGGTTTCCACATCAAAGAAATCAGCACTTCTTAGGTGTTTATCGCGCATTTCCACATGGGTATTGATTGAGGCTACCTCTACAGATAAATCAAAAACAGCATCGCTAAAATCTGCTTTACTGCTTGTTGCTGTAGCCACAAATTTATCAAATGACCCATCAACATCAGAGATACCCAGGTGAGTAATGCTGAATGCCAATTTAGAATGGTTAGGATCTGAAGTCCACACATTTTGTGCTGCTACAGATTGACTGAAAAGCGTACTGCCTGTTAAGGCTGCAATTAGGAAAACTAAAGACTTTTTCATTATAGGTTAAATTATAAAATTAATAAATAGGCTATATGATCATCAAGGTACCATTTGATTCTGATATAGCTATGGTTAATGTTAATTTTCATGAATCGCATGGCAACGTGGTGACTTATAACGGCAAATGTTTTTCAAGACAAGAGTACTAAAACCTTTATGGACAACGCGATGTTAAAGTGATTGATCACTTGATTACCATAAAAAATAAAAGATAATGAAAACACTAATCGTTTTAACATCTCATAGTGAACTTGGAAATACTGGCGAAAAGACAGGATTTTGGATAGAAGAATTTGCAGCGCCTTACTATGTAATGGCAGATGCAGGCGTGGAGATCACCCTTGCTTCGCCAAAAGGAGGACAACCCCCTATAGATCCAAAAAGCGCTGCACCTGATGCACAAACTGAGGCTACCAAACGCTTTGATCAGGATACGGCCTTAAAAGATAAGTTGGCGCATACGGTAAAATTAAACGACATTAATGCTGCAGATTTCGATGCGGTATTTTATCCTGGTGGCCATGGTCCCTTATGGGATTTAGCCAACGATGCAGACTCGATACAATTGATACAAACCTTTTTAGCGCAACAAAAACCAGTAGCTTTGGTATGCCATGCGCCAGCGGCATTAGTGCATGTTAAAACAGCTGATGGCGACCCATTGGTTAAAGGTAAACTCGTTACCGGATTTTCAAATTCGGAGGAAGAAGCCGTGCAGCTCACTGCTGTGGTACCGTTTTTATTGGAAGATGAATTAAAAAGACTGGGTGCCATCTACAGTAAAGGTGCCGATTGGGGCTCTTATGTCATCAAAGATGGCTTGCTGATTACCGGGCAAAACCCAGGTTCTTCTGCCGAAGCGGCCGAGGAATTGTTAAAAACACTCAAAAATGAAAGGTGATTTAACTTTGGCATCATATTAGCCCATGTTAGTGATTATGATTAAAAAAACATATACCATCATTTTATTAGCCATCGTCATGCTTGCCAGTTCTTGTTATACACAACAAACAGCAGGTAGAAGCGGTAAAATCCCACCCGGACAGGCCAAAAAGAGAACAGGAGCAAAATCTGCAAAGCACTATGCTCCTGGTCACCAGAAAAAGAGACATTAATTTAATTAGTAAAGGGTCCTATTGTTTAATGCGATAGGACCCTTTTTAGTTAACTTATAGTAGACTTAAAGATTACTTAGTAATTAGCTATTAAATAGATGAGGTTATTTTTTACCAGTGATCACCTTCACCGCATAAGCAAGGGCAATTCCCTGGCTATCTTGCTGAGGTGATAAAACCTGAAACAACTCCTCTCTAACTTTATTTTTAACCTCATCAGCAGCTTTTTCCATCAGCATAACCACCAGGGGTGTAACAGAATAAATAAATTCCCAGTATTGATCAGGACTGGAAAAGTTTAACTTCCCCGTCAGCTCCTGTTCGCTTACATCTTTAAAGCCCGCATTAGCCATCAGCTCTGTCATTAATCCTTTGGGACTACAACGAAACATTCCCGGAGAATTTGCCGGAGTTACGGGTATTTCCACATGTTTGCCGATGATGCCTATGATGGTGGAAATCCAGGGATTCTGGTCGGCAGGACCAAAAACAGAAGTAGACATTTTACCGCCTGTTTTGAGCACCCTAAACATTTCATTAGCCGCTAATTGCATATCAGGAAAGAACATGAAACCCATGCGACAGCTTATTGCGTTAAAATGCTCACTTTCAAAGGGAAGCTCCTGCACGTCAGCGACCTGTACCTCGTAATTTTTCAATCCCAGGGCGGCAGCATTTTCTCTCGCAACGGCTAACATATTTTCTGAAAGATCAATACCGGTTACCTTGCCATTTTTTGCAAGGCTGGCAATGGTCATGCCTGGTTCACCCGTTCCAGTGGCCACATCTAAAACTTGGTCATAATCTTTGATATCCAACTGCTCAATAATTACTTCTCCAACAGGCTTTAAAAAATTTTGTACAAAATGATCCCACTGTTTCCAACCAGTGGAAAACTTATTCCATACTTGCTTTTGCTGGTCAAGTATGTGCTGATTGATAGTTTCCATATCTAAATGATTTATAAGACTATACGTAACTAAGGAGCAACTGAAGGGGGAAATTGTTTTTCGCCTGTCCCTGCATTTACAAATAATTTAGGTTAGAAAATAAATCAGCATAAATTATTTTTCTGACTGCAAAATTGTGTTAAATTACAGTACCAAATAAAATCAAACGATTAAGCATGAACGAATTCCAAATCAAAAAATCAGACGTTGAGTATGATGCAATTATTGTAGGATCGGGTGCCGGAGGTGGCATGGCAGGCTATGTGCTGGCACATGCAGGGCAGAAAGTACTCATGTTAGAGGCAGGTGCTTATTTTGATCCCAGAGTAGATGCCCAACAACTCAAATGGCCATGGGAATCACCCAGACGTGGTGCAAGTACAGTAAGACCTTTTGGAGATTTTGATGCCTCCTACGGTGGATGGGAGCTTGATGGAGAACCTTATACACAAAAGGAAGGAACTGAATTCGCCTGGTTCCGTTCCAGAATGTTAGGGGGAAGAACAAATCACTGGGGCCGTATATCTCTAAGAATGGGGCCTGATGATTTTAAACCTAAAGATGGACTTACCGATGACTGGCCCATTACTTATACAGAACTCAAGCCCTATTATGATAAAATAGACCGGTTAATTGGCATATATGGCACCGTGGAGGGCATTGAAAGTGAACCAGATGGTATTTTTATGGCACCACCAAAGCCAAGGCTCAATGAGCTCTTTATAAAAAAAGCAGCACAGCAAACCGGTGTAAAAGTTATTCCTGGCCGGGGTTCGGTCTTAACCGAAGCATTGCCGGGAAATAAAGACCGAGCACCCTGCTTTTATTGTGGACAGTGTGGCAGGAGTTGTAAAGTATATGGCGACTTTTCTGCTTCTTCCTGTTTGGTGATTCCGGCAGAAAAAACAGGAAACCTCAAGGTCATCACCAATGCCATGGTGAGGGAGGTTTTAACCAACAAAGCAGGCTTGGCCACTGGTGTTTCTTATATTGACAAAAATACCCTCGAAGAACACCAGGTGCGTGGCAAAGTAGTGATTTTGGGCGCTAGTGCCTGTGAATCTGCGCGGTTATTACTTAACTCTAAGTCTGTTGCACACCCCAATGGGCTGGCCAATAACAGCAATGTTGTAGGTAAATACCTCCATGATTCTACAGGTGCCAGTTTAAGCGGCTTTTTACCTCAATTATTAGATCGTAAACGTTACAATGAAGATGGCGTAGGCAGTGTACATATTTACTCACCCTGGTGGCTGGACAATAAAAACCTTGATTTCCCCAGAGGATACCATATTGAATATGGTGGTGGTATGGGCATGCCGACTTATGGTTTTGGTGGAGGCATACAAAACCGCAATGCCTTAGTTCCGGGTAAAGATGGCAAGAAAAAGGAAGCCGGCGGCTATGGTGCGGGTTTAAAAGATGATTACCGTCGTTTCTTTGGTTCTGGCGTTGGCATGGCCGGTCGTGGCACTGCCATTGCCAGAGCTACCAATTATTGTGAAATAGACCCTAATGTAGTTGATAAATATGGAATTCCGGTATTGCGATTTCACTATAAGTGGGCTAAAGAAGAAGTTAACCAGGCGAAACATATGCAGGAAACTTTTCAGGAGATGTTCCATGCCATGGGTGGCCTCATTACTTCAAAGATTCATGGCCCTGAGGATAATTATGGATTGGAGGCACCCGGGAAAATTATCCATGAAGTAGGAACGGTAAGAATGGGCGATGATCCTAAAAAATCTGCTTTGAACAAATGGTGTCAGGCACATGATTGCAACAATCTTTTTGTAGTGGATGCCGCTCCATTTGTGCAACAAGGGGATAAAAATGCAACATGGACTATCCTTGCCTTATCTATGCGTACGGCAGAATTTATATTGACACAAAAGAAAAAATTAAACCTTAGCTGATCAAGAAATGAACAGAAGAGATTCACTTAAGGCCCTTGGCTTAACAGCCATCAGCACGGGCGTATTATTGGAAGCCTGTAAACCGGGAGCCGACAAAAATGAAACTGCTACAGCAGAAAAAACTGTTCATGAGGCCGGACGGGAGCGTTTTGAGGTAGAACGTGATAAAGCGCTAAATGAGGCGAAATTTTTTAATGCCCACGAGATGGCTACCATCACCATCCTGGCAGATATTATTATTCCTAAAGATGGGAAATCGGGCAGTGCCTCAGATGCCAAAGTGCCGGATTTTATAGAATTCATTGTAAAGGATATCCCCTCAAATCAAACCCCTATGCGTGGTGGTTTGAAATGGCTTGACATACAAAGCTTCAACCGCTTTCAGAAAAGCTTTAAAGATGCCTCAGCCGCAGAACGAATTGAAATTGTGGATGATATTGCCTACCCTCTTCAGGTGAAACCCGGCATGCAGCAAGGTATTTCTTTCTTTAACCTTATGAGAGACCTCACGGCATCTGGATTTTTTACCAGTGAAATGGGGGTTAAAGATTTAGGCTATGTAGGCAATGCACCAAACCAATGGACTGGGGTCCCTCCAGAAATATTAAAGCAGTATGGTTTTGATCAATCAGCTTAAATAAAATTGGTTTACTCAATCGGATGCAAATACGACAATATGCTGTATAACCGGCAATATAAATGATGTTTTTATGTAATTATAAAAAACCAAAATATCATTGTCTTGTTTTTTAAGCATACATTATACAATCAAGGGACTTAGATCATGAGTATAGAAATAAACCATCCAAATTATAATCTGACCAAAACTAAAGAAGAAAATATAGACGAAGGTTATATTAATCCACTTCCACGAGCCGTCATGAGACCGAATTCGTTTTTATTACTGGACGGCGATTGGAAATTCTCATATGACTCTGAAAACCTTGGAATTACGGATCACTGGTATATAGCACATAATTTTAAGGCGGAGGCACATTGGCCAGGAAGCGTGGAAAATCACATGTCGAAAAACTACCCTGATGAAAAGCTTTGGCATGACACCGTGATTGTATGGTATGAAAGGGAATTTCCTTTACCAAGACTTTCCGATGATTATAAATGTCCCCATTCTCAATTACAGCTTACATTTGGGGCCTGTGGCTATAAAACTCAAGTGTGGTTGAATGGAATAGCCCTGAAAACGATAGAAGGACAAGACGTACATATAGGCAGCAATACTTCCTTTTCCTATGAACTGGATGAAACGATGCTGAAGCAGAACAATAAACTGACAGTCAGAATTTCGGGTACAATGGACGCAGATACGGCCAGGGGAAAACAAGAGTCCTCTGTTTATAAACGAGGAGGAATTTGGTACCAGACTTATACCGGTGGTGTGAGGAGTATCTGGCTGGAAACAATAGAACGCAACAGACTAAGATCCAGAATAGATGTAGTGAGCCTGATTGAAGAAAACCTGGTTAGGTTTAACTTCACCACGCGCATTCATAATCCCGGTCTTTACAAGATCAGGCTAAAAGTTTACAACAGAAAACAAGAATCACCAGATCCTATTGCTACTGATGAATATGATTTGGTACTGGAAGCAGGCCAGAAACCACAGCGATTGGTAATGAAACTTCCAGACGCCACTTATTGGAGTCCTGAAACGCCTCATCTATATAGACTGATTGCACAATTAATTGATGAAAATGCCTATACATCAGAAATAGAAGCCAACTTTGGACTGCGTAAAATAGAAGCTATAGGTACTACCATTTACTTGAATAATAAGCCTATTTACCTCAATGGTATTCTTTACCAGCCTGGCATAGCCAACTACGACGAGATTAAAAGGCATATGCTTGCCATGAAAAAACTAGGCTGTAACCTGGTGCGCATCCATATTGCGGGCGTAGATCCACGCATTTATAATCTCGCCGATAAAATAGGCATGCTATTATGGGTCGAAGTACCCAGTCCGCACCGTTCAACAGATAAAAGTCGCAAAAACCATAAGGAAGAGCTGCTTAGAATGCTGGCCCTAATGAACACGCACCCCTCCATTATTATATGGGGCTTATATAACGAAGATTGGGGGGCCCAGGATATTGCCACCAATACAAAGACGCAGGAATACATTATGGGAATGTATCATTATATGAAACTTGCACATCCACAGTTTTTAGTTGTAGATAATGATGGATGGCACCATTATTCTTACCAGGGCAGGCTAAAAACAGATTTGCTTACCGCACACTTGTATACGCCTGACATAGAGAGATGGAGCTTATTGTTAGATAAGTTAGCCTACGGCCAGATGAATGATGTTGCAGCTTTTCCTATGATTGTTGGAGATCCTTTTTTTTATCGCAAACAGATACCGTTAATAGTAAGTGAATGGGGCGGATTTGGATTTCCTGATTATGGTGGCCCAAAAGACGACGATGAGCGGACAAAACAAATCAAGCTGTTCAAAAAAGAGATCAGGAAACGCCAATTTGCTGGAGATGTTTACACCCAGGCGACCAATATTGAAGATGAACGAAATGGTTTGATTGACTTTCAAACCGGGGAACTGAAAGTCCCTGAGGGATTGTTTAATGAGGAGAATTATGTGCATGCACAGAATAACGGCACTATGTAAGGTATACAGCACTATGACACAAATAAATATTTGTCCACCTGTTGTTGTGATATTATAGCTATCTTTCATTCGGACTTTCTTAAATAGAAAATCCCCAAGAGGTATGAAAAGAATTCCTTTTTTTACTATATTAATGTTGTGCAGCATTATTATAGCCTGTAAAAACTCAGAAAAAGATATGGTTAAATATAAATGGCCTAATGCCATAGCACCTGTGGCTGACATGAAACCTCATACCCGGGAACTACATGGTGACACAGTGGTTGACAATTATTACTGGATGATTGATTTTTTTAAAAACGGTCCAGACAGCAACAAGGTGGTAGAATACCTCACTGCGGAGAACAAATACCTGGATACCATGATGAGTGGGACTAAAACTTTCAGGGAAAACCTTTTTCAAGAGCTAAAGGGCCGTATCAAAGAGAAAGATGAATCTGTACCGGTATTTCACAATGGTTATTATTATTACTCAAGAACTGAAGATGGTAAGCAATATTTCAAGTATTGCAGAAAAAAAGGAAACCTGGATGCACCGGAAGAAGTGCTGCTTGATGTTGATGAAATGGCAAAAGGCCTGCCTTACTTTTCTGCCAGCGGCATGAAGGTTAGTCCTGATAACAAGCTACTTGCTTATGGCGTTGACAAAGTTTCCCGCAGACAATATACGATACATATCAAAAATCTGGAAACCGGGGAGATCTTTAAAGATGCCATTCCAAATACAGAAGCTGATGCAACCTGGGCAGCGGATAATAAAACCCTGTTTTACACCGCAAAGAATGAGGTAACCTTGTTAAGTGAGAAAATAAAAAAGCATAAACTGGGTACAGATCCAAAGCTGGATGAAGAGGTTTATCATGAAAAAGACAACAGCAATTACATTGGTGTGAGCAAAAGCAAATCAGGAAAATACATCTTCATTTATTCAGGTGCTACACTCTCTTCAGAAATGCGGATGTTGGATGCGGCAACACCCGATGAGCCTTTTAAAGTTGTACAACCAAGAATGAAAGAAGTGTTGTATGAGATGATTCCCCTTGATGATAAATTTCTGATTCTGACTAATTGGAAGGCTAAAAACTTCAGGGTAATGGAGTGTCCACTTGATAAAACCGGCAAAGAAAACTGGAAAGAAGTTATTGCCCACCGCAGTGATGTGCTGGTAGAAGGCATTGAAGAATTCAAAGATTTTGTGGTGGTTAAAGAGCGCAAGAATGGTTTAAATGAACTTAGAATCAGGAACAAAAACGGATCGGAACATTATGTATCTTTTGAAGAACCTGCTTATAGGGTTGCTGTTGCTGCAAACCCGGAATACAACAGTAAAAATTTGCGCTTTATTTATACTTCCCTAACTACCCCCTCTTCTACCTATGATTATAATATGGAAACCAAGGCGAAGACCTTGAAGAAAGAGCAGGAGGTTGTTGGTGGTTACAACAAGAAAGACTATACTACCGAAAGACTTTATGCCACTGCAAAGGATGGCACAAAAATACCTATCTCTTTGGTGTATAAAAACACATTTAAGAAAAATGGCACCGCCCCTCTTTTATTGTATGGCTATGGCTCTTATGGTGCCACTATGGATGCAGCCTTTTCAAGCACTACATTAAGTTTGCTGAACAGGGGTTTTGTGTATGCTATTGCGCATATCCGTGGAGGCCAGGAAATGGGCAGACAGTGGTATGAAGATGGTAAACTGATGAAAAAGATCAATACTTTTACCGATTTTATTGCCTGTGGCGAGTTTTTGATTGCAGAAAAGTATACCGGAAAAGGTCATTTATATGCACAAGGTGGCAGTGCGGGAGGATTATTGATGGGCGCTGTAGTGAACCTTAGACCTGATTTGTGGAATGGGGTGTTAGCGCATGTACCTTTTGTAGATGTAGTCAACACCATGCTTGATGAAAGTATCCCACTCACCACCAATGAGTTCGACGAATGGGGTAATCCTAAACAAAAAGCGGCTTATGACTATATGAAAAGTTACTCTCCCTATGAAAATGTAAAAGCACAAAACTACCCTAATATGTTAGTGACTACAGGTTTGCATGATAGCCAGGTACAATATTTTGAACCCGCCAAATGGGTGGCCAGGTTAAGGGCTACCAAAACGGATAACAATGTTTTATTGCTGAAAACCGATATG
>NZ_JAZQPU010000419.1:0-9482 GCF_045628745.1 Pedobacter sp.
AGGAACCGTCGGGTCTATTGTTACCAGTTATGATACTTATGCAGGTATCTCCTCTGTAGCAAAAACATTGGAGGTGCTCACTGGCGACGAATATCGCCAGTTTATGAAAGACCATAACATCGTCAATTTTACCGATAGGGGCGGAAATACCAATTGGCAGGATCAGATTTTCCGTTCTGCAATTTCACAAAACCACAACTTGTCATTAAGCGGTGGTTCTGAGAAAAGTACCTATCGAGGCTCTTTTGGCTATGTTTCTCAACAGGGTATCATCAAGTCATCCGGAATTCAAAACTATACCGGAAGAATAAACCTTAGCCATAAAACGCTAAATGATAAGCTTACTATAGATATGAACCTCAGTGGTGCCCAAATTGACGAGGACAATGCGGCTGTATCTGGCGACCTTTCCGGTGAAGGGGGTAACATCCTCAAGGACGCACTCCGCTTCAATCCCACTTATCCTGTTTATGAAGAAAATGGTGATTTTTCACAGATTAATCAATTTGTGATCAACCCACTTTCCTATACACGCCAATTAGAAGACTTCAGGAAAACAAAACGCAACCTTGGAAATCTCTCTGCAACCTATAAAATCATCGATCCTTTAAGCATCAATGTCAACCTGGGTTATACTTCTGAAGATATTGACGGTAAAGCATACATTCCCAAATCTAATCCCCTCGGTCAGGGATTGGGTGGTGTAGCTATATTACAATCTTCAAAACATGTCAGCAAGTTATTAGAAACAACCTTGATGTTCAATAAGGAGTTTGGCGACAAACATCGCGTAAATGCCATCGCCGGTTATTCTTATCAGGATTTCAATGATGAGGGCTTTAGAAACAGGGTATCCAACTTTATCTCTGATGAGTTCAAATATAATAATATTGGTGCCGCCCTTACCAGGGATATCATCTCCTCTTATAAAGAAGTAAGCAGGCTGATTTCCTTTTATGGACGTGTAAATTATAGCCTGAGTGATAAATACTTAGCCACCATCACCGTGAGAAGAGACGGTTCCAGTCGCTTCGGTAGAAATAACAAGTGGGGTATCTTTCCTTCAGGCTCTTTGGCCTGGAGACTTTCTAAAGAAGAATTTTTCCCACAAGATGGTTTTGTCAATGACCTGAAAGTAAGGGTGAGTTATGGAAAAACGGGTAACCAGGAAATTGCCAACCTTCTTTCTCAACCAACCTTAGGTGCAACCTCTAATAATTATATCATTGGCGGAAATGCGGTAACCATTGTCTCTCCAGAGAGGTATGAAAATCCTGACCTGGAGTGGGAATCAACCGGACAATTTAACGTAGGTGCTGACTTTCAATTTCTAAACAACCGTATTTATGGAACTTTAGATTATTACAAGAAAACCACCAATCAATTGTTGTTGTCTTTCAATATTCCTTCTCCTTCTGTGGTACCTACACAGGTTGCCAATGTTGGGAAAGTTCAAAACCAGGGGATTGAACTTTCTCTAGGAAGCAATATCATTTCTAATACTGACTTTGGCTGGAAAGCCGACTTCAACATCAGTAGAAATAGAAACAAGGTCATCAGTTTATCCAATGAACAATTTAGTACACAAATTATTTATACCGCTTTAGCTTCAGGATTCGGGATAACAGGGGTAAATACACAGGCTATCATCCCCGGACAGCCTTTAGGTTCTTTCTATGGACCTCGGTTTATTGGTGTAAAAGATGGTGTTCAGCAATTTGAAGACATCAATGGCGATGGAACATTTTCTGTAACTAACGACATTACCACCATAGGCAGCACCCAGCCAGATTTTACTTTAGGCTTAAACAACACCTTTAATTATAAGCGTTTTGATTTGTCTTTCATGTTCAGGGGTGTTTTTGGAAACGATGTGTTTAACAATACCGCAATGGATATGCAAAGAACGAGTTTGCTGCCGGGTCAAAATGTATTAGCGGCTGCCTTACAAGACGAGACGGCTTATGGACAACCCGTTATTTATTCTTCTAAATGGATTGAAAACGGCTCTTTCCTGAGGCTAGATAACCTTACTTTAGGTTTTAATCCTCAGTTATCATCTTCTTCAAAGGTGAGGAACCTTCGTGTCTACTTTACGGGGCAGAACCTTTTTATCATCACTAATTACAAAGGGCTGGATCCAGAGGTGACTTCAGGGGCAGAATACATGTCTTATCCGAGATCAAGAACATACTTGTTAGGTGCAAGTATAACTTTCTAAAATTCATAAATCTTAAAGGACACGAAAATGAAAAATTACATAACAAATAAAGGTGGTTTTGCCCTGATGCTGTTTCTTTTAGTATGTACGAGCTGTACTAAACTGGATGAAGATTTATATGGACGTTTGACCCCTGAAAACTTTTATAAAAATGATGCAGAGGTACTATCAGCCCTGGCCGGTGTTTATAACAGGATGGGCTTTACCGTTAACGGGGGCAATGGCTGGAGGATTGCCAATTTGGGTACCGATGAATTTTTAATCCCTTCCCGTGCTGATGGGCGGTGGTTTGATGGTGGCGTATACCTTGAGTTTTCTAAACATGCCTGGACACCGTCCAACAACAGGATCTCCTCTGGTTGGACGGAGATTTTCGGTGCCATTGGTGCCGCCAATGCAATCATGGAAAGTTTAGAGAGTTCGCCACAGAAAGACAACCTTAAAGCCCAGATTGCTGAAGCCAGAGGGATTAGAGCTTACGCTTATTTTTATGCCCTTGATTTGTGGGGTAATGTACCCATTGTGACTACTGCCCGCATTGATCCAAATAACCTGCCGGCCAATAAAACAAGAACGGAAGTGTTTGATTTTGTGGTGAGTGAGTTTCAGGCTGTTGCAGCAGATTTACCTTCTGTGTTAACGGTTAACAGGGTGGGGTATTATCCAAGGATGACTAAGGAGGCTGTGTATTCGCTTCTTGCCATCACTTATTTAAATGCACAGGTATACACAGGCACCGCAAAATGGGCAGAATGTATTGAAATGTGTAACAATGTAATGTCTGGTAATGCTTATAAATTGACCGCTGACTATTTCGAGAATTTTATTCCTAAAAATGAAGGGTCACCTGAGTTTATTTATGCCATTTCTATGGATCCCTCAAGGCAGGCTGGTGGAAATACCTTTGCCCAAAGGGTTTTACATGATTCGCATCGCTTTACCTATACTTTACCCTTTACGCCACAAAATGGCTTTACCACTTTAGAAGAGGCCGTTAACAGATATGAAGAGCAGGATCTGCGCAAGACCATGATTTTACGTGGACCACAATTTGATGCACAGGGAAACCCCTTGAAAACAATAAGTGGTTCTGCAAACCTGGTCCTTATTCCTCATGTTAACCAGGAAAATTCAGCGGAAAATGAAGGGTTCAGGGTTCTTAAATGGAGACCTGATGTAACTTGGGTAAATGGTGCTGCAAGTAATGACATTGCAACCATCCGTTATGCAGAAATTCTATTGACCAAAGCAGAAGCACTGTTAAGATCTGGAGGCAATGCAGGTGAAGCCTTAACCTTGGTTAACCAGGTGAGACAAAGAAGCAATGCCACCGTATTGCAAAGCCTTACGCTTAAAAATATAGAAGACGAAAGAGCAAGAGAACTTATTTATGAAAGCAGCAGAAGAAGGGATATGATTCGCTTTGGCACCTGGTTTACCGGTACCTGGAAGTTTAAAACAACGGTGACACCAGAAACGAGAAAGATTCTGCCTATTCCGGTAACTGAATTGAATGCTAATTCAGCACTGAAACAGAACCCCGGCTATTAATTTTCAATAAATAACAATGACCCCAAATATTTGAGAGACCATGGTTAAGATGAAGATGCTAATGATGCTGGCGGGCATATTGTTATGCTTGCAAGCATCCGCACAAAATACACCTGCAGTTGAATTAAAGTGGCTGGACAAAAACCCTATCATTCAGCCTGCAGGCGTAAGCTGGGGCGTGCCTTATGCAAAAGGAACAGTTAAAAAGAATCAGTCTTTTACGTTGACGAACAGTAAAGGAGAATCTATGCCTTTACAAAGTTGGCCAACCGCCTATTGGCCTGATGGTTCCATCAAATGGATGGGCTTTGCCGCGGTGGCCAATTTAAATGACAGCACGCTAAGGCTAAGTGCTGCCCAAGTAAAAGAACCGCTCAAAAAAGCGTCCCTTCTTTTTGAAAATGCGGACGCTGTTATCGTAAATACAGGTGAACTGCGTTGCGTCATCAGTAAAAAGGGAAATTTTATCATTGATTCCCTGTTGGTTAAAGGAGTGCTTGTTGCACAAGATGGACGTTTAGATTGTATCCTTCAAAATGGACCTGAAGGCGAAGACTTTGAATCACCTGTTAAAGAAATATTTACAAGTAAGGTCAACCAGGTCACAGTGGAACAAAAGGGCCCTGTTAGAAGTGTAATTCGCATAGAAGGAGCCATGCATTCCGCAAAGAGCAATCGTGATTGGCTTCCTTTCTGCATCAGGTTATATTTTTACCAGGGTTCCAATGCGGTACGATTGGTGAACACGGTTACTTATGATGGTAATGAGCAGAAAGATTTCATCAAAGGTTTGGGCATTGTTTTCAATGTGCCCATGCGGGAGTCTTTGCACAACCGTCATGTAAGATTTGCTGGAGAGGAGCGTGGCATGTGGGCGGAGCCCGTTAAACCGCTATTATTGAAGGGTAGAAATGTTCTTCCAGCGCAGTTGGCGGGTCAAGCCATCAATACGGATACGTTACCTGCACCTGCACAGGCGATCATCAAAGATTTTCCCGTTTGGAATGACTACAGGTTAGTGCAAAACAATGCTGATGGTTTCAACATTTTTAAACGCACCAACACTAAAAGCACCTGGCTGGAGGCAAATGCAGGCAAGCGTGCCAAAGGTTTTGTTTTTGTTGGCGATACAAAGGGTGGTTTAGGCCTGGGGCTTAAAGACTTCTGGCAGTCTTACCCAGCTGCAGCCGAAGTGAGGAATGCCGCTAAAGAGGTGGCGGAAGTAAAAATCTGGCTCTGGTCGCCCTATAGTGAAGCTATGGATATGCGCCATTATGATACCGTTGGCCATGGCCTTCCCGCTGTGTATGAAGATGTACAGCCAGGCTTAAGTGTGCCTTATGGAATTGCCCGCACCAGTGAGCTGATGTTATTTCCTGCTGCAGTGGTTCCTTCAACTGAGTTGCTGAGCCATCAGGCTGCGCTAGCCAGTGAACCTCCTTTATTGACGGCTAGTCCGCAATACCTGCACGATGCAAAAGTCTTTGGCCTATGGAGTTTACCTGATCATTCTACACCCGGTAAGCGCTGGATAGAAAATCAATTAGATACAGCCATCAATTTTTACAAGAAGGAAGTCGACCAGCGCAACTGGTATGGATTCTGGAACTATGGTGATGTAATGCACACCTATGATGATGTGCGTCATGCCTGGCGCTATGATGTAGGCGGTTATGCATGGGACAATACAGAGCTTTCTACAGACATGTGGCTATGGTATACCTTTTTACGCACCGGTCGCGCTGATATTTTCAGGATGGCAGAAGCCATGACACGCCATACAAGTGAGGTGGATGTTTATCATATTGGCAAACTGGCCGGATTAGGCTCGCGCCATAATGTGCGTCACTGGGGATGTGGCTCTAAAGAAGTAAGGGAAAGCCAGGCTGCTTACAGAAGGTATTACTATTACTTAACCACCGATGAGCGCACCGGCGACATGATGCAGGAGGTGGCTGAAACAGCAGCGCAGCGCTTGGTTACCCTGGATCCCTTAAGACTCATTTTAAGTAAAACGCAATATCCTACGCATGCCCGTGTTGGACCAGACTGGTTTGCCCTGATCGGTAACTGGATGACTGCCTGGGAACGTACTGGCGACAAGCAATGGCGCGACAAGATTATGGAAGGCGTTAACAATTTCGCTAAGATGCCTAGTGGCTACTTTTCTGGCGAACAGGGTGCTTTTGGCTATGACCCTGCTACCAATAAAATGTACCAGTTGAATGATACCATCGGCACCATCCACCTCAGCGTTTTAATGGGTGGTCCAGAAGTAATTTATGAGTTAAAAGATTTGTTGCAGGATAAAAAGTTCGATAAATTGTGGCTGCAGTTTGCACAGTTTTACGGTGCATCAAAGGAGGTGCAGATGAAGGAATTCGGAAAAACCGGCAGACTTGGAACACTCGGGCCATGGTATGCGCGCCTGCCCGCTTATACTGCCATGACTACCAAGGATAAAAAATATGCGGCCACGGCATGGGAAGCCTTTTTGAGTCCGGAAACACAAGCACAATTTACACCTATTCTTGTTACAGGTGCTGATGCTTTAAAACCCCTTGTAGAAGTTAAAGGCATCTCCACCAATAACACCGCTCAATGGTGCTTAAATGCCATCCAGCTTTTAGAAATGGTGGGCGATCAATTGCCCGGGCAGCATCCTTTTTGGGATGTGAATGCGGTGAAACAGGTTAATCAATCAAGTAAAAAATAATGATAGCACACCTAATGTTTAAAAATATGAATGAAATAAAAGCCATCAAACTGGCTCTTTGTGCCTTCTTTTTAGCTTCCTCCTGTTATGCACAAACCGTAGAAGGGGTAGATTATTCAGATAGAAAAAATGTAGATAAAACTTTCGATATGGACGGCACTGATATTTTTGGTCAGCGCTTTCCTTCTGAAAGTCTGGTAATTACGGATCCGGTAACAGGGGTGAAAATTACCGCATTAACCACGTCTCGGCACAGCAGTTCAAAAATCTACCAGGATCAACCCAGTTGGACTGCAGATGGAAAGTATATCGTTTTTAGCTCCAATCGTAACACCGCTGCGGGAGGTAATGTTACCTTTGCCAGTAAAACAGCACCTCAAAAGTCTAGACAGTATTATGCCATATCTATGGCTAATCATGAGATTGTGCAGGTAACGACAGGTACTGCTGCCGGTAACCTTTTGGTAGGTCACCAGCATAACCTGGCCTTCCACTTTAGGGGTAAAGACGTTATTGAATTAAATTTAGGTGCTTTGCTGGCCGATAGTGAGCATGGAAAAGTTAAAGATTCGGCAAGTTATGAAAGGGTGGTGGCTTCCATTCCTGAAGACCTTAAACCCGGTGGAATGTGCCTGGATGTAAACGACAGCAGGATTTTCTTTTCCACCCGTTCCGGAGATCAGGCATCAACCATTTACAGTGTCGATTTTAAAACTAACAAAACCACAAAGCTTGTAGAGGTACCTTTTAGAACAGGTCATTTCCAGGCCAATCCTTTTCTAACCGGCGAGATGTTGTATTGCTGGGAAACTGGTGGTGATGCACCCCAGCGGATGTGGATTTTAAGTGTAGACAAGAACGGTAAGGCGGTAAACAGACCTGTTTACAAAGAGAAAGCCGATGAATGGGTAACGCATGAAGTTTTTGCCGGTCCGGATCATATTCTATTTAATGTTATGGGGCATATTGATAGACTGAGGAAAAACCCTACTGGGATTATGTCTTTAAATATCCGTACTGGGGAAGCTAAATTATTAGGACAGGCAAAAGAGCTTGGTGGTTACTGGCATGCCTATGGCACCAAAGATTTAAAGTGGGCGGTTGGTGATACCTTTAATGGTAATATTTATCGTTTTAACATAGAAAAAGGCAATACTACTTTGCTCACCACAGGTCACCGGCCAAATACACAAAGTCCATTTTCAAGCCAGGCGCATGCCCATCAATCCATTAGTCCTAATGGCAAATGGATCCTTTTTAACAGCAGCATGCTCACAGACAGTGATATTATGATGGTCCCCCTGCATCCTGAGGGCTTAAATTAAAATTTATTGATAGCTTTAACATTTATATTTTACAAAATCTATAGAATGAATAAAAATTTAATCATACTTGGCATCTGCTGTAGCACATGCGTTTCCTTATTTGCCCAAACCGGTACGAAAGAAAAAGGCGCACAACTGGTGCTGACCAATACAACTTCCCTAGCCTTAAAAGACAAAGCTGTTATGATTAAACGGATAAAAATGTCGGGCATCCCGGCAGGAAAAACTTATCCAATATTGATGTTTAAAAATGACACCATCCCCTCACAAATAGATGATGTGGATGGCGATCAACATTGGGATGAGCTGTTTTTTGTAACCGATTTGCAGCCCAAAGAAAGAAAGCTTATTTCCATTAAATGGGTGAGCACTGCACCAGAGTATGTTAAAAGAACAAGTGCCCGCTTTGGTAAACGAAGCGCTGCCAATATTCCTGTGGCGCCTGCAACGGAAGAAACCGTAAATGCCAAAGACTTGCCTAAAACCATAGGTTTTCAAAAATACCAGACCGATGGCCCTTCATGGGAGAATGATAAAGTAGGTTTCCGTCATTACCTCGATGGCCGTAATGCCAAAGATGTGTTTGGTAAACTTGTGCCTTCTATGTCGCCAGAAAATGTAGGCATCAATGCCAAAGGTGAGGTGGAAGACAATTACCATGTGATGGAAAAATGGGGCCGTGATATCCTGGCCGTAGGTAATTCCGTAGGTCTTGGAGGTATTGCCTTATATAAAGACAATCAGCCGCTAAGACTTGGCGTAACCGTTGATGATGCCGTTAATAACGTTGAGAAAACCACTTTCCACATTGTAACGGAAGGACCAACAAGATCCATGTTGAACTATAACTATCAAAACTGGAATGCTGCAGGTAAAACATACCAGGTAGACGAAACGACCAGTATTTGGCCGGGCATGTATGCTTACCAGAATACGGTAAAGTTAACAGGTTTGGAAGGCAATGAAGACCTTGCCATTGGTTTGGTGAGCATCAATGCGGAGAATAAGCCAACTGTGATTAAAGTGAACAAGGAATGGGTAGCGGTGATCTCACATGAGAAACATACCTACAATAAAGAATGGTGGTTAGGTTTGGCTTTAATTGTGCCTGCAGATGCTTATAAAGGCTTTTCTGAAGCCCCTAAAAAAGGACAGTTGGCTACCTCGTTTTTAGCAAGGTTAAAGGTGAAAAACAATGTGCCTGTGCAGTATTTTGCTGTTGCCGGCTGGGAGCTTAGCGACAAAGGCTTTAGGGATGCTGCTTATTTTAAAACCTATGTTTTAAACCTGGTGAAACAACTTTCAGCGCCGGTAAAAGTAGAGCTGAAATAATATGCTTAATTAACGCTATAGGAGTTAATTTAACCTCAATTAAACCAAAAGCAGCAATCAACATTTAACCGTAGCTTGCTGCTTTACCTTTACATAATCAAACCTTACACAATGAACCTACGTTTAACCAACCAAAGCTTTAAAGCTGTAAATTTACCTTATAGCAAAGCATTTTGCCTTGCTGTTTTAGTAGGCACAAGCCAAATAGCTATAGCTCAAGAACCTAAGCAACATAACGATGTTACGGCACCCTTGCATTTAATGAAGCCTGATTATGTAACGCCTTATGGTAAACCTGCTGCCGAAGATATTACCAAAGTACTCAACCGCGTGTACC
>NZ_JAZQPU010000420.1:0-50511 GCF_045628745.1 Pedobacter sp.
CCTCATTTTTCTTGGGTTCATTTTGATTACTGAAGTCAGGCATAGGAGGGGGGATGTAAACAGGATAGGCAGGATCCTCAATCCCGAAATAGTAATTCACCTTTCGGTAATAGTTGATTAGCTGCATGTGTTTTTTTTGGATGTACTCCCCAATGTCTAATCGTTTACCGCAGCAATTGACGAACCTCGTGCCCGTTGATTTTGAGGGATCCTCCCAGATCTCAGCTTCGTACAGCTCCTTGAAATTTTGAATGAATACCTGGTGAACCTGATAAATTATGTTTTCTGCTACCGGCTTGGCCAAAGTCATTTTTTTAACCCGGTAGTTTCGCTTTTGGATTTCAACAACATCCTTTCTGATTTTTTTCAGATATTTCAATGCTGTATCATTATCCGCAGCCTTTGGTGCTTCCAGTAGTGGCGTTGCATTTTCAACTTTTAGGGCTAATTGCTGGTGCTTCCAGTAATATTCCACTTGCTCATGCTTGTCAGCCAGGAATCGTTCAAGCCACTTGAAAATGATTGAACTATCCAAACGGTCATACACTTCACCGTATGCGTTTTGTTTTGCTTTAGTAAAACATAATGCCACATCATCGACTTTGAGCTCAGGGTACTCCCTTAAAATCATCATAGCAGTATCTGTAACCTGAAACGCACTCATGTTTTTGCCGATATTGAACGAGTTGGCCAATTCCCCCACCAACACAACCATCAGCGCTAAACCTGCTTTTGGATAGTTTGCTTCGAGATATCCAAAAGTTTTGGATTGACTATGGAAGCAATCAATTTCACTCTTTAGGTGCTGTTCCTCGCAGTAAACCGCGGAGGCTGTCAACAAGGAGATTTCTATCATCCCGCAGTTCATCAGCACGGGCAGCTGTCGTTCTATTTCTTGGGGTGAAATGATTTGGAGTTCCATTTGGGATGTTTTTTACTGGTCTTGGTTGTGATTTTGTTGTTTGGTACTTTGGCACCCAGTAGAGGAAGTGTCTTAAGACTTCATCTTTTGATTTTCCGGAAATTTCGCGGAGCACACTTTTTGTTTCATAAAAAGTTTCAAAAAGCTTAATTACTTCCGGCGGCTTTAAGCTTTGCTGTTTTTGAATTAGGGTAAACATTGAATGACCTTTTAAAAAATTTATCGACGCAATTTTTTCTTCTTCGTTTACCGCACCTTCCACTAGTGGTGGAATAATTATTTCTTCTGTTTCTTCAAAATTTTCATTTTGTAAAATCTCTTCTTCTTCTACTTCTATATTTATTACATTAACATTTACATTACCATTTACATTAACAGTTGATTTTGTTGGTTTTTTTTCAACAGAATCAACATGTGTTGATGTTTGTTTAGGTGTGTTAACACTTGTTGGTTTTGTTGATTTTTGATCGGTTTTGCTGCTTTTTTTCTTAGCCGCAGCACTAGCTTTTCCTGCCTCAGATCTTTTTTCCCTAGTAGCATCCCACTTAACTGAATCTCTATTCATTTGCTGCTTTATAGGCTCGAAAACGATGTCAACTAGTAAATCATTAACTACTGGATTTAAGTCATTAACATACTGGAGAATGATTAAAAAAAGCTCTCCAGCCTTATCTTTTGGCATTTTTGCTACTGTATGCAATAGGTCAGAATACAACACGAATGATTTCTTTCTCTCAGCCATTACACTTTACTTTTTAATGTTATTTTTATTTGATTCTCTTTGGGAACTACTCCGTAATAATGCCGGTACAGGTAGGTGTAAATTAGAGCTGATGGTAGTTTATATTTTTCTGCCAATTCGTCGAGCGCAGCACCTGAAATGAAGCTTTCAAATACATCCGCCATCTCATTAGCCGTAAGCTTTGTCGAGTGGAAAAGGGCTTGAAATTGTTTCATTGCGCTATGCCGCTTTAAGTTGTTGAACCCGCTTGATTATGACTTGCATATTGCTGTTTACCAATTCAATTATCTGATCATGGTATTCAGTCAATTTATTTTGTAGACCTCTTGATTGCAATATCTTCATTCCGGACAATGACACCTCAACTGTTTCGACTGGCTTACCCTTTACTCTGGCCGAAAACACTAACGAGTCTTCTTTTGTAAAGTATCTGTTAGAATACACGCAATGCTTATGTGTATCTGCTTCTTCAATAAATTCCTGAACACTTTCCAAAACTTTAATTTCAAGGTCTTTATCAGTAAAGGATATACCGAAGAAAGCTGCTTTGGCCTTGGCGTATTCCACCTGATCAGATTCAGCCTGCTTCATTCTCTTTTCAATGTCTTGCCTTTTCTGTATTTCGGTTTTCTTCTTAACCAGCCGATCATGTTCATCCTTTAAATTTTTTGGACACACATACTTTGCGTTACGAAGGTCTTTTCCAAACCAGTCAAGCAGATCGAGGTAATCAAGCCAGGTGATGGCATCCTTTACAATGTAGCCAGTACGGATACATATTTTAATGGATGGCCAATGGCGATAACTTCCGCTACTCCGGTCGCCCAGGTGAACACGCAATAGATCCATTTGCTTAGACTTTATAAGCGTTTCAGCTTTCGTGTCATTAACAAGGCTCCTGAGAAGGTTAAAAGGAATTATAGAGGTAACCTTTGAAGTAAATCCGTTACGCATGTACTCCGGCTGCAAATCCATTTCAGGGTATATTTTATAAACCTGAATGTTATACTTCCATTGATCACGCTTACTTTTCAGGCTCATTTCACCACTGCAAAAATGATCATACGACAACCCCATTCCACCCACTTGGACACTCATAATTTCAAACTCCCCGTTAGGCAATATCCAATGCTGCATGATTTCCCTGGTATAGCATTCCGGCTTTTGCTTTGATTTCATACGGCAGTCAATATGAAAGTATCTAACCACCTGAAATTCTTCCATAACTTCGAGAACCGCGAACCTGGCTTGTTGCCTTGATTTTTGCTTTTGTGTGGTTTCTAAACATAATTTCCAATTACACCCAGGACAAACCTCAGATTTAATCCTCAGCGATGTAGTTGGCCACACCTGGCCGCAGCTTAAACAGTTCGTCCACATTTTATTTCTGTACCCAATATGGTCGATACAGTTTTTAAATGCCCAAGCTTCAAGCTTATCAGCCAATTTAGGAAGACGAAGACTAAGGTCATTCACACGTACCTGGCGTTTTGATTGTGGTCTCATAGCTAATTAAAATAAAGAGGTTTGATTAACAGGGACTAATTCTATTGCAGTTGCCTGTTTAGGGGCTTTTTTCTTGTTTAATTTAGTATTGGTATTCGGTATTTTTGCATCAAGCGACTGGTTTACAACCACGGTACAATTTATTTTAGGACCTGGCTGAACATCGTTTTCATCATAGTAATGAACAGCCATGCCAAATACCTCTTCATCACCAAATCCATTACGACCACTTTTCTTGACCTCATTAAGTATGTAGGTAATACATTCTTTTATAGATTTTTTAGGCTTTCCCAGCGTTACAGCAAATAGTGGGTCTTTTTCAGCTAAATTTTTTAAATATGTAGAGATGATGTTCGTGAATATATCTGATGCTTGCATAATGTTACTTTGAAAATATTTGACAATTGCTTTAGCTGTATTTGAATGAAATTTTATTGTGGGATCCGCGATTGTAGATTTCCTCCAGCAGCTCCACATACTGCTTTACATTAATGCATTTTACCAGTGATCTGGATTGAGTTTCAAGTTTCTTTTCCATCACGGCTGGATCATACTTGCCGGTTTTAATCAGCTTATAAATAGCCAGGACAAAGTTTCTATCATAGGCCCAGTCAATGATATTCCGAAACTTCTTTAATACACCGGCAACTTCAGTAGCTTCATTAATATTCAATACATCCACTGAACCACTTTTTAAGGCAGACATGTCACGCTTACCTTCCAGGGATAAAAGCATTAAGGCTGTTGATGGAGGTAATTTTGAATGCTCAGACAAAAACTTGCTTAGCACATCAAAGCCTGGTGCTTTCTCTATGGCCCAATAATTAATGTAATCCATGGTGCTCCAGTTTTTCTTAACCGAATTCAAGTCACTAAGGTCTTTTTTGCTCACAGCAGCATCAACAATATAAAATATTGGTAATCCCAATTTCTCTGCAGCCTCTAAACGGTGTTGCCCATCAATCACTTCCATTCCTGGATTGACTACAATGTGATTTAAATGAAGCAGGTTGTTCTTAGAAATTGATTTAACAAGCTTATTGACGTGCGCCTGATCAACTTCTCTATTACTGACTATCTGCTTGAAAATGCTGTAATCAGTGGTTTGTTGGATGTTTGACATATAATTTAACTAAAGGGACTCTTCTTTGTAATAGACTTTATAATAGTTCAAGCTTTTCTCTTCATCAAAGCCGCGTTCTATTAAATCACTGCTGCCATGGATGTAGATATGAAAGTTTTTATCCAGCTTAATGATGCTCTTGAATTTTTTAGATTGCTTTTTAACCGCAGCCCCAGAGATGTTAAAGCATGATGGAATATTCGCATCAAAATCTTCATCGTAAATGCTTTTATACTGCTTAAAGGATTCCTTTGCCTGTTCATTGTTCAGGACCTCACTGGAGTACTCGTCTACATCAAAGCTTTCCTTATCCTTGAAGTACTGGGCAGACTTGTTTAAAAGGGCTGCTTTTGCGCCTTCTGAAATGTCGAAATCTTCATCCAGTTTGGAGGTAATGAAGTTTTTGCAAAGGCTGATCATGTTTGATGTTTGCTGGTAATCATCATTCACCACCTTTAATCTTAAAAATTCATCTTTCCAGTAAGAACTATCTTTGCTTTTTTCATCCAGGCATAGTACTGTAAATCCTTTTTCAGATTCAGCATTAATGATCAGGCACCCTTTATCCAGGTTGGAAATGTTGACCGCCTCGTTTTCAAACTGAATATTAAAGCCTTCCTGTACTGGATTTACTTTTAGGTAGGTTTCTTTGTTCTCCGATTTGAAAATACCTACAGCATGGTGCAGCTCACCTTCAAATTGAATGTTTTCAAAGTAGGCTACATAAAGCTCACCTGATTTGATTTTAGGATGGTTGGTTACCTCATATAGAAATTCAGCTATACGTTGTGTGATCCAGTGGAAGTCCGGCGAATAACTTTTAAATGCCATGTCAGCTTTGGCATGTATATCGTTTAATCTTAAATCACCATTTGGGTGGTAGAAGTTAAAAACTTCATTGACCTTCGCAAAAGGGCTAAGAAAATAGTGAAGGAAGTAGTTAGCCTGGTCAGCTGTTAATTCCAACTCATTGTCAGAAAGAACAAAAAATTCGTCGTTCGCTTTGTTGCCAACCCTGTGGACTGATAACGACCTTAAAGCCGCTTCGTAAAATGATAACATAGATTTATTGTTTAACCAGGTTTAATGATTGAGCCTCAATTAACCTGGCATTGATATCCTTAATAGTGGATGTGCCGGTTTTGATCTCGTTAATTAATTTTTCCGCAGCGTCTTTTACGTTGGATGGAACGAAGCTGTAGCCTAACATTATAGCTAACTCAGATAAGGTGTAAGCTGACGCAACAGGAATTGAAACGCCAATATCATGTCTATGCTCTTGGTCAATAGAATTGACCGCCTCTGTAGTGTCCGTCCAGATCCACCGCTCATTTAGTTCTGTAATATGATCAGGGTTGCCAAACCATGAATACTTACTTGCCTGGCTAACATTTAAAGCCTTTAATTGAACTGCCTGTTCAAAAGTTATTAATTGCCAGTTCATATTTAACCCCCAATTTCTCTATGTGAAAACTCAGACCTTAAAAGCATGTAAAACTTTTCTTTTATTGTTTTACCGAAGTACAGTTCTTCATTGATGTCATAGAATTTGGATATGAAGTCAAGATTGCCGAAACGGAAATAATTGTTTTCAATTTCCAGCGCCTGAATATCATAGTGCTTAACTTCTGTTAATAAATTAAGGTCCACACCAAACTTTTGAAAGATCACTTTCTCAAACTTTTCTTCTATTGGACCATAGCAGTCCTGGATTAACATTTTTAAAGGCTTAATGACATCGCCCAGGTAAGCCTCCGCAGCATCATGCAATAAAGCGGCTTGTTTTAAGTGATCTGGGCAAAGGTGCCAAACCAACATCGTGTGCTCAGCAACAGAATAGAAATCTTTAATCTGACCTCCGAAGCGGCAAATGTTTGTTAAGCCTGTGGAAATATCCTGAAGGGATATCATTGCAGGGGTAGGGTTGATGTAGTCAATCAGGCGACCTGTAAAGCTGTTTGCTAAGCCTTGATCTGATTGCTGTATCGGTTGAATATAGTGATCCTCATTCATTATATTTTCCTTTTTGGGTTAAACATTACTGGTTCTTTGTTAGCCTTATTCAGATAGTTATTGATCCTTTCGGCTTTTACTTCTGGCCGGATGTCAAATGGTAGTAGCATCCATATGCCCGGTCCTATCTGGCAGGACCGTTGCCCCACAGGAATTACACCTGTTGGATTTTGTTTTTTGTGCATGGCGGGTTGTATATAGGTTTTAAAATAAACTCTGTTGGGTTTTTAAGGCCGTTTTCTGGCCATATTTAGTGCGTTGGTGCAGCAGCTGTAAGTTTTGAAACTGGTTACTCATTCGGTTAAGCTCCTGATCTAAATACCCGCTCAGTTCTTCCTTTTCAAAGCTTAGCCAATAACCAATATTGACGTTGCTGACAATGAAGCCAGGCGATAACAAATCATTGTGCCTGATGTAACCTAACAGCTCTCTAAGTGTCTGAGGGGATATAATTCCCTTGCCAGATGCCTTTAAATGAAACAATAGATCTGCTGTTTTAACCGCTTTCGCTTTGCCTGAATACCTATCCTTAAATACCGACATTAAGTCCTGTACCTGGTTAAGTTTTTGAGTGTCTAAAGTGGTGTGTTTCATATTCAAAGTATTCAAAATTTGAATCAGTTACCTAGTATAGACCAGGCAAACACAATGGTCAAAAAAAAGACTGATAACACTGTTGCCTTGGCCGTAATCTTAATAAGCCTCTTGCGTTCAGCATTCTTAAGCTCCGTGTAAAAGACATTAATAATACAGATGTTAGCTGTGTTTTGGAATTTAGGATTAGTAAAACATTTCATAGCAATAGTTTTAAAAGGTGTTATTCTGCAATTTTAATTCGGCAAGCTGTGCCTCCAGTACTTCAATTTCTTTTATTTCCGCAGCAAACATTTCGTTTGCCCTTATCCGGTCATGAGCTTTTTTGACAGTTAGCGTTTCAACCGCAGCCCGGTGCAGAATTTCTTTTTTAGTCAGCTTCTTAGGTTTTGGTATAGGCTCCTCTTCAGCTATATAGGCAATTCGCATCATTACCTTAGCTCCTTATCTACGTACTCCTTAAAGATATCATCAAGCTTTCCCTTCAGTGATGGATCTTTTTCGATCATATCGCATTTCTCGTTAGCCAGGATCTCAATAATTTCTCCTACTGCAGGGCCTAGTGTATCAAGTAGGGGTGGAAACTCACGGATTGCATCATTAATAATCCCAAGTGAGTGTGTTAATTTTTTGAAGCCTTTTAGTTGCATACGGTGTTCGTGTTCTAAAATGTTACAAGTCCAAGTTTATAAGCCAAGCCAACTAAGGCAGGTTTTCTTTCTAATCCGCTTTTACGGCAGATACTATCTTTATGGTGGCGTAAAGTATGCTCACTGATATTAAGTTTATCAGCAATCTCTTTATCCAGGAGACATTCACCAAGGCATTTCAATACTGCTACTTCACTTTTGGTCAATATGCCGTGTTGAAGTTTAATGGAAGAGCAAAGTTTCCCTTCGTATGGACACATGCCACGGCGGCCGCATTCAATATATTCCGCTGGTTGTATTTTTCCATCGGGAGAAATATCTGGATTACTATCATAACCACCCCATTTGCATGCGATGAACTGACGCATCTGAGTTGCTAAGTCAACCATACCCCAGGCGATCAAACAAGCAATCGCAATTGGATCCTTCTCCATTTCGGCATTTACAATTGCAATAACTTCAGATGGAAAGTCATCAAAAGAATATCTTTTGCCATTGTACATACACATGATTTCAGCCTGAAAAATAAAAAATTCAACTGAACCGTCTACAATACCGGCTGGTATACGTTGGTTGTGGTCGACTAAATTCATTTGATAGCTTTTTTATATGCTGCTTTTTCTTCTGCAACCTGTTGTTTATGCTCTTTAATAACAATTGTAGCCATATCAAATACTTCTTTTCTATATCGTTCAGGATAATTGAATATCATCTTCACTGAAGCCGCAGAAATACCACCACCCAACTTTTCAGCAATGGTTTTATAGGCTCCCTTTGGAAGTTTTTTCTTTATATTATTTAATTCCTTTTTGCTAAACATGGCAGAAAAATGCTATTGTGATGTTACTGTATTTGTTATTTCTTTGTTACTATTAATGCTTAACAAAAGTCAACAACAATATTGACTTTTGCAATAGTAAAACATTTAAAAGTAAACATAAACCATGCAAAAGTATTTAACGTGTTGACTAATAGCGCTATAAATTTGTCATATGTCAAATAAAGAAGGAAAATCCCTGGGAGAACTAATCAAAGAGGCTTTAAAAGACAAAGGATTGAATCAATCTGCCGTAGCTAAAAAGATGAATGTAAGCAAGCAGGTGATTAATCAAATAGACAGAAGAAAGTCCTTTGACTTACCCTTTCTTACTTTGTTAAAGGATGTTACGGGAATTGATTTCACAGATTATTATTACAATTCAAATAAAATTATCTCCCCCAAGCCAGCGGATTTGCAGTCAATAGTGGCTGAGCCAAATGTCAATATGTATAGCTCAAATCAGACGGTAGAAATGTCATTAGCAATAAAAGTTAAAGCAAGTCAACAGGATCTGGATAAGATGGGTGAACTAATACTTGGTTTTAAAAGAGAAGCTACCAGGCTAGGTTTTACATTAATATAAAACACGCATAAGGAATGATTAATAATTGAGTATAAAAAACACGAACATATAATTAACGCAAACAAAAAACAAAAATGGCTTTATTAGACCACAACGGAGAAAGTGAGTTTCCTTTCTCTAAAAACCAAGTATTCGATGCATTATGCATTGCTATACCTTCAATCTCTGGACTCAAAATCGAAAAATCCGACAAGTTAATGGGTAGGGTGCTCGTTAAAGCAGGAGTAAGCTTAGCGTCCTGGGGTGAAAATATTCCAATTCAATTAATTGAAATAAGTGAATCAAAAACTAAAATTCAGATAACCTCTAGCCCTAAGACAGGTATTTTAATGGGCGGCGCATTTGATATGGGTAAGAATAGGAAAAATATAGAAGATATTCTTAGTGCGACGTCAAATGTCTTAGCGAACGGCAGCTTAGCTGGTGGTTTTCATCCGCCATTAATTAAACCCAAAAAGAAACTAACAGTCGGCAAAGTAATACTGTACGTATTTCTTGGATTTATTGCTTTAGGTATTTTAAGAGGAATGTTTGCCAACAGCACTACCCCGGACGACAGCACGTCAACAGAAGCTTCAACAACTCAAATTGAGAATGTATCTCCTAAGCCCGAAGTTCAGGCTGACCCGGAAGATAATGCAATACTTTTAAAATTAAAAGCTAAAGCTAAAGAGGACTGGCCTGATGATTATTCTACTCAGGAATTTTGGGTACACCAAGAGATGGAGGATTATCAGTACATGAAAACTATTAAAGCAGGACCGATTAAACGAAAAGCGCAACGCGATTGGCCATTAGATTTTTCAACTCAAAAATTCTGGTACAACGAACAAATTCAGGCTAAAGAAAGAATGAATTAAAATCTTATTGTTACCTGAGGCATGATGTGAAATATTCACGCCTCAGGTAACATAACTCTATTGCAGCTGTTTAAAATTGAATATAGTGAATAAATTGTAAAATAATAATACCAGCCTACACACTAAAACAACCTGTATAACGCTATAAAATATTATGATCAATCAAGAAAAAGAACGTCTTAGGATGTTTATGGAACTGGAAAATATAGAGCAAAGTGATTTGGTTATCTTAAGTAAAAAGCCACAATCAACAGTCAGCAAATGGTTATCTGGAGATCTTAAAATCCCGCCCACGCTGATCAGAGATATGCACTTTAAATATAAGCTTAACTTCAACTGGTATTATGCTGGCACCGGCAGGCGTAAAGTTAGCGAACTGGATAAGAAAACCTTATTGACGGATACCACTGATTTAAAGGCAAGGATTCTCCAGGATGCCGCAAGAATTGATGACCTGGAAAAAGTTGTAGCAAAATTGGTTAGGGACGTATACAGTTTGGATAAGAAGTAATAAGCTAAAATTTATCATTAACGCTTTTGTTTAGAGGGAACACTCCGCACTTTATCTGACACGACATGGACACAAATAATAAAAAAAATAAAGCAAAATCAAGAAATATTGATAGTTTTGCCCTCTCAAACGGGAATTTAATTGAGCAGGTGGAGTCCCTTCATCCGCACAAAAATTGATTCCTCCGAAAATTTCGGGGGAATTTTTGTATAATTTAGAACTTAAATATTGATTCGGACATATGAATATTACACAGGAAAAAATTAACGACTTAAATGCAGTTGTAAAAATTAAAATAGCACCTGAAGATTATACTGAAAAGGTTGAAAAAACCCTAAAAGATCAAGCAAAAAAAGCCACTCTCCCAGGATTCCGTAAAGGAATGGTACCAGTAGGGCATATCAAAAGAACGCATGGAAAAAGCATCCTTGTAGAAGAAATAAACAACTTATTAAGTGAGACGTTAACGAAATATTTAACTGACAATAAAATTGAAGTCCTTGGTCAACCATTACCGATCATGGATGATGCTACAGCTTACAAATGGGATGGCACAGATTCTTTTGAATTTGACTATGAAATTGGTTTAGCTCCTGCAGTAGAGATTGAAATTTCAGCTAAAGATGTATTTACAGAATATGTGGTAAAGGCAGATGAAGAAACCCTTGCTTCCCGCATTAGAAATATCCGTCGCAGCTATGGCAAAATGACAAATCCTGAAGTTTCGGCAGAGGATGACGTACTTTATGCCGAATTAACACAACTTTCTGCTGATGGTTCAGTTTTTGAAGGTGGCATAACAGCAACAGGGTCTATCCGTTTGGATGCCATTAAAGACAAGAAAATCTTGAAAACTTTAATTGGTTTAAAAAAGGACGATGTTGTTGAATTGGATGTTCAAAAGGCATTCGATAAAAATGCAGGAATCATTGCTAAGTTATTAAACATTAGCGAAGAAGAGGCTGCTGAACTTGATGCTAAATTCCAGGCTACCATTAAAAATGTAAACCGGTTAGAAGAATCAGATTTAAACCAAGAGTTCTTTGATAAAATATTTGGTGAAGGTGTAGTAACAGACGAAGCTGGTTTTATAACTAAAATCACAGAAGAAGTGGAAAGCATGTTCAAACAAGATGCGGATCGCAAATTGCAAAATGACATGTATACACAACTTGTTGATGGTGTAAACATTGAGTTGCCTGATGAGTTTTTGAAGAAATGGCTAAAAGCAACCAACGAAAAATTAACTGATGAGGAATTAGCAGAAGGATACAATGATTTTGCAAAAAACCTTAAATGGACTTTAATTGAGAACAAATTAATTAAAGATAACAACATCGAAATTAAATATGAAGATGTTTTCCAGACGGCTAAACAACGTTTAGATGCACAGTTCAGAATGTATAGCCCTGCTCCAATGCCAGAAGATCAGTTAGCACAGTACACTGCTACTTTTCTTCAGGAAAAAGACAATGCTAACCGCATATTTGAAGAAGTGAAAGCGATTAAAGTATTTGAATACATTAAATCGGTTGCTACTTTAAATCAAACAGAAATAGCTTATAATAAATTTGTAGCATTAGTGTAGATCCTATTTTACACTTCCTGGTATAATTTAAAGATAAGGCGGCTTTTTTAAGGCCGCCTTATCTATATATAAGCTAATTAATTTTAGAATACAATATTAAATCATCAATTTAGTTTTATAAAATATAGATACTTATGAAGATCGATAAAGACGAATTTAGAAAATACGCAGTTAAGCATCATCGCATAAACGGTTTAAACGTTGATAGATTTATTGGTCAGACCAATATGTCGCCAAAAAGCATGACACCCTATATTATTGAAGAACGCCAGCTTAATGTAGCACAAATGGATGTTTTTTCACGTTTAATGATGGACAGGATTATCTTTTTAGGTGATGCGATTCATGAAGGAAACGCCAATATTATACAGGCTCAATTGCTGTTTTTACAATCAACAGATAACAATAGGGATATACAGATTTATATCAATTCTCCCGGAGGCTCTGTTTATGCAGGTTTAGGTATTTATGATACCATGCAATACATTACGCCAGATGTAGCTACTATCTGTACAGGTATGGCTGCTTCAATGGGTGCTGTTTTACTTGTTGCAGGTGCAAAAGGAAAACGTGCAGCATTGAAACACTCCAGGGTAATGATCCACCAGCCATCTGGAGGTGCACAAGGTGTGGCATCTGATATGGAGATCAATTTAAGAGAAATGCTTAAATTAAAGAAAGAATTATATGACATCATCGCCGATCATTCTGGTCAGACGTATGAGTGGGTTGAAAAAGCTTCAGACCGCGATTACTGGATGACATCAGGAGAAGCCAAAGACTTTGGAATGATTGATGAGGTGTTAGGAGGAGTAAACAATAAATAATAAAATGGCTAAACAAAATAAAGAATCCCGCTGTTCTTTTTGCGGTTCTGGTAAGCAGGATACTTTAATGCTTATTGAAGGTTTAGATGCATTTATATGTGATAAATGTGTTGCCCAGGCCAACCAGTTATTGGTTCAGGAGTTAGGTAATAAGAAAGCTAAAAGCTTAGATGCTGCAGTAACCTTATTGAAACCTTTAGAAATTAAGCAGCACATTGACCAGTATGTTATTGGTCAGGATGCAGCAAAAAAAGTACTTTCTGTAGCCGTTTATAACCATTATAAAAGGCTAAGCCAAAAAGTTAACCAGGAAGATGAAGTAGAGATTGAGAAATCTAACATCATGCTTGTTGGTGAAACTGGAACAGGAAAAACTCTTTTAGCAAAAACTATTGCTAAAATTTTGCATGTACCTTTTTGTATTTGCGATGCTACGGTATTGACTGAAGCAGGATATGTTGGAGAAGATGTAGAGAGTATCCTCACCCGTTTATTACAGGCAGCAGATTACGATGTGGCATCTGCAGAACGCGGTATTGTCTATATTGATGAAGTGGACAAGGTGGCACGTAAAAGTGACAACCCTTCTATTACCAGGGATGTTTCTGGTGAAGGTGTACAACAAGCGTTATTAAAGATTCTTGAAGGTACGATTGTTAATGTTCCCCCTCAGGGCGGACGTAAACACCCTGATCAAAAAATGATCCCGGTGAATACCAATAACATCCTGTTTATCTGTGGTGGTGCTTTTGACGGTATTGAACGTAAAATTGCCAACCGTTTGCGTACGCAGGCTGTAGGTTACAAAGTTAAGAAAGACGATGTTGATTTAGACCTTAAAAATCTATATAAATACATTACACCACAGGATTTAAAATCATTCGGTTTAATTCCTGAGTTAATTGGTCGTGTACCTGTTTTAACACACTTAAATCCTTTGGACAAGGAAGCTTTAAGGAACATCCTAACAGAACCTAAAAATTCTTTGTTCCGCCAATATGTGAAGTTATTTGAATTTGAAGGTGTAAAGCTGGTTTTTGAAGACGATGTTTTAGATTTTATTGTTGATAAAGCAATGGAATATAAGCTTGGCGCAAGGGGGCTACGCTCCATCTGTGAAGCCATTATGCTGGATGCCATGTTTGACATTCCTTCTGACCCGACGGTGAAGAACTTGAATATCACACTGGATTACGCAGTAGAAAAATTTGAAAAGGCCGACTTTAAGAAATTAAAGGCAGCTTAAGAAAAATCCCCGGAATATCCGGGGATTTTTTTTTACCTTGTTTTTTAGCCAAAATTGGCGAACAGCTGTTGAGCTGTATTGATTAAATAAAAGATACAATATGAATGAAGAAAAAGAGGTTAAGAAAGTAGCAAAGGCTTCAGGGAAAGTCAAAAAGGTTAAAGAAGTAGATTCTCCCATTAAACCGGGCTTAAAAACAAAAGAAGATATCGTTAAAAACTGGCTTCCACGTTATACAGGCAGGCCATTAGAAGAGTTTAGCAAGTATATATTGCTCACTAACTTTAGCAAATACCTGCAGATGTTTTCTGAATGGAACGACAATGCGCCAATTATGGGTATAGACAAGCCTATGCAAAGTGTAACGGCCAATGGCATTACCATTATTAATTTCGGAATGGGGAGCCCGCTAGCAGCGACGATGATGGATTTATTATCTGCCATTAAGCCCCAGGCAGTGTTGTTTTTAGGTAAATGTGGTGGTCTAAAGAAGAAAAACCAAATCGGCGACCTTATTCTTCCAATTGCAGCCATAAGAGGCGAGGGTACTTCAAATGATTACCTTCCGGCAGAGGTGCCAGCGTTACCAGCCTTCGCGCTTCAAAAAGCAATTTCTACAACTATACGTGACCATTCCAGAGATTACTGGACAGGAACTTGTTATACAACCAACCGTAGGGTGTGGGAACATGATAAGAAGTTTAAAAAGTATTTAAATAGTTTGCGTGCGATGGCCGTAGATATGGAAACAGCGACCATTTTTACCACAGGTTTCGCCAATAAAATCCCTACGGGTGCTTTATTGCTTGTATCAGACCAACCGATGATTCCTGAAGGTGTAAAAACCACAGAAAGCGACAGCAGTGTAACCAATAATTACGTGGAGACCCATCTCAGAATTGGGGTCGATTCACTTAAGCAGTTAAGCAATAATGGCTTAACAGTAAAACACCTTAAGTTTTAAGGTATTCACAAACCTACATGCTATGTTGTATTTGACAAGCTTTAATGCGGTTCTTCTGTGTTTTTAGGGAAATCAAATAACAACATGGTTCCTGTATGGTGACTTATTTCTGCCCAATCGGCCACATCAAAATTCAAGATGACCACACCAGAGGTTGGAATATTATAAATAGCAGTATCAGCAAGATAGTTGGCGAAATCGGTAAAACCGGGGTTATGCCCAAACATGGCTATGGTATCAAAGACATTGGGTAAACCGTTAACCACTTGAAGTAAGGCCGTGGTGTTAGCCTCATAAATGGAAAGCTCTTTTTGAATTTCATCTTCGGGAATATTCCAGGCTTCGGCAAAGTGCCTGGCCGTGCTGATGGCACGTAAAGCAGGGCTGCTGACCAATAAAGGGGCTGTGAGTTCCTTTGAAGCTAATTTTTCTGCCATGGCAAAAGTGTTCTTGTTGCCTTTGTGGTTCAGGGGCCTGTCGAAGTCTTTTAAATGGAGATGACCATGATCTGATTTTCCATGTCTTACCAAAAGTAGTTGTTTAGCCATTAAGTTTCTGTATAATTTTATCTATAACAATAATAGGCGACAAATTGTTCATACAGGCAAAGTCGCCTCTATAGCAGGGGATATTGCCATAAATAGAACACGGTCTGCATTCCAGGTCAATTTGAACCGCATCATTGATGGATTGACCGTAGCCCATAAATCCAGCAAAAGGATGTGTAGCGCCCCAGATGGAAATTACCGGAATTCCTTGAAGTGAAGCAAGGTGCATTCCAGAAGAATCCATGCTCACCATCAGGTCCAGGTGAGTGATCAATGCAAGTTCAGCTTCTAAATTGAGCTTGCCGATAACAGATACTATATTTTGGTGTTTGCTTTCCCATGCTGCGGCAATGGCTTTTTCTGCATCACCACCACCAAATACAAAGACCTTATAACCCAGTTCTGCTAGTTTTAACAATACCATTTCAGTTTTGGCCAAGGGGTAAACTTTCTGGGCATGTTGTGCAAAAGGACTAAAGCCAATGAATTGCTGTGTTTTCACTTCTCCCAGAAAAGGGTGGAGCGCCGGGTTTGCTGTTATGAGCTGCTTGCGGAGTTGATACGACAGTTTAATAGGATAACCTAGCTTTCTAAAGACGTCCGCGTAGCGTTCAACTGTTGTTTTAAGGGGTTGCAGAACTTTATTAACCTTTCGGGTCAGTTTTTTTTTATCAGTACGGCCTTTATCAACACGGCATATTTTTTTGCCGCAAAGAAAAAACAAAATGCACAGGATAGTACTCCTAAGGTTGTTGTGCAGATCGGCAACAGCAGTGATGTCTTGTTGTTTGAGTTCTACGAAATACTTTAGCAACCCAAAAAAGCCTTTATGCTGCATTTTTGGGTTAAAAGAGTGTACATGCAGCTGATCAATACCCTTAAAAAAAGGCTGAAAGAGCCCTCTAGTGGCCATTACAATCGTTGTTTGGGGATGCTGTTCAATCAACTCACGGATAACCGGAGCGGTCATCGCTACATCGCCCATTGCTGAAAACCGGATCACCAAAAGTTTAGATGTCCTGGTCATGACTTATTTTTTTGTATAAAGGATAGGATTAAGGCTAGGGTCGTTATACATTTTCATCTGTTTGTAGACCTTCATGTATTTATCACCATTTTTGATATCTTCCATCAGCTCATCAAGGCTTAAAGAAAGGTCTGTCCGTTGCATTAACAAGGTATTTAACTTAATGGTACAAGTGCTAATGTGTTCTGCTGAAGCATCCGTTCTTAATGTTTCTTCCTGCATATGGAATACTTTCAGCGCCAGGATAGACAAGCGGTCAATAACCCATGCAGGGCTTTCAGAATTGACTTTAGCATTCGTTTTAGGGCTGATATTTGCATATTCCTCTAAGAAATAGCTATCGATATATTCAACTACGTCTGTACGTTCCTGGTTAGACTTATCAATTCTTCTTTTCCATTGTAAGCCTTCTACAGGATCAATATTTGGATTGCGGACAACATCTTCCATATGCCATTGAGCGGTATCAATCCAGCATTTCATGTACAATAAATGCTCAAGGGTATTGATGGCATAAGGATTTTGTACTTGATGATCAATATTGTTATACTGGTGATAATCATTTATCACATCTTCAAATATCTTATTGCAAAGCGAACTTATCATCGGCTAAAGGTAGGTATTATCTCTTTTTTTGTGGAAATATTCTGTAATCTCTGCCAATGAAAAGGCATTCAAACAATTGTGAGCAGTTAAGCCGCCCTTTCTGGCTATTAATGTGCCGTAATGCATGTCGTGAAAACCCTCCATACGGTGAGCATCAGGATTAATAGAAAGCAAAACACCTTTTTCAAGTGCATAGCGATGCCAGCGCCAGTCGAGGTCTAAGCGTAAAGGGTTGGCATTAATTTCAATGACCACCTGGTTAGCTGCACAGGCATCAATTACTTTGGCATAATCTATAGGGTAACCTTTGCGGCTCAGCAATAACCTGCCTGTAGGGTGACCCAGAATAGTGGTATAAGGATTTTCTATAGCTTTAATTAACCTTGAAGTAGCTTTTTCTTCATCTATTTTGATGTTGCTATGTACAGAGGCCACCACAAAATCGAAGGTTTTCAAAATCTCGTCTTCATAATCCAGTGAGCCATCATAAAGGATGTCACTTTCTATTCCTTTAAAGATCTTAAAAGGAGCTAATTTGAGGTTTAATTCTTCAATTTCCTGATGTTGTGCATACACCCGTTGTTCTTTAAGGCCATTGGCATAAAAGGCAGATTTGGAGTGATCACATATGCCCAGGTAGGTTAAGCCTAAATCATTTTTACAATAGTTAGCCATTTGTTCCAGCGTATGGATACCATCGCTATAAGTGGAGTGATTGTGCAGCGTACCTTTAAGGTCGTCCTGTTTAATTAATACAGGTAACTGGTTTGCTTTTGCTAAGGCAATTTCATTAGTCGCTTCTCTTAATTCCGGTGCAATATAAGCTAGGCCTGCTTTTTCATAAATAGCCTCTTCTGTAGTATAAATGCCATTTCCAGCAAGAGCCAGCACTTGCTTTACATGTTCTTCATTTCCGGTTGAGGTTAATAATTGTAGGTAAAAATCTGCCTTACTGACCAACGATAGTTTTACCTCTAAGCCGAAAGGAGTGGCAGCGATATAAGAGAGTTCTGCTTGTTTTTGAAATTCGACACTTTCAAATAGATATAACTTTTCGGCTGTAATTTCCGGGGCGTCGGTACCGATGATGAATGTAATGTCATCAACAATTTCACAACGCCGGCGAAAATCACCGGTAATTTCTACTAAGGGTGCATTTTCAAAGTTGTTGAGCCATAAAGAAATGTCTGCATGAAGTTCGTTAACCAAATGTTCTGCCTGTGCGTAAAGAAACTTACCGGCGGCAGCCATTTTAAATTCAATAACTTTCTTAATCTCTTCTTGCGTCTTTAGTCCGAAACCTTTAGCTTCGATCAACCTATTTTCATTGCAGGCATAATACAGCTCCCCAACATTCTCGATGCCGAGGTCTTTCCAGATGACTACAATCTTTTTAGGCCCGATGCCCTTAATGCCGAGCATTTCTACCACGCCCTCAGGAGTGTCCAGGAGTATTTGTTGCAGATCAGCAATAGTGCCTACTGTTAAAAGCTCCCAAACTTTAGCAGACATGCTTTTGCCCAGTCCATCTATTTGTTCTATTTCCTGGAGACTTTTGTCTTTAATAGCAAAGGGTAATTTATCTATTTTAAAGGCAGCATTAGCGACCGATTTAATCTTAAAAGAATTTACCTGGTGCAGTTCCATTAATTGGGAAAGCAGTCGGAAGGTACGTGCAATGGTTTTATTTTCCATGTATGGTTTTACTGTACTACAATTTGAAAAGGCATGCGTGCCTGAACACCTGAATGAAGGATAGCCTTTTTCATTTGCTGGTAAAGCATAAAGTTATCGCCAAATTCTTGTTGAGCATAGTATAATTTAATTTTATCAGTAGAGCTTTGCATTAAAGAGGCCAGTGGATCTGTTTTTTCTGGATATTCTACTACTCTGTATTCTTTAATATTTGCTTTTTTTGCGGCGGCAACGATGGCATCATTGAAGTTTCCAACACGGTCTGCAAGGCCAATTTTAACAGCATCTGTACCTACCCAAACACGTCCGCCACCAATTGCGTCAATTTGAGCTTTTGTTTTTTTACGTCCATCTGCTACGCGGCCAATAAAAGTATCGTAAATATGGTTAACTTCAGTTTGAATGATGAAGCGTTCGCCCGGTGTCAAAGCCCGGTTGACACTCATGATATCTGCATATTTACCTGTTTTAACTCTATCGAAAGTGATGCCCAGCTTATTGTTCAACAAGTTCTGGAAGTTAGGGATAATTCCAAATACACCTATGGAACCTGTGATGGTGTTAGGCTGCACAAAGATAGAATCTGCAGCAGCACCAATGTAATAACCGCCTGATGCCGCCACATCACCGAAGGAAGCAATAACAGGTTTTACTTTTTTACTCAGGCTAATTTCTCTCCAGATAACATCAGATGCAAGTGCACTACCTCCACCAGAATTTACACGGAGTACAATAGCCTTGATGCTAGAATCTTGTCTTGCTTTTCTAATAGCTCTGGAAACTCTTTCCGAACCTATAGATTCATCATTTCCCTCACCACTAAGAATCTCCCCATTGGCATAGATGATGGCTATTTTCTTTCTGCCAATTTTCTTTTCGTTAGCTACATTTTCAGCATAATCGTTGATAGCAACCATTTTAATTTTATCGTCCTTTTCAATATCACTCAGCGATTTTAACTCGTCGATCACCTGGTCTTTATATCGAAGTCCGTCGACCAATTTATGGCTTAAAGCATCTTGAGGAAGTTGAATTTTATAGTCATTAGCCCAATTGAATAAGCTGTCTTTTGCGATAGATCTTGTGCTTGCAATACCATTTAAGAAAGTGTCATATAAGCCACTTACATAGGCGGTGACTTGCTGACGATTGAAATCGCTCATTTTATCATTGATAAAAGGCTCTACAGCGCTTTTGTAATTTCCTACACGAATAATTTGTGCTTCTACGCCAATTTTTTCCAATGCACCTTTAAAGAACATTAATTCTGAGCTGAAGCCTTTAAATTCAAGGCCGCCCTGCGGGTTTAAGTAAACTTTATTAGCTGCGGAAGCAATATAGTAAGCATCTTGAGAGTACACTTCGCTGTAAGCGATGATTTGCTTTTTGCTGGATCTGAAATCAATTAAGGCATCCCTGATTTCTTTAAGCGTAGCTTTACCTAAAGAAGGAGAGCTTGTTGTCAGGTAGATCACTTTAATATTGTCGTCAGTTTTGGCATGTTTAACAGCCTGGATAAAATCGCGGATACCAATAATATTTTCTCCAGAGCCTATCAGTGGTAATTTCTCAAATTTATTATTTGGCGTCCGTTCCTTAATCCCCTTATCGAGGTTTAAATAAAGGACACTATTGGCAACAACTGCTACTTTTTTGTCATCACCGATAGAAGATACCAGTGCAGAAATAAGTACAATAAAAAACAGGCCAATGACGAAGATAGAAATGATAAATCCAACAACGGTAGCGAAAACATATTTAAAAAACTCTCTCATAGGAAGGTTAATAGTTTTAATAGTTTGTAAATATAGGAATCCTAAATGAGCTCACAGCTTACAAAAAGCAATAAGCTCATAAATGTTTCCTAACTTTAGGCGGTTAAGAAATGACCTTTTATATGTTATTAGATAGTAAAGTAGTTTATTTGTTACTGGGAAGTAATTTAGGCGATCGGGAGCAATTGATTGAAGAGGCTATTACAGCTATTAGCAGTAGAATAGGACAGGTTAAGGCAAGGTCATCCATGTATGAAACAGCAGCCTGGGGAAAAGAAGACCAGCCTGGTTTTATCAATTTTGCACTCGCTGTAGACACTATGATGCCTGCTATTGAAGTATTAGCGGAGGCTTTAGCAATTGAAAAGGAATTGGGAAGGGTAAGGTTAGAGAAATGGGGGTCACGATTGATCGATATTGACCTGATTTTTTATGCGGATGCTGTGATTGATATTCCGGGGAAGCTACAAATCCCACATCCTGAAATGCATAAAAGGAAATTTGTGTTGGTGCCTATGGCAGAAATTGCAGCAACAGTGGAGCACCCTGTATTAAAGAAGACGGTGTTAGAATTATTAGTGAGTCTGGAAGATGATTTAACTGTACAAAAAATATAAACTTATAATTATTATAATGCTTAGTGAAGAAAAAAACAATCAACCCTTAGATCTTTCTTATCTAAGAGAAATTTCTGGCGACAGCCATGAGTTCATGATGGAAATGATAGATATGTTTAAACAACAAACACCTATCTATATGGCAGACCTTAAGCAGGCCCTTGTAAACCAGGATTGGTTAAAAGTATCAAGCTGTGCACATAAAATAAAGCCCACATTTGCTTATGTAGGCCGCGAAGATGCCAAAGCCCACATGCAGGTAATGGAGCATGACGCCAGAGACCAGAAAGATTTGGACGGATTGGAAACTAAATTTGACCAGATCAATGATTTCATCATCGTATTGAATAAACAACTGGATGAGGCAAAAGCAGAACTGCAGAAAAATATAATGCTTTAACGGAAATCGTTAAAGCATTATAAATATTAAATATCGCTGTTTTTGAAGTGTAAAAACGATGAGGCGATATACAAAATCAATACAAAAGGTATGGCTGCAAATTTCATAAATGCTATTAATGCAGCGGATACGATAAGGAATACATATTTAACTTTGTTATCCTGCCATGTTAGTGAACCAAACTTCAAGGAGAAGATTTTGATTTCACAGATCAGCAGCCAGCTCATCAGGATGGTTAAACCTACCAGCACAAAGGTAGATTTAATTATTTCCGGATAATCATTTTGGATAAAGGGCAAAGAAACAATAAACAGCGTATTCATAGGGGTGTTAAGCCCAATAAAATCTTCAGTTTGCCGGGTGTCAAGATTGAATTTGGCAAGCCTGAGGGCAGAAAATATCGTAATCAAAAAAGCCACATAAGGAAGATAAGCTGAGGTGTAATTACTTTGAGTGATCAGTTGAAACATCACTACCCCGGGTAAAAATCCAAAGCTAACCATATCCGCAAGAGAGTCTAATTCCTTACCGATTTCAGATTTCACATGAAGTATTCTGGCAGAAAAACCATCAAAGAAATCAAAAATACCTGACATCAATACTGCGTAAGCGGTTATGGTCAAATCCCCTTTAAAGGCAAATACGATGCCAATACACCCCGAAAGGAGGTTTGCGCACGTTAATGCGTTAGGGATATGCTTCTTCATGGATTAGCTATTCATCGAAATTAGAAATTCTTCATTAGACTTTGTGTTTTTGATTTGTGCCTGAACAAATTCCATCGCTTCCTGTGCATTCATATCTGCAAGGTGGTTACGTAAAATCCAAACACGTTGTAAGGTATCTCTGTCATGCAGCAAGTCGTCTCTACGCGTGCTTGAAGCGGTGATGTCAATAGCAGGGAAAATTCGTTTGTTAGATAATTTACGATCCAGTTGAAGCTCCATGTTACCGGTACCTTTAAATTCTTCAAAGATGACCTCATCCATTTTAGAACCTGTATCGGTTAATGCCGTAGCAAGAATCGTTAAGGAACCACCTCTTTCAATGTTTCTGGCTGCACCAAAGAAACGCTTAGGCTTATGTAAAGCATTAGCATCTACACCACCGGATAATATTTTTCCTGAAGCAGGAGCCGTTGTGTTATATGCCCTGGCTAAACGGGTTATAGAGTCTAAAAGAATCACTACATCATGACCACATTCTACCAGTCGTTTTGCTTTTTCCAAAACAATGTTGGCAATTTTTACGTGACGTTCAGCAGGCTCATCGAAAGTAGAAGCAATGACTTCAGCGCGTACACTTCTGGCCATATCTGTAACCTCTTCAGGTCTTTCGTCAATTAAAAGAATAATCAGGTATACTTCTGGGTGGTTATTTGCAATTGCATTAGCCACTTCCTTTAAGAGGTTGGTTTTACCAGTCTTTGGTTGTGCTACAATTAAACCACGCTGACCTTTACCAATTGGGGTAAATAAATCAATAATCCTGGTTGAATAATTATTAGAGTCGTTAGAAAGGTTAAATCTTTCTGTTGGGAATAATGGCGTAAGGTAATCGAAAGGAACACGGTCACGAACATCAGCAGGTAAACGACCATTGATGGTTTCTACCCTTACCAAAGGGAAATATTTCTCACCTTCTTTTGGTGGTCTGATGCTTCCTTTAACAGTATCGCCGGTTTTTAAACCAAACAACTTAATCTGCGATTGAGAAACATAAATATCATCAGGAGAAGATAAGTAATTGTAATCTGCAGATCTTAAAAATCCATAACCATCAGGCATAATTTCTAATACACCTTCATTGGTGATGGTATTGTCGAAATCAAGGTTTGAATAGCTGTTTTCGTTAGTTTTGTTAGGCTGATTTTTAGGTCTGTTATCCTCTCTTGCAGGTTTTTTATTCCTTTGTTCCGGATGACTAGGCGCAGGTGGAGCGTCTACAGTTTCTGCAGCGGCCTTAGGTTCATTAGCTTTAACCTCAACACTTTCAGCAGCTACAGGACTTGGTGTTTTCTCTTCTGCTAAAACTTCAGGAAGGTTTTCAAATGGTTTAATCAAAGGCTCATCAAACAAGATATCTTTAGTTGGCGTTGGCGTGTCCATTTCATCTTTCGATGCAATACGGGCACGTTTTCTTACAGGTTTTTCTCCTGTATTTACTTTAGATAACCTGGGCTTGGTAATTTTTGCAGGGGCAAGTTCTTTTTCAGCTGCTTCTGGTACAATGTCCTGCTCTTTAATTTGAGCGATAATTTCTACCAGTTCGGCCTTACGCAGCTCATCAGCATTTAGAATACCTTGAGCCTTTGCCAGCTCACGCAATTCAGCAGTGAGCTTTTCATTTAATTCTGTTTTATTAAACATTATATAGTTGTAGAGAATTTTTTATTAAAGTGATTGTTGACTGAACAGCAAAAAAACGCAATAGTGATTGTAATTTAGAAACAAGATGTTGAGATTTTCTGGGAATGATCAGATAACTTTTAGAGAATTATGATGCAATTGTATGTAATTGTAACCTAAACTCCAAGTAAAACTTGAAAATTATTTTAATTTAATTTATAGCAATGTTCAAATATACTGATTATTTACCTGTATAAAATGGCATATTTGCAGCAAAAATTGCCACATGACCAAAGTCCAATTATTTGAAGAAATAAAAAAGAAGCGATCATTCTTATGTGTAGGTCTCGATCCTGTTTTGGAAAACATACCTCCACATTTGTTAAAATACAATGACCCGATTCTGGAATTCAATAAACAGCTGATCGATGCCACACATGATCTATGTGTAGCTTATAAACCTAATACTGCTTTTTATGAAGCCAATGGCATCAAAGGCTGGCAGAGCTTAATAGACACCTGGAAATACATTCCTAAAGAAATTTTTACCATTGCAGATGCAAAAAGAGGTGACATTGGAAATACTTCTGCCATGTATGCCGATGCTTTTTTTAAGGAGGAAAAATCAGGAATGGGTTTCGATGCGGTTACTGTTGCTCCCTATATGGGTGCAGATTCTGTAGGTCCCTTTTTAAATCACCAGGATAAATGGGTAATTCTTCTGGCCTTAACCTCTAACTCCGGGCATAGTGATTTTCAGGTGCAGCCATGCCCTGAAGGAAAACTCTATGAAGAAGTGATCCGTGTGTCATCACAATGGGCAAACAGTGAACAATTAATGTATGTTGTTGGCGCTACAAGAGGTGATGAATTTAAAAACATCCGCAGACTGGCACCAGACAATTTCTTATTAGTGCCAGGTGTTGGTGCCCAGGGTGGAAGTCTTTCTGCCGTTTGTGAATATGGATTGAATGATCAATGCGGTTTGCTGGTTAATTCTTCCAGGGGAATTATCTATGCAGGTAAAGGCGAGGATTTCGCTGAAAAAGCGAGAGCTGAAGCTTTTAAACTGCAGCAGGAAATGGAAACTATACTTCTTGAAAAAGGCCTTATATAAATTGTATAAGCTTTTGTAGAAAAGCTAAGCAACCTGTATAATCAAAGCTACAATGTGAAGGGTTGATTAAATAAATCAATGCCTTTAGACTAGCTTTAAGAGATGCTATTCAAAGAAGATTTTTTGCATTTCATCTGGAAATTCAGGTTATATAACCCCAAGGCACTACAAAGTCAACCTTGGGGTCATCTTCAAATTATTAAAACAGGGTTCTCGCATCATCATGCAGGACCTGATTTCATAGAGGCTAAAATTAGAATCGAGGAGACCATTTGGGTTGGACATGTAGAGATTCACTTGAAGTCATCTGACTGGATGCTGCATCAGCATCAACATGATACTGCCTATGACAATGTGATATTACACGTTGTTTATGAAAATGATCAGCCTATTTACCGCAAAAACGGCAGCGAAATTCCAGTTATAGCACTCAAGGGTATGTTTGATGAGGCTATATGGTCTAATTATAGTGCCTTAATCAGTGCCACTCATTACTTTCCCTGCGAAATGCAGCTCCGGCAGGTAGATCCCATGATTGTCAATGGTTTTCTAACGCGACAATTGATAGAAAGGCTGGAAATAAAAACAACAGTCATATTGCAGCAATTGGAAGTTTATAAAGGTGATTGGGAGCGAACATTCTATTATTTTTTGGCCAAAAGCTTTGGTTTTAAAGTCAATAGCTTGCCCTTTGAGCTGCTAGCGAGTTCTTTAAATGTCCATTTATTGAAAAAATACCATAACCAGCCTTTGCAAATTGAAGCCCTGGTATTTGGACAGGCGGGGTTTTTAAATGCTGATTTTGAGGGTGGCTACCCACAGCAATTAAAAACGGAATATGAATTCTTAAAAATGAAACACCAGTTGTTACCGCTGGATGAGTCTTTGTGGAAGTTCTTAAGAATGAGGCCACACAATTTTCCCACCATCAGGCTTGCTCAATTTTCTGCACTATTTTTGCGGACACCAAATTTGTTTTCTAAACTTCTGGAGGTGGATGCTTTTTCTGAATACTACGCTCTTTTCCAACAGTTACCGGTGCATACGTATTGGGAAAATCATTTTCATTTTCACAAAACAACGAAGAAAGTAAATCATCAAATTGGCAAAGCATCAATAGAAAGTATTTTGATCAATACCATTTGTTTGTTTTTATATGTTTATGGAAAATATACAGACCAGCAACGATATGTGGATAGGGCATTTGATTTATTAAGCTATTTACCTGCTGAAAAAAATGCCCTTGTTGAAAAATATAAACTTGCTGGAATACAGCTGGAGAGTGCTTTTTTATCGCAAGCTGTTTTGCAGTTAAATAAAAACTATTGCAGTCAAAAAAAATGTTTAAATTGTAGTATCGGAATCAAAATACTAAAGAAATAACTATGTTTCAGCAGGTGGTCACTTATTTTGAAAAACAGAGTTTTGGCGTTTGTACTTATCTTGCTGAAAGATTAGGGATGTCTATCAGTAGAATACGGCTTTTCTTTATCTACTCTTCCTTCCTCGCGGTGGGATTTCCAATCATTTTTTATGTACTCGCAGCGTTGGTACTAGATGTTCGCCGATACATTAAAAGGATAAGGTTAAGAATCTGGGATATCTAAAAACGTGTCCACATCAGCAATTTTATATTTTTTATAGCACTGTATTTAGAATCCTGAAAATACATCCTACTATATATTTATATTTGTTGATTATAAATACGAACAAAAAAGATGGCGTTAAAGGGAAACCAGTTTAAATCTAATTCATTCAAAAACGATTCCATAGATGGTGCAGGGGCAAGATCATCTGCAAAACCACAAAAGGAGAGATTTGAATACATGCCTCGTTTTGATTTTCAGGATGGAAGATTCATCAAAATATTGGGGCTGTTTTTTATCATCCTGGCACTTTATTTCCTCATTGCTTTTACTTCGTATTTATTTACCTGGCAGGATGATTACAGCTATGTAATGGAGGCCAATGGTGGCTGGAGTAATTTATTTAAGACCGCTGAGGAGTTGAAAGCAGTGCAACTAGCACCTGTTGTCCAAAATTGGCTCGGTAAATTTGGCGCACTATTGTCTCACCAATTCATTTATGAATGGTTTGGTCTGGCCTCCTTTCTCTTTATTTTTGTGTTTTTTGTGATCGGCTATCGCTTGTTATTTAAAGTGAAAATCTATCCATTAGAGAAAACGCTGGGTTACAGTTTATTTTTTTTACTGTTCTTATCCCTATCCTTTGGGTTTTTCCATTCCTTAATTGCTGAAGCACCTCATTTTTTAGAAGGAGAGTTTGGTTATTGGGCAAATCGTTTACTGGTTGCGCAAATAGGAACAGCAGGAGTGGGTGGTTTACTGACCTTTTTAGCCCTTACTATTTTAATTATAGCCTATAATATTGATTTTAAATGGCCCGCCCGAAAGGTTGTTTTAGCAAATGATGTTGATGCTGAAATAGAAGTTGATGGTCCGGAGCCTGTAATGGTGGTGAGCAACGAGGTTAAATCTGAGCCTGTGGAGTTTTCCATCAATGACAAGTTTTCTAATCAGAAAAGAAAAGAGCAAAATATCGTATTAACACCTAATCGTTTTGAAGAGCCATTGGTAGAAGAAGTAATTCCACCGATAGTAGAGCGTGTAAAGGAAACCGTGAAAGTGGCAGAGCCGGTTAAAAATGTAATACATGTGCCGCTGGTTGTGGAAACTGAAATTGAAAAGCCTTTGCCACAGCTGACCATTGAAAAGACAGAAGAAGAGAAAAAATCTGAAGAACTGGTAGAACAGTTTGGCAATTATGACCCTACTTTGGATCTTGCCAGTTATAAATTCCCGCACCTTGACTTGTTAGAAAATCATGGATCAAATAAGATCTCTGTGAATGCGGAAGAACTGGAGATTAATAAAAATAAGATTGTTGAAACCCTGAATCATTATAACATTGAGATTGATAAAATTAAGGCTACCATTGGCCCAACGGTAACCTTATATGAGATTATCCCTGCACCAGGGGTAAGAATCTCTAAAATCAAAAATCTTGAAGATGATATCGCTTTAAGTTTAGCCGCATTAGGGATCAGGATTATTGCCCCTATGCCAGGTAAAGGAACTATTGGTATTGAGGTTCCAAATTTGCAGCCTGAAATGGTTTCTATGAGAAGCATTTTGGCAACGGAGAAATTCCAATCCACCACGATGGAGTTACCTATAGCCTTAGGGAAAACAATTTCTAATGAAGTGTATATTGGTGATTTGGCAAAAATGCCCCATTTACTTGTTGCCGGGGCAACGGGTCAAGGTAAGTCGGTAGGGATTAACTCCATCCTGGTGTCGCTTTTGTATAAAAAACATCCCTCGCAACTTAAATTTGTTTTGGTTGACCCTAAGAAAGTGGAGCTTACCTTATTTAATAAAATTGAGAGACACTTTTTAGCGAAGCTTCCCGGAGAGGCCGATGCGATTATTACAGATACCAAAAAAGTAATTACAACCTTAAATTCATTGTGTATTGAAATGGATCAGCGTTATGATTTATTAAAAGATGCACAGGTTCGGAATTTAAAAGAATACAATGAGAAGTTCATCAAAAGAAGGTTGAATCCGAATAACTCACATCGCTTTCTGCCTTATATCGTGCTGATTGTGGATGAGTTTGCCGACTTAATGATGACTGCAGGTAAGGAGGTTGAAACACCAATTGCCAGGCTGGCACAATTAGCAAGGGCTGTTGGTATTCACCTGGTGCTTGCTACACAAAGACCATCGGTAAACATCATTACAGGTACTATTAAAGCGAATTTCCCGGCAAGGCTTGCCTTTAGGGTATTGTCAAAAATTGACTCCCGTACTATTTTAGACAGTGGTGGTGCAGACCAGCTCATCGGTAGAGGAGATATGTTGTTATCGACAGGAAATGACCTGATTCGACTACAATGTGCCTTTGTGGACACGCCGGAAGTAGACCGTATTTCTGAGTTTATTGGCAACCAAAGAGGATATCCAGAGGCCTATCAATTGCCTGAATATGTAGATGAGGCAGCAGAAAATGCAAAGATGGATTTTGATGCTTCAGACAGAGATGTGATGTTTGAAGACGCAGCAAGACTGATTGTTATGCACCAGCAGGGCTCCACTTCATTGATACAACGGAAGATGAAATTGGGTTATAACAGGGCGGGAAGAATAATAGATCAATTAGAAGCTGCAGGAGTTGTAGGGCCCTTTGAAGGAAGCAAGGCTCGTGAAGTGTTGATTCCTGATGAATATGCTTTGGAACAATTCTTGGATAACCTTAATAGTAAATAGTACAAAAATATACCCATGAAAAAGATTATCCTGTTGTTCGTATTGTTAACTGGTGTTGCGTTTTCAAGCTTTTCACAAAGTGCGGCTAAAGCGAAATCCATATTAGCGGAAGTCAGTAAAAAATACAAATCATATAATGTAGTGAAAGCAGCGTTTACTTTGACTATAGACAACCCTAAAGCTAATCTTAAAAGAACCGAGAAAGGTACTTTATACGTTAAAGCTAACGCCAACAAATACAAAATGATCATGACTGAAAGAGACCTGATCAGTGATGGGAAAAACCAGTGGACCTATTTGAAAGACGACCAGGAAGTTCAGTTAACCGCAGTAGATCTTACGCCGGATGCCTTAAACCCTGCTCAAATTTTCACTTTATATGAAAAGGGATTTAATTCTTCGTATGTTGGGGAAACTAAAGTAGGCAGCAAGATCTATCAGACTATTGATTTAACGCCATTAGATGCTAAGAAAAGCTATACTAAAGTGAAGCTAAGTATCGATAAAACAGCAAAGCAAATTGCCAAAGTATTGATATATGATAAAGATGGCAGCAAATATACTTACAGTGTGCAATCATTTTTGCCAATGGCAAGTATAGCCGAATCTACTTTTGTGTTCGACGCTAAAAAATATCCTGGTGTTGAGGTCGTAGATTTAAGATAAGTTTTGATATTTTTAGCCTGACCTTATTGAATAGATTTTGAAAATAACTTTTTTAGGTACTGGAACCTCTCAGGGGGTGCCCGTTATCTGTTGTCAATGTGCGGTTTGTACTTCAACAGACTATAGAAACAATAGGTTAAGGACTTCCTTACTCCTGGAAACTGGCGATAAAACCGTCGTTATTGATAGCGGACCTGATTTCCGTTACCAAATGTTGCGCGCCGGAGTTAAAGACCTTGATGCCATAGTTTTTACCCACGAACATAAAGACCACATAGCAGGCTTAGATGACATCAGGCCTTTCAACTATTTGCTTAAAAAGAATATTGAGATCTATGCCGATGTAAGGGTGGAGAAAGCCTTAAAAAGGGAATTCTCTTATATATTTTCTGAAATACAATATCCAGGCTTACCTCAAATAAATCTTCATGAAATTGATGGCGAACCTTTTTCAATAGGGGAGAACTTATGGATTCCCATTGATATCATGCATTACAAGCTGCCTATTTATGGTTACCGCATCAATGATTTTACTTATATCACTGATGCCAAAACAGTTGCTCAAAGTTCTATTGATCAAATTAAAGGGACTAAGGTTTTAGTGGTCAATGCTTTGCAAAGGGCAACGCATATTTCTCACTTTAACCTGGAACAGGCAATTGCCTTTGCCAAAGAGATTAATGCCGAAATGACCTATTTTACCCATATCAGCCATAATTTAGGTTTGCATGAAGATGTAGAAAGTCAATTGCCGCCAAATATCAGACTGGCTTATGATGGATTGACTTTTGATGTTTAAAATTTAACTTTTCTTGATAAACTTTAGCGAATAAATCTATATTTGCAGTATCATACCCAGGTGGCGGAATTGGTAGACGCACCACCTTGAGGGGGTGGCGCTTGTAAGAGTGTGGCAGTTCGAATCTGCTTCTGGGTACCATTAGGTCCCGTATCATGAAGAATGGTATGGGACCTTTCTGTTTTAGACACCTTTTTGGCAAATAATATTTACCTAATCGGTGAGCAGGTATTTGGAGGGCATTAACAGGGCCTTCAGTTATCAATCGATATAGGAAGGCCCTACGAAGGCCCTACCAATGCCCTCTAAATGATATGGAAACTATTAGCTGCAAATTACCTTAAAGACATGTGGGCACACCCTTATTCATCGATTCGTTTGTAATTTCTATGTTAACCAACCCACTAACATTAATTTTAATGCTAACTTTAAATGAGTTATATCATTCACCTTAATTGTTATCTTATGGCAACTATTTATCACAAAACCCTACTTACAGGGATTACTTTTATGGCCGCAATAGTTGGCTGTAACAACAGTGAAGGAATTTCTAAAGCACAAAATCCTGTAGATACCTCTACCGGTGCATCAGTAGAAACACAAAAACCCAATACGGACTATAAACCAGCAGTACCTGGTCAAACCCGTGCACCGGCTGTTAAAACAACTACCCCATTAAATATTACAGTCATCAACAGCAGCTTAAAACAACCATGGTCAATCTGTAATCTACCCGATGGTCGTTTTTTGGTAACCGAAAAATCCGGTATCATAAAAATCCTCAACGCAGATGGCACTACAGCACACTCCGTTACGGGCTTGCCTGCAGTAGTTAATGAAGGTCAGGGAGGCTTGCTCGACGTGATCATTGATCCTCAGTTTACAAGCAATAGAATGTTGTATTGGGGGTTTTCACAAGCTACGCCACAGGGTAATGTTTTAGCTATTGCTAAAGGGAGGTTGGCCAATGATGAAAGTAAAATTGAAAATGCTATTGTCATTTACCAGGCAACCCCTGCTTATAATGGTACTCTTCATTATGGCTCCCGCATCCTGTTTGATGCACAGGGAAACTTGTTTGTGAGTGCTGGAGAGCGCTCCTCTGAAGAAACACGCGTTAAAGCACAAGACCTTTCCACTTCCCTGGGCAAGATTCTACATATCACGAAAGAGGGCAAGCCAGTTCCTAATGGCCCCTTTGCCAATACAGCCAATGCGAAGCCTGAAGTTTATGCTTACGGCCTTCGCAACCCCCAGGGGCTGGCATGGAACCCTATTACCAATGAATTATGGGAGGCTGAATTTGGCCCCCGTGGAGGTGATGAAATTAATATCATCAAACCGGGGAAAAACTATGGCTGGCCGGTTATTACCTATGGCCTGGAGTATAGTGGCGAAAAGGTAGGTGAGGGCATCCAGCAAAAAGAGGGCATGGAGCAACCTGTTTACTATTGGGATCCAAGTATCTCTCCTTCTGGAATTACTTTTTACAATAACGATTTGATTGCTGAATGGAAAGGTAATCTATTTGCCGGCGGATTAGGGGGCGCGCATATTGCCAGACTAGTCATCAAAGACAATAAAGTGATTGGTGAAGAGCGCTTATTGAAAGATCTTGGTGAACGCTTCAGGGCATTAACAGCAGGAAAAGATGGTGCCTTATATACAGTTACCGATGGAGGTAAACTATATAAAATAACTAAAAAATAAAACAAAATCTGCATGAATATTTTAATTAACAGCACGCTAAACCTCGACCATCAACTTAAACTAAAACAAGAGCTAGCTGGAGATAATAAACTGATATTTAAGAATAACCTTTCTAATGAAGAACTTTCAACGGAGCTGGGCTCCGTTGAAGTAATTTTTGGTAATCCTCCGCTTTCCATTTTCAACAATGAACTTCCCCACTTACAATTCTGGCAAATAGACTCTGCAGGTTTTGACCAGTATCAGCAACTTAAACTGGACATTCCTGTGGCCAACATGGGTACATTTTTTGCCCTCAGTTGTGCTGAAACTATTGTAGGAGGAATTCTATGCTTTTACAGGCAAATACACCAGCTGGTGCGGCTGCAAAGCCAAAAGAAATGGGAAGGAAAAATCATCAGGACACAACTTCAAGGGATGAAAGGTAAGAATGTTCTTATTTTAGGCACAGGTGCCATTGCCTTAGCCGTAAAAAAATTGCTGTCACGCTTTGATTGTCAGATCAGAACCACCGCCAGAAACAACCCTCTTGCAGACCTGCATGATACACAAGAAATACTTGACATATTACCAAATATTGATGTAATAATCAATACCTTACCTGGTACAGCAGATAAATATGTTGCTACTGAATTCTTTGAATCCCTTAAACCAGGGAGCCTCTATGCGAGTGTAGGGCGCGGTAACACTACTGATGAAGCAGCCCTTACTAAAGCCCTTCATAACGGCGTTCTGGCTGGTGCTGTGTTAGATGTTACGGCCATTGAACCATTGCCCACAACTCACGTCTTTTGGGATATGGAGAATATAATTTTAACCCAGCATACTGGGGGTGGTGATGAAAATGAAGACGATGGTAAACTCGACCAGTTCATTAAGAATTTCAATAAATTTGTTGCTGGTGAGCCTATTGATGACCTGGTGAACCTGCAACAGGGCTATTAAATCCATAGCGCTGAACAAACTATATGGCCAATGTCTTGTTATCTTTCACAAAACAGGCAAATATGAAAAGCAAATATATCTACCAGGCCATGGCACTTGGCTGCATTGCAGGAATGAGAAGTATTTCAGCATTAGTGATCAGTACTAACCTCGCCAGTCAGGCCTCTATTTTTAAACCTAAAAATCCATTACTGAAGTTTCTTGCAAAACCATCGTTGAAGATTGCTGCCTATTTGATGGCTGCAGGAGAAATGGGTGGCGACAAATTACCAAGTACACCTGACAGAATTAAACCTGCTCCCCTCTCTGGAAGAGCCATAATGGGTGCTGTTTCTGGTGCTGTAATTTATAGCCTAGCGAGGAAAAACCCCTACGAAGGGGCATTAATTGCTGGCTTAACAGCGATAGCTTCTTCCTATACTTTCTATTACCTGCGTAAGGAAATTAAAGCGAAGACTGGAGCGCCTGACCTGCTATTAGGCTTAACGGAAGATGCTATTGTAGCATCACAGGTCATCCGCTCCAGAAAGGGATAATTATCCCATTTTAAGTTTTTTCTCAATATCGTTCACGTAAGTCCTGAACTTCTTGTCAGTCTGGATCAGGTCTTCTACGGTCTGGCAAGCATAAATTACAGTAGAGTGATCTCTGCCGCCAAAAAATGCACCGATAGTTTTTAAGGAAGACCTTGTCATTGCTTTAGATAAATACATAGAAATCTGACGTGCCTGAACCACTTCTCTTTTACGGGTCGACGCTTTAAGCAAGTCCATAGGAACTTCGAAATATTCGCAAACCAATTTCTGGATCACATCCATCGAAACTTCTTTATTGGTGTTTTTGATGAAGTTTTTCATCATTGCTTTAGCCAATGGAAGATCGATTTCTTTTTTATTTAAAGTAGATTGAGCTAGCAAAGATACCATGGCACCTTCAAGCTCTCTTACGTTATTATTGATGTTATGCGCCACATATTCAACTACTTCTTCTGGAAGATCTATACCGTCTACATACATCTTCTTTTTAAGAATAGCAATTCTGGTCTGTAAATCTGGTAAGGTTAAATCTGCTGAAAGTCCCCATTTAAAACGACTCAACAAACGCTCTTCCAAGCCAGATAAGTCTTTTGGTGCTTTATCGGAAGTAATAATGATTTGTTTTCCTGACTGGTGTAAGTGGTTGAAAATATGGAAAAAGATATCTTGTGTTTTCTCTTTTCCAGCAAAGTTATGCACGTCATCCATGATGATTACATCCATTGCCTGGTAAAAGTTCACAAAATCATTGATCGTATTGTTTTTTAAGGATTCTACAAACTGCTGGCAAAATTTTTCACAAGAAACATAAATGACTAGTTTATCAGGAAGTGTTTGTCTGATCTGGTTACCTATGGCTTGCGCTAAGTGAGTTTTCCCCATCCCAGACGGACCATAAATCATTAAAGGATTGAATGATGTTTCTCCAGGTTTTGCAGCAACAGCGTGACCCGCAGAGCGTGCCAGGCGATTGCTATCGCCCTCTACATAATTCTCGAAAGTATAATTGGCATTCAGTTGTGGATCTACCTGAATTTTTTTTAATCCTGGAATGACAAAAGGGTTTTTGATATCGCGGTTAATGTTAACCGGAACCGGCATGCTTTGTTTGCGGTTATCAGAACCATTACCACTTGAAGGCATTTTAGTAGTATATGGCAAAACCCCATTTGAGCTTTGATCAACTACAATATTGTATTCCAAACGTCCTTCTTCACCTAGTTGCAACTTCACAGTACGTCTAAGTAAACTTACGTAATGCTCTTCTAACCACTCATAAAAGAATAAACTCGGCACCTGTATGGTTAGAACTTTCTCCTCCAATTTAAGAGGCGCTATCGGCTCGAACCAGGTTTTGAAACTCTGGGCCGGGATATTATCCTTAATAATTTGAAGACAGTTATTCCATACTTGTATACAAGTGTTATTCATAGTTATGCTTTCGTTTTATTGATTTCTAAACTCCCGGAGTAAGAAGAAATACTCGTGGTTGGGGATGCGAAGATCACAAATTTTACTAACATTGAGTAGGAATATTTTGTCTTTTTTCTAACTAATTCATTTGCACAATCATACGAAGTAGTTTACAGAAAAAATTGTGGATAAGTGTTTGAACAGATAATTTTTTGTGGAAAAAGGTAACAAAAATCATTGTAAAATAAAAGTAGGCATGAAATTTATTATACAAGAGTATGATTAAAAAAAATTACGCTAAAGGAATAAGTTTCCACGCTTCCCTCCTCTTGCTGGTGACCCTATTTACACTGCAAGCCTGTAAAAAAAGCCGTTCGGATATAGGACAGGTTTTTTTCAAAGAAACAAAAAATAAAGTTTTCAAAAAAGTAGAAAATGATGCTTTCGTTGCCGTTTTCAAAAAAACCCTCGAAGAAAAGAAAGCACATTTAAGAAATCCTAAATTCATTACTGCTTTTTATGAAAGCAACGATTTTGACCCTGTTTTGGTTTCCCAGCATTTGCCAAAAGACCAGTTGAAAAATATGGCTACTTATTTCTCTAAAGCAAATACACATGGCCTGGATCCACAGCTGTTTGCCGCGAATACAATTAATAATCTCCTAACAAAAGTATATGAGAAAGATTCGATAAAATCTGTAGAAGCTGCCTATAAAGTTATTGCCGAACTGGAAATTATGACCGCGAACTCCTTGATCGATTATAGCAACGCTTTAAAATTCGGCGTAATCAGTCCCAGGAAAATTTATGCTAGTTACCATACGGAAACAAAACGCCCTGACAGCAGCTCCATGATGGCTGTGTTAAATGTGACTGACCTGAACAGTTATTTAGACAGTATTCAACCTAAGGGTGCCCAATACCTTGCCCTTCAAAAAGGCTTAGCCAATGGTGTTACCGCAGCAGGACTTACTGCAGAAGAGACGGCAAGGGTATTAGAGGTAAACTTGGAAAGACTAAGATGGAAGAACAGAAATGATGACAAGAAATTTGTAATCGTCAACATTGCAGATTTTAGATTAGATGTTATTGAAGATGGTAAATCTACTTTAAACATGAAAGTATGTGTGGGTGAAGGCCGCAAATTGAACAGCACTGACATCTTGAAAGAATATGATGAGAATGATTTAAAGAAAGATCGTCCGTTTTCAAGAGAAACACCACAATTGGGCAGCATGATCCATAGTGTACAAGTGAACCCAATATGGAATATTCCAGAAAGCATAGCTACAAATGAAATTTCTAAACATGCTGCTGCCGACAGGTATTACCTGGCTAACAATAACATTGATGTATATAAAGATGGAAAGATCATAGAAGATACGGAGTTGATAGACTGGACGGCTGCTGATGCAGGCAAAACTTATGCATTTAAACAACGTGCTGGAAATGACAACTCTTTAGGAAAGATCAAATTCTTATTTAACAATGAATTTGCAGTTTATCTACATGATACGCCAGCCAAAGCAGCATTCGACAAATCAGTGCGCGCAGTAAGTCATGGCTGTGTACGTGTAGAGAAACCATTAGAACTTGCTCAAGCCTTATTTGGCAACGGTGCTACCTTTGAGAAAATCAAAACAGAGATGGCGCAAACAGAAAATCAAGAGGCAAGAACGGTAGCCCTGCCAAAGCAAATTCCTGTTTACCTTACTTATTTTACTTGCTGGGCAGCGGAAGACGGTGCATTACAAATTAGAAAAGATGTATATGGTCTTGATGTAGTGCTTTACTCCTACCTGCAAAAACTAAAAGCAAGCTAGGGATTAACCCAGCCTGCTTTTAATTTATAAATATAAATAGAATTTAACCTTAGATGCTGGATACAGTGTCTAAGGTTTTTTGTTGTCCTAAAGAGTTACTGGCAAGTTGAGCAGCCAAGCCTTGATTTAAGTATTTTGAAGAGTAAGACTCATCACTCACATTAATGAAAAGTACAGTTTTACCTCCAATGGCATCAATAACGGTATTAGCTAGTTCAGGCGCTACAGCAGGGCACCCCTGACTACGACCTAATCTTCCTAAAGCATTAATTGTACCCTGGCTTACATAAGATGCACCATGAACAACAATTGATCTTTTACGGGCATTGCTATTAAAGCCTTCATCCATTCCATCTAAACGTAAAGACCTACCATGTTGTCCATTATAAATCTCTCCGGTTACATAGAAGCCAATACTGCTTTGGAATGAATTATTAACATTAGAAAAGTGTGTAGCTTTATCGGCTCCACTATGTTGGCCATGAGCAACCCAGGTATTTAAAATCAACCTCTTTTGGTTAAGGTCAATAATCCATAAACGTTTTTTAGTGCTGTTCTGGTCAAAATCCGCAATTGATAAAATTGATTTATCTTCAGCTACTTTTCCAGAAATTTTAAGGTTATAAAACCCGGTAACTGCCTTTTCAAAAACTTCCATAGATAAACCATTCTGTCCAAGTGCCGCTGAGTCATAAATATCCCTAAGGTAAATATTGTATTCACTGTCTGCAGTGGCGGTAGCGCTGATTTTTTCAATAGTGGTAATTTTTCCGGCAGATTTCCAGCTAATAGAGGTAAGTGCAACTAAGATGACCAGGATTCCGGCTATTCCTACAACGTATTTTTTCATAGTTATCAGGTTAGGTGGTGCGATGAATAAGACAATTTTGTTTATGTCTTTAACAAATAAGTTATACAAATGTACGAAAAAGAATTAACTTAAAGAATTACCCTTAATCTATTACTTTTTTGTGACTTATAGAAATTTTTTATTTTATTTATTTTATGTTGCAATTAAGTGAAAACTTATTTCCCAGGATCAGGAAAACAACCTTCCCTGGTAACCCTCGTGCTGGTTCCCTAAGGTATCCTCTCCAAAATTAGAGGTTGTAATGCCAAGCAAACGCACACTTTGACCTTGCATGTCAACTGTAGCCAACAGATTTTTGGCTGCTTGAAAAATAAAATCATAGGAGGCAATGGCCCTAGGAAAAGATTTACTTCGGGTAATGGTTCTGAAATCACTGAATTTGATCTTCAGCGTAATGGTTCTGGCCTTGAGCTGATTTTTGTTGATCCGGGTTTCCACAATCCTGGCTATTTTTTCCAGTTCGAGATGCATTTCTTCCTCATAAACCAGGTCATGTGAAAAGGTGTCTTCTGCGCCTACAGATTTAGTTTCCCTGTTTGACTCCACTTTTCTATCATCCAGTCCGCGAACAATTTTGTAGTAAAAATGACCAGATTTGCCGAAAAGGTGAACGAGTTCAGCCTCTGTTAGTTTCTTTAAATCAGCCCCGGTATGTAATCCACGAAGTTTCATTTTTTCGGCCGTCACCTTCCCTACCCCATGAAATTTTTCTACATGCAGCTTTTCCATGAAACTTTCAATTTTGGAGGGACCAATAAAGGTTAGACCATCGGGCTTATTAATATCGGATGCTATTTTGGCTACAAACTTATTGATAGAAACACCGGCAGAGGCTGTTAATTGCAGTTCCTCCTTGATCAGCTGTTTAATTTTCGCCGCAATTTCCAGGGCTGAGCCAATACCTAATTTATCCTGAGTTACATCTAGATAAGCTTCATCTAGCGATAAGGGTTGGATTAAATCTGTAAATCGACTAAAGATTTCGCGGATATGGATAGAGGCTTCTTTATAGGCATCAAAACGCGGGCGCACAAAAATAAGGAAAGGACACAGCTGGATTGCCTTTTTTGAAGACATTGCAGAATGTATACCATACTGTCTAGCTTCGTAGCTTGCCGTAGCAATCACTCCCCGGCCTTCAGGGCTACCGCCAACAGCAATAGCTTTACCTTTATACTCAGGAAAATCGCGTTGCTCTACGGACGCATAAAAGGCATCCATATCAATATGGATAATCTTTCGGTACCTTTTTTCATCTTCATCATTCATAAAAAACAAAAAAAGGTCTACAGTTGCAGACCTTTTTATCAATGCTCATAAAGCTTATTTCGCACTATTTTTTTTCTCAGTTACTTCTGTACGGATATCCTGAGCTAATGTTTTTAGATCTTGCATTGCTTTACGAACTCTAGTACCAGCTGCACCATTTCCTGAGTTATAAAATTTCTCTGCATCTGCCTCAACTCCGGCAATTAGTTCTTTTAATTTTGAAAATTTTTCCATGGGTTTCTTATAAAAAATAAAGTAATTATTGGTTTAAAGATAATAAATATTGGTTTTTAAACAAATGAATAACGTTTTTACATCTTCATCAGCATACTATCTTTCCCCTGTTAAAACCATTAAGGTGGTATTTTGTTTAACAGATATCACATTAATCAATCCAAACCATGAAAAAAGAAGAGCAAAAAGACAAACACAAAGGGCCTGGTAATGAGGATTATGATGTAAATCATCCACAGCATATTGCCCAACCCAGCTTCCGTAGCGATAGTAAATTTCGTGATAGTTCAGGGAATCCATCTACTGAAAATTTAAATTTAGAAAATGACCATAACGACCAGTTAAAAGCTGCAGATATGGCCTCACTTCAGGAAGATACGCCCAAAACAGACCTTGGTAACAACACCAAAAAGGATGATGACAAGGAAGATGAGCAGCTGATCAAAAAATAGAAGTAAGGGTTGTTCCTTGCTTCTGCACCTCCAGGTGGTGGACTACGCCACACTTTAAGGCGTAGTTATTTTTTTGATGTCCTACCGGGAATTGAAAGCAAACGGGATAACTAAATTCCTTCACTTTTTCTGATACAATTTCCTGAATGGTTTTTCCAAAATCATCACCACCTTCGGTAAGTTTAACTTTAAAGCCTCCAATAATTAAACCCTTTAATTTATCTAATTTCCCACTACGCTTTAAATTCCAGAACATACGATCAATGCTATATAGATATTCTCCTGTATCTTCAAGAAAGAGAATTTTTCCATCAGTGTTGATATCAGAATCGCTACCAGCTAAGGTTTCTATAATACTCAGGTTACCCCCTATCAATGGGGCTTGCACATCGCCTAACCTGTTTAGTTCGTCATAAGGGGCTGTGTAGCGTAATGCCTGCCCTGCCAAGGCTTGCCTTATGGATAAGATAGTCTCAATTTGTATAGGTTCTGCCTTGGTCCAATCTGAAGGAAAGCTATTACACATCTTGGAGTGAATAGAGGCGATTTTAAATTTTCTATCAAGGTGAGCATGCAGTACGGTAATGTCACTGAAGCCGATAATCCATTTTGGATGAGCCTCAAAGCGTTTAAAATCTATTAAATCAATAATCCTCACCGCCCCATAGCCACCTCTGGCACACATGATTGCTTTAATATCAGGATTATCTAACATTTCTTGCAAGTCCATGGCTCTCTCCTCATCGGTACCCCCAAGGGTAAAATAATGAGCACCTACGGTCTTCCCAATTTTTACTTTATAACCCCAACTTTCCATCAGCTGGATGGAAGGTAAAACTTCTTCAAGTGTAATCGCTCCTGCCGGACAAGTAATGCCAATGGTGTCACCCCCTACAAGATAAGAAGGGATTTTATGTCTGCGTTTGGCTTCATTGGCAGTAATTGTTGCTGCCTCCGACAGGTTACTTATACCAGGAATAGAAATACTTGAAATTGCCAGCGCGGAGAGGAAATATTTACGGTTCATTAAAATTTTTATCTTTTTTACATCATTTATGAGCCATCTAAAGTCGAAGACCTCTTATGATTTGCCAATAATAATGCAAAAAGACTAAAAACCCGTTAATTAAATTGCAAATTCTCTTTAAAGACGATTAATAAGATATGGGCACAGGCAATCTGGATTTTAAATTGATAATAGTTCTGTGGATAAAAGGAATCAATGCCACAATGAGTACTACAAGCACCAGTAAACTACCTATCCAATTAAAATAATCAACAGCAGACTGCAGTTGTGCTTGTATATCGATTGACTCTGACAACATTTTATTTGACATTTTTACGGCCTGGTCTTCTGGAATACCTTTAGCCACAAACATTTGTTTATATATCGCTAGTCGTTCAAGAGCCACTGCATTGAGCGTACTTAACTGTCCCTGCAGGCGATTGATATGATCTGTTTTTCGGTAAAGCGAAAAGTAGTTAATGAGCGCTATGCTGGTACAAAAACCAATAAACCTAAATACAGCTGTAATACCTGAGGCTGTATTAGCCATGGCCTGAGGCACAGCAGAAACGGAAAATATGATAATTGGTGTCATTAGCATGCCCGCGCCTAATCCTTGTAAAGTTAAAGGGACGATGAAACTCGAAGCATCTGCTACTGAATCGAACAGAAAGGACATCATCACATGAAATACCAGTAGAAACACAAAGCCATAAATTAATATTAACCTCAAAGGTCTTTTTGACAGCAGCATTCTTGACGAAATGATTACACCCAATACAATGCCCACTATGTTAACTGCCATTAATTTCCCGATGTGTATAGGATCCATTTTTAAGGCAGTGCCAAAATATTGAGTAGCTATGTTCAAAGATCCCCTGGAAACATAGAGCACAAACATTAAAAATATGCCTATTAAAAAATTTTTAAAATTGAACACCCTTAAGTCATGAGCAGGCCTTTTTAAATTACGCTGCCTAAATAAGTGTAGCCCTAATAAGGACACCATAGCAACGGTACTCCAAACTATTCTTTGATCTTCAAACCATAAGTATTGTTGACCATAAATAAATATATACCCCAACAGGCACAAAAAAGAGGAATAAATAATAAAGCTAGCCCAATCAAGCTGATACAAGGGGATCCTTTTATGGAGTCTAACCGTATTTAAAATATTATATAAAATAACAGCACCAGGAATATAACAGAAAATGGCTGCCTTATATAAAAACCTGAAATCATAGGTATCTATCAAACTCGAAGTCAGAAACATTGACATTGGAGCCATACACACCAACATTCCATAAAATACAGAATAACCAATCTCTCTGGCTTTATCAGAATGTAGCCTGCTAAATATCAAATTCAGGCTTATACTTGTCGTACCACAATTTGCCATCCCCTGTATAAATCTAAATACAAGCAGCACATAGAAATTTGAGGTCCTGAAACAAACATAGGCAGCAAGCATTTGAATTAATGTACCTACAATAAAATATTCTTTGGCAGCAACAAAAACAAAGAAGCGTTTTTCAAGGGAAATATAACTGACTAGGGCAACATAAAAAACGATCATGCTATATTGAACATCAGCAGGCTCAATGCCATAATATCCTGTAGCAGCGTTAACATTAACTAAAGAAAGGTTAAAGAGCAACAATGTTGGCAATACGACGATAAAAATGGTAAACTTGATGAACCAATCAGGCACCCAGGACTTAAAAAGCGGCATGTTTTTGCTCATTATTATTTTACAGCAGTAACATTAGCATTCATTCCAGCACGCAGTTTATCTATCTTAGCTTTAGAATCAGTCAATACAATTTTCACAGGTATACGTTGTACCACTTTTATAAAATTACCTGTAGAATTATCTGGAGGCAGTAAAGAAAACCTTGCTCCGGTAGCAGGAGACAATGAAATCACTTTACCCTTAAAAGTTTCGTGAGGAAAAGCGTCAGTTACAATTTCTACTTCAGTATTGATATGCATTTCAGCAATCTGTGTTTCCTTAAAATTAGCAATTACCCATTTACCAGCTTTCTGGTCAACAATGAAAGCTAAGGTTTGACCAGCTTGTATCAATTGACCTTGCTGAATTGTCCTTCTACCCATTTTACCATGGTATGGGGCAGTAATAACAGTATAACCCACATCTAATTTATTTCTTCCTAACAAAGCATCTCTACGTTTAATTTCTGCCTGGTAAACCCCTTTTTGAGATTTAATATCATCCACTTTTGAAATGGAAGCCTCATAATTACTCCTGGCAGAAAGGTATTCTGCATTAGCCACATCCAAGGCTGCTTTACTGTTTTCTAGTTGTTGCAGCGTAGCAGATTCGGCTTTGAAAAGTTTAGAATAACGCTCATGATCTTGTTGTTGCTTTAATAACTTAGCTTTTGCGGCAGCAATTTGCGCCTCACTAACTTTAGCTATACGTCTGGTAGTTTCCTCATTACTTTCCAACACTTTAATTTGTGCCTGCGCATTCATTAAAGCAGCTTCAGCTTCCTGCTCTCCAAGTATATATTCACTGTTATCAATAATCAGCAAGGTATCACCTTCATTTACCTCCTGATTTTCTTCGTATTGTATTTTTCTGATGTACCCTGTTACCCTCGAAGTAATAGGATTAATGTATTCTTCAACCTGTGCATCATTCGTTTCTTCATATTTATACAGATCCCATAAGGAGCTTGCCCCCCAAATCAATAATAGAACGCCAATAATGGCAGCAATCCAGGCAGTAACTTTAGTAATTAACTGATCAGTAGTCGTGTAATTCTTTTTCATTTAAAGTTCACCTGTGGCTTTTTGTAATTTATAATATTGTAGTTGTGCGGCAATTTGCGAAGCTGCCAAATCGAAACGAGTTTGTAAGAGTTGTGTATCTGCGTCTAATAAATCCGTTAGCAAGGAAAGTTGATTGAAATAGGTATTGTTTATAATTCTTAAATTTTCTTGTGCATGTCTAATGTTTTCTTCAGCCACTTTAATTCTAGTCAGACATTCTTTGTAACGTAAGTAAGCCTCCTTAACGTCTTGTCTTACCTGGTCACTTGTAGCCGAATGCTCAAGTTCCTGGTAATGTAATGCTATTTTAGCCTCTTCGGTTTTATGTTTATTATGATAGAATTCAGATACAGGAAAGCTTGCTTTTAAACCGCCTAATCCTAAACCATATAATGAAATAGCATAAGGATAAAATTGTATTTGAGGATAGGAATATTTATAGGTAGCAAACAAACCCAGTTTCAAGGAAACATTAGATTTTACATTCTTCAGTTCCAGCTTACTCAGTTCCGTTTCCTGTTCAGAAATTTTTAACTCATGTGAGTTAGCCATCCCATCATTAAGGTAATCTTCATATTCCTTAACTTTGACATCCGCTGTGCCAATTGGATCCGGTTGAATTTGAAAATCATCAGGTTCACCAAGTAAAATAGCGAGCTTTTGATTAGCAATGGTAAAATCATTTTCTATTTCTAGCAGCGACATCTTTTGTCTTGATAACTTTAATTCAGCACGCAGTACATCACTTTTTAATACTACACCATTTTTTAATAGTGCCCTGATTTCTTCTAACTGTTTTTCCTGGTCGCTGATATCTTTCAGTAATAAGGTTTTGAAGACAATGCTTCGCTGCATTTCAAGGTAAAAACCAGCACAACGCAGTTTAATTTCAGAGATCGACAGGTTCAGCTGTTCTTGAGCCAACTGCCTTTTTTCCTCTTGTGCCTTGATTTTAAGGTTTGTTTTATTTCCGTTATAGAGGTTAAGGTAAGCCTCTGCACCAACGGTATAAGTAGTATGAATCACTTCTCCCTGATCATGCGTATGTAAAAGACCATTATTATAAATGGGCATATTAGTTACTTTAGCATATTCGCCTTCTACCCTAACTTCAGGCAGGCGTTCAGCTTTTGCATCTAATATGGCTTCTTCAGCCCCCGCCACCTTTCGGTTTTTCATTTTTAATAACTTGTTACTTACCTCTGCTCTTTGCCATACTTGGGTTATAGAAAGTGGTACGGCAATCGTTTTTTGCTGGCCATAAACAAGCCCGGAGGCAAAAAATGGAAGGCATAAAAGCGCAATTATTTTTCGGCTGAAATACATATATTTTGAGAATGTGCAAATGTAGATAAGCTGAAGGCCGGCAATTTTATCTATATTGCCAAAAATTAGTCTATTTCAGCCAATGAAAACTGATCACACACAATCCTACCTGGATGCAATTGACGAGAATAAAGAAGGTATTGTTGTGATACATGAAAAGATTGAACGCAAGTTACCCCTGCATTCCCATCAAAAAGGGCAATTAACGTATGTTCAGGGAGGAATAGCCTATATACATGCTAAAAACATAAGTTATATTATTCCAGCCAGGCACTACGTTTGGGTACCTAAAGCATTGCCCCATTACCTCGAAGTTCGACACCATGGCACGGTGATCAGAAATATTTATTATAACGCTGAAGGAGATGAAAACAATCCATTTTTTAGTGAGCTGAGCATATACCCAATAAATAACTTGCTTTTTGAGATGATCATTTTTACGGAACGATGGAATGGATTAATTACCGCCAAAGACCAGGGCTATCAATTTTTATCGACCATTAAAAATCTTTTGCCTGTATTGAACACACAGGCATTTCCTATAGCACTACCTACGACAAAGAATGAAAGGCTAAAACCGATTATCCTTTACATGAATTTAAACTTTGCTCATGCTTTAAACCTCGAAGATTTGAGCCATCTTTTCGGGATGAGTGAACGAACCTTTTCCAGGTTATTCCAATCGGCAATGAGTATCTCTTTTCTGCAGTATCTCAAATTATTAAGAATAGTAAAAGCCATAGAGATGATTTTGGAAACGGAGAAATCCACCAGTGAAATTGCCTTTGCCACCGGATACAATAGTTTGGCCGCTTTCAGCAAAGCATTTTATCAGCAAACTGGCAGTAGACCTTCAGATTTCCGAAAAAGCAGCTTTATTTACAAATAACGCTATTCTCCTCTTCTGTAACTTCATTATTGTCAATCCTTTTCAGCTCAAAATCTGTTGGAATGTCTACCACCAGAGGAACCTTTTCTACCGTTACAAAGCTCAAATCTAAGCCAAACCCTTTTTCTTCAGGAACACTAAAATTCTTGAGAATCTGATGATACACCATTGTGCCTCTTTCAATTAAACTCAGGCTATAAGCACTTGACATTACTTTTTCAAGGACTACGAATCTAAAATCACCGGCAATTTTATGCTCACTTAAGGAGGCATACCTGCTCGAAATATCTACCTCGTTATTTTTCACCATGTCTTCCACTACTTTTCTAAAAAGCACATTTACCCTTGGCTCAATGCGGAATCCCAACCTGAAATCTACCCTGATCAGTTTTCCTTTAATTAAAGGACTCACTTTATATTCCATGGTATAAGGCTCATCAGTTACATCTACGTGAAGTAACCAATACACATCTGCTCTTTTTGGATGTTTCTGGATGATGGAATACATGATAGAAGATTCTATCTCTGACTTAAAATTAGCACTTGTTAAATACACCAATTGCGAGGAGTATTTTGGAATTGTGACATCATTAGATATTTTCTCAATAATAGGATAATACTTCTCAATATCATCAAAACGAAGGTAGCGGTTGCGAATTCTGCGACCATTATGCCAGGCATACATAATAGAAAACAAGGACATGCCTAATAATACGGTAAACCAGCCACCATGGAATATTTTGGCAATGTTACCAGCTAAAAAGGTGAGTTCAATTACACCATATATAGCTAAAAAGGCAAGGATAAAATACATGGGCACCCTTTTTCGCATTAAAAAGACAGCGACTAAAATGGTCGTCATTAGCATGGCGACTGTGATGGACAAGCCATATGCAGCCTCCATATTGGTAGATTCTCTAAAAATCAATACCACAATGATACAGCCTATACATAACAGCCAGTTCATAGACGGAACGTACAGTTGCCCCTTTTGATCACTTGGATAATTGATTTTAACCTTAGGCCATAGGTTCAAACGCACGGCTTCCGCAATTAATGTAAAAGAACCTGAAATTAAGGCCTGACTTGCAATAGCAGCAGCAACAGTAGCGATGGATATTCCATAAATAAGGAACCAATCTGGCATTAAATGGTAAAAAGGATTGACATCATTTAGGTGTGTACCCTGTAATTTCCATAACCAAACACCCTGACCCATATAATTTAAAATTAAACAGGTCTTCACGTAAATCCAGCTTATCCGGATATTTGATCTACCGCAATGCCCTAAATCTGAATATAAGGCTTCAGCACCTGTAGTACATAAAAAAACAGCACCAATAATGAGAAAAGCCTCTGGATTGGTCGTTAGGATATGATAAGCATAATAGGGGTTGACAGCCTTAAGTATTTCTGGAAATTGTAAAATGTAAACAGCGCCTAAAACAGCAATCATGGTAAACCAAAGCCACATTACAGGTCCAAAGGCTTTACCAACGAGTGAGGTGCCAAATTGTTGCAAAACAAACAGAAACACTATAATGGCCAATACAATAGGTACAGTAGGCAGATCCTGATAAATAATCTGCAAACCTTCAATTGCTGAAGAAACAGTAACGGCAGGTGTCATTATACCATCCGCGAGCAATGCAGCCCCACCTATCATCGCAGGGATAATTAACCATTTTGCTCTCCGTTTCACTAAAGAATAGAGAGAAAATATGCCACCCTCTCCTTTATTGTCTGCTTGTAACGTAATAGCAACATATTTAATTGTAGTCTGCAAGGTTAAGGTCCAGATAATGCAGGATAAGCCTCCTAAGATAAGCTCTGGGGTAATGAGCCTGTCGCCAATAATAGCTTTAAAAACATATAATGGTGAAGTACCTATATCACCATAAATTATTCCTAGACTAATTAATACACCTGCTGCTGACAGCTTATTCGCACCTTTAAGATTTGACATGGTAATTTTTTCGAGTGGCCAAAGGTATAAAATTGACCTATCATTTTTAGGATTATAATTCTGAGCAGAGATGTAAAGAAATCACCAGCAAAATTAGAAGTTTTATTTACGAAAATGGCGCTGATAATGAATGCATTATATTAATAAATCAACATTATCAATTAATTAATGTTAATTTTGAAACAAATCAATTTTAATATTTTGGCAAAGATCAAGAAGAATTCCCATAAAGTACTTTACAGAAAGTATTCATCAAATATCAAATACATGATGATGGTGCTCACTGTGTTGATCATCACCTATTTTTTACCAAAGCAACCCAGGTTCAGGTATGAATTTGAGAAAGGTAAAGTATGGTTAAACAAAGACCTGATCGCCCCCTTTAGCTTTGCCATCTTAAAAACCAGTCCTCAGGTCATTACCGATAAGCAAGATGCTTTAAACAATGTATTACCCATCTACAGGTACAATGCAGATATTAACAAAGCGATTGAGAATGCTTATTTAGATGAGTTTGATGTAAAATGGAAAACAAGCAGCCTTCCAGAAGGCGAAATGCAAAAATACAAAACCGCTTCCTTTAAGATCCTTTCGAATATTTATACCAAAGGAATAATTGCCATCAATACCAAACATCAAAAAGAGAACAAGAACTACGACCTCACTTTATTGAATAACAATATTTCAAAAACCATCAATACGCAAGACCTATATACGGTTCAATCGGCTTTAGCTTTTTTTAATAATAGTTTTAACATCAAAAATGAGCAAATCAAAACCATGGTTCTTGGTTTGGTAGAGGATCATCTACAACCTAACATCATTTTTGATGAGCGAATGACTACCATTGTTCAAAATAATACCGTCAACAGCTTGTCAACAACACATGGTATGGTTCAGAAAGGCGAATTGATCATTGCCAAGAACAATGTAATTGATGAAGAAACATATCAGAAATTACAATCCTTCAAAGCAACCTACGAGGCGCAAACAAAAATTATTGGCGACAGTAGCCTTGTTTACTTAGGTCAGATTTTACTGGTCGGTTTTAATTTATGCCTGCTCATGGTATTCCTATACATGTTTAGAAAGGATATCTTTGCAGACAACCGTCAGATTTCCTTGTTGTTGCTGGTCATTACAACCATGTTATTAGCCTTAACATGGGCCATCAAATTAAATTTACCCACTTTATATTATATTCCTTATTGCATAGTACCTATTATCATCAGAATCTTGTTTGATACAAGGCTTGCCTTATATCTTCATTTATTGGTTATTTTAATTGCAGGTTTTTTTGTACCCAATAGTTTTGAGTTTGTTTATTATGAGATTACGGCGGGTATGGTAGCCATTTATAGCATTCGTAACCTGGTAAAAAGGGAACAACTGTTACTTTCAGCACTTTTTATCCTCACCTCCTACTTCATCTGTTTCATTGGTATTGGTCTGCTACGTGAAGGATCTTTCCAGGAAATTGAATGGATAAACTTTGTTCCTTTTGCAGTCAGTGTTTTATTGTCCTTAATTGCCTATCCATTAATTTATGCTTTTGAAAGAGTATTTGGCATCACCTCAGATGTAGCCCTCATAGAGTTGACCAATACTAATAATAAATTACTGCGCGAGCTGGCCTTTAAAGCACCAGGCACTTTTCAGCATTCCTTACAGGTAGCTAACCTTGCCGAAGCCGCAATCTTTAAAATTGGCGGAAACTCTTTATTAGTTAGAGCTGGTGCCTTGTACCACGATATTGGTAAAATTGAAAATCCTCAATATTTTATTGAGAACCAAAATACAGGTAAAAGTCCGCACGACAAGCTGCCTTATGAGCAAAGTGCACAAATCATCATCAAACATGTGCTTAAAGGAATTGAGATCGCCCGAAGGCACCAATTACCAGAGAGTGTCATCGATTTTATCAGAACACACCATGGTAATACACGTGTAGATTATTTTTATCAATCCTTTTTAAAGAATTCACCGGAGAAATTTGTGGATGAAAATATTTTCAGGTATCCTGGACCTATACCATTTTCTAAAGAAACAGGTGTGTTAATGTTGGCAGATTCTGTCGAAGCAGCGTCCAGAAGTTTGAAAAATCCAGATGCTCAAAGCATCAATGACCTTGTGGAACGCATCATAAATTACAAATTGGAACAAAATCAGTTAGATAATTGCGATTTAACGTTAAAAGATTTAGAAACTATTAAACTGATATTCAAGACGATGCTGATGAGCATCTATCATGTTCGCATAGATTATCTACAAACTGTGTAATTTTCTTTTGCAAAAAGGAATCATTTACTATATTTGCACTCCCTCACAGCAAGTAAATGAAGGGAAATGGAGAGATGCCTGAGTGGCCGAAAGGAACAGTTTGCTAAACTGTCGTACTGGCAACGGTACCGAGGGTTCGAATCCCTCTCTCTCCGC